>CAKVLR010000001.1 GCA_934757855.1 uncultured Clostridia bacterium | reverse complement strand
TTGGTGTTAGTATAGTCCAATTATCATCCTTGTTTTTAAATATTGAAAAAACTCTATTTTGTTCAATATAATTGCTCCTATTTTTTTGATATAATATATGTTTGGAGGTAATTATATGATTTACGGATACATAAGAGTAAGCACTGATAAACAAACAGTCGAAAATCAGAGATTTGAAATTAATAATTTTTTAAAATTACAAAATCTGAACGCAGATTCTTGGATAGAGGAAACAATTTCCGGAACCAAAAATTATGATAAAAGACAATTAGGAAAACTTTTAAAGAAATTACAAGCAAATGATATATTGGTTTGCACTGAAATTTCTAGACTTGGAAGAAGTTTATTTATGGTAATGGAAATATTAAATATTTGTATGAAAAAGAATTGTAGAGTTTGGACTATAAAAGATAATTTTAGACTAGGAGATGACATCCAAAGCAAGGTATTAGCCTTTGCGTTTGGGTTAAGTGCGGAGATTGAAAGAAATTTGATAAGTCAACGAACAAAGGAAGCCTTGGCAAGGAAAAAAGATGAAGGCATTGTTTTGGGAAGACCAAAAGGTAGATGTTCTTCTTATACTAAATTATCCGGAAGAGAGACTTTTATTGAACAGATGTTAAGTAATGGTGAAAGTATTACTAATATTGCAAAAAAATGTCATGTCAATAGAGGCACCATTTATAGGTATCTTAATAATAAACACTTAAAATAAGACTTCAAATTGATTTTTTAGAGTGAACATAAGCACCCAATCTTAATTGATTGGGTGCTTTTTGTTGCGTTAATAGAAAAATTTGAATTTTAACAAAAAATTCTTACTTTTTTAATGAAATTTTTGAAAAATACCCTGACGATTTGGAAAAATATGTAGTTAATAAAGTGAAGGGATTAAAAAAATTTAGAGAAATTTTTTTAAAAGTGGCAAAAAAATGGGCAACGATTTTAGAAAACGAGTGGTTAACATTATAGAGAGGTATAAAAAATTTTTAAGTTTTTTAAACTTTTTTTGAACAAACGGCTCAAAAGGGGTTAACGATTTTGAATATCGAGTGGTTAACATTATAGAGGGAGAATTTTTTTGAAGGGCATTATAGTTCTCTAACAAAGAAAAAAATATGATGGTATTGTTAACAAGTAAATCGTTTCATCAATCTGATTTCTCCAACAAGAAAAAGCATTACCCACTTCTCACTCCCATATTATTTATAAATATAATTTTTAATTATTCTTTACTTGTTAGATAAGAAAAGAAAATTTAATAAAGAAAAGAATTTTGAGTGTCGGTGAAGTTTATAAAGTCGTGATTGCAAAACTTATTCCGGCCGTTTTAGAAGGTTGAACAATTAAGAAATCAATTTGTGGTTTCTTTTTTTGTTGTGAGAAATTTATAAAAGGAGGTGTAAAGTCAAAATCAAGCCATTATGACAAGAAAATAGTGTGGACAGAAAATTATCATCAAAAGGAGGATTGGGCAAATATGGGCTAATTAAACAACTTTAACACTTAAGTGATTTTGTTGTTTTCTATGTAAATCACACCGAGCAAAGTGGTGCTTACAAAGCACTTCAATATGCAATAAAAAAGAAAAAACAAATAATAAATATTTGCGATACAAGTTAACTGCATTCAAAAATCTTGCCAAATTCTAGTGGGCCTCACCATGTTTTTTTGCAATTTTATTGATTATTGCCGATATACTTTACTTTTTATTTGTTTCGTGATAACATAATTACATATTTAATACATAGATAAATGTGTAATGTAATAAGGGAGGAAAGGAAAATTGAAAAAGAAATTTTATAGTATTATTCTTGCTTTTGCTTTTATTTTAACAGGAGCATTTTGTTTAACAGCTTGTGGAGAAAATTCTTCTCCATCAAAAACTTTAACTAGTATTACAAGTAATGTCATTTCACATAGTCATTATGATGGCTCTCAGTTTAATTATGTCTATGGTGAGAAAATACAAATTTCAAAAAGTGACTTTGTGGTAACCGCTCATTATTCGGACGATAGCGAAACAAATGTTAGCGATTTTACTTTAGATACTTCAAATTTGCCAACCGGCACAGCTTCAGTTGGCACATATGAGATATCAGTAAACTATCAATCTAAATCAAATATTTATAATGTTGTAGTTGATGAACAATCCTTAGATTTAACTACTCCTAGCTTTGAAAATCCTGTTTATACAGGCGAAGTAATTGATTTCACTTCTATTTCAGCGATCCAAACATTTATGACTGAAAATAATCTTAGAGTGGCTTTAACTAGCCAAAGTTCCGCTCAAACAAATGCGGGTGAATACACTTTAAAACTTGAATCCAATAATGCTAACATTACAGGGTCTTTTGATATAAATTGGCAAATTACTAAAAAGCCAATAGTTCTTGCAGATTTTCTTGTTAGTACAGGTTTAACTCAAAACAACGAAAACAAGAATATTTATGAAGTTACTTACAACGGCAACTCATACAACCTATCATCACACGCTAATTATATTGAAGTTTCAAACGACACTTCTTATACAAATGCTGGAGATTATTATTATAATTTCACAACCGATTCAAATCATAAATTCATCGCAAATAGCAATGAATATACAACATCGAATGAAGAAGAACTAAATTTGACTTTAAGAATAAACAAAGTGCAATTAACATTTAATAAGGCTGACATCGCTTTGTCAGAAAATAATTGTGAATACACAGGAACTGAATTTACTTTGCAAGAATTATTAGCACCAGATTATTCAACTCTTTCAACATACTTTGATATTACTTTACGTAATGGCAATTTAACTGATGTTGGAACCTCAGATATTGTTTTAACAGCCAAAGAAAACGCTTACTCTAATTATAAATATAATAATGGAGATGAAATTACTAGAGATGAAATTAGTCTATGTTTTACCATTGTAAAAACCACTCCAAATTATGAAGGGATAGACACAGCAAACAATATTGCTTTTGAGGTTAGTTATAGCGAGAATTTCACACTTTCTTCAATTATAAATACAATTAATTTAACACAATCTTCTGTTTATTGGCTTCAAGAAAACTTGGGCTATTCAGACTATTCAGTTTTAGAAAGTAATGACAATGAAATTCTTTCTGCCGGCACTTATACAAAAACTATTTCTTACACTCCAAATTATAACAATTACAACTCTGTAGATATTCAAGTTACTGTTATCGTAAACAAAGTTACAATTTATATAGACCCTAATTGGTATTTCTACAGAAACAATTCTTTCATATATAATGAAAGTGATATAACTTATGATATAACTTATCCAGTTGAAGTTGAATTTGCAACCGGAAATGATGAGGTTACTGCAAGTTTACAAACTTACTATAACCAAACCGAGGCTAATAATTATGGCAGTGAAATTATTGTATCACCTCAAAATGCGGGTTACTACAAAACCATTGCTACATTAAGTTGTGATCCAAACCATCAAATTTGTGTTTATGGTTCAACAGACGTAGTTACAGAACTAACCAAAGAATGGAGAATAAAACAAGCACAATATTATGGCACTATCTCTTGGGGTGGCGTAACGATTAATCCATGGTTAGATTCAACCATACTTTTTGCTCCAACAGAGGCAATTACACTTTCGGCTAATTTAAGCGAAGCCCCAACAGAACAATTTTCTGTTTCGCTGCTCACAAAATATAAAGCTCCTGCAAGTGACACATTTACTGCAATAGATAACTCAAACATTCTAGCAGCTGGAATTTATCAAGCAACGGCAATAATAACTTGCACATCAGGAAACTATACAATAGTTTATGGTGAGACTACAGTAATCTTTGAAATTATCTCAAGAACAATAGATTGCACAAATTCACAGCTTGCAATCGAGACTAAAACTTATACAAAAACTGATTGGTTGGCACAATTCTCAGACTCTAACAGCTGGCTTACAAATTCAAAAGGATTAGACCTCACTTGGTCAATAGAAAGGGATTACCAAGGTGGTACAACTGTAGAGAATGAATTAAAAAATGGTGTAGCTGGCACATACTCAATAGTGTTGATGAGTGCAAGTGTAGATACTAGTTATCAGAATTCTGATGGTGTAACATTGACTAATGATGGACATTTAAACCATACAGAGTATGCAGATAAATTAACAGTAACTGTGACAATAGTAGATGATACCCTAGAAAAATCAGATATCAGTGGGAAGAGTTCTGTATTTGTAAATATGGCTGTTATAAACGAAAACAATGTTGACATATCAAATTATTCCGAAATTTATGAAATGACTAATTCAATAAAATTAGCAAATTTAGGTTATACCGACGATGGCAATGGAAACTACACACAAACAGGAACAATAGCAACTGCTATAGCAAGTGCAGATAATAACACTATATCAGGAACATGTGATTTTGGTCCAGGCAGTTTTGATGATCTAATTACAGCAGGTCAACCATATGTATACACCTATAATGAAAAAGAAGCAGATTCTATAAAAATTTATATTGCAGACAAAAATGGTGCTCCCCTAGAAGAAACAATACTTTCAGGAAATCTATATGGAGATTATCTAGTGTTAAATATGAAGATAATGGTTGAAGAAGGTGAAGAAGGAAATACAACATTAGTTGATACTGGCCTTGTATGGCAAATCACTTTCCAAATCTCAAATGCTTAAATATTCTAAAAATAACGAACTTAGGAAATGAATTGCAAAATATTACAATATCATTTCGTTTATCTAAAATTATTAACAGATGCAAATATAAGCAAATAAGAAACTGTTGTTAGTATTAAAAACTTTGAAAGTGTTTTAATTAAAGCAATACTAAATTATCGAATTTTAATGAAAATATTTTTTAAAATAATTTCACTTTTTTAATTTACTGCCTTAATTTTTTGATAAAAAATGTCCTTATATATGAAGGGAAACAAAACTAAATAACTTTACTCTAAAATAACTCAACTATCGTTGGGTTATTTTTTTTGTTGTGAAATTTTTTTGAAGAGTTCAAATGGTGAACTCTTGAAATTGATAAAATTTTTACATAAAAATATTCCCCGAGTGTTCAAATGGTGAACACACGGGAGTGATAAAATAAAATCACAAAATAGTTTCCCGATAGGTCACCCATTGAACTATCGACACTTTTAAATTAAGAAAAATAAATTTTTCGATGGGTCAAATGGTGAACCAGCGACAAATGTAAAATTGTAAAAAAATAATACCGCATTATCAAATGGTGATAATGCGAGAATTGTAAGATATTTGTGTAAAAAACATTCCCGAACAGACAAATGTTGTCCGAACGACTATGTGAAAATATTTAATAAGGAGGTGCTGAAATGTAAAAAAGTCGAAAACAAAATTCAAACAAAAGGAGGATTAACAAATGTAAAAGCAAACAAAAAGATCATTGCCCCTTTAATTAGAAATAGAAAGAGATGTAAAAATTCTGCGAATTTTTGGTACGGGCGGAAATATCTCAAAATGTGCAAACAAGATTTGCCCTTTTGCGAAATTTCCTACTACATAGAAAGACTAGTAAATAATTAAGAGGCTAAAATGGCTAGAATTAAAACAAAAGATTCGAAAACTCAATATATGATAAGAGTTTATAGTCAAGATGAGTATGAGATTTTTAAGCGAGCACTTGAAAAGTTTAAGGACAAGTTTGATAGTCAATATTGAACTCTCTGCAACCGATTTTAAGGCTCGTGAGAAAGAAATTAGGTTAAGACTAACAAAGAGTGTTAAAGAGCGATTAAGAGGTGTTTTTGGGCTTAAATTAAAGCAAATGCTGTTAGATTTAGCAAATCAATTTCCAAAGCAAGGACACACATTTTACGACTCTGATAATATGCGAAAACTAAAACCAAATATTGATAACATTTCAAACTATATCATCTCTCACAATGTTGATATTTGCATTTACAAAAATGATTTTGATGACATTGTAAGCGAAAAACAAAAACTGGTAGATAGTTATTGCAAGCGTAATGGTGTGGACAAACCACAACAGAATTTGAGTGAAAAATATACAAAAGATTTGTATCGCAGACTTGGAAATTTGGTGATTGAAAGTGCTAAAAATTTGAAAGGTCAAGAGATTGAAAGATTAAAACTTAACGCAAAATATGTAGTCCAAAAGCGAATGCAAAAAGACAAACTTTGGAAAGAACTCGAACATTGTATGTATCTAAATTCAAAGTGTGAATATGAAGCAATTAAGTGCTTTCAAGACTATATGAGAAAACTTGAAGAAATGCGAATTAAAACACTCATAGATGAAGGCTATTTATCTAGTGATTTTGAGATGTAGAGTATGATTTTATAAATTATCGTGGTTCCCCGAAAATACTTGTTTACAAGAATTTTTGGGGAAAGGAAAAGCAGAACGAAAAGCGATATAAATTGCAATTATTATTGCGATTTTGAGCAATAGTGATGGCTTTTGAAAATAAATGGATATACACCAATCCAACCTTGAAAGTAAAGGTTAAAGGTAAAAGAAATGTTTATGAAGAAGATGGTGATGAAAGATACAAAGCCTTGCCACCTGAAATAAGAGATAAATTTTTGGGTACATTAAATAAAGATGAAGCAAACTTTATTAAGCCACTTTGTATTACTTTAATGTTTGCTAGGCTTCGTATTGGTGAAGCCTTAGCACTTAAATGGAAAAACATTGACTTTGCAAATAAAACAATAAAAATAGAACGAGCCATTACTCAAACTTTAAAGTTTGATGAACAAGGTAATGTTAAAGACCGCACAACAGTTATTGGTGATACGAAAACTGCTTGCAGTGTTAGAGATATTCCTGTTACTGATATTGTCTTAGAAACCTTAAAACAATGGAATGAAAAGCAAAGTAAAAGACAAGAAACCAATCCAAATGTAACAGCGATTTTAACTGCACCAACATCATTTGTGTTTGCTAATGATAATGGAAGTTATAGGACTTATTACGGAACAAGAGTTATATTTGATAGGTTTAAACGAAGAAATGGTTTAAGTAAATATCACATACATTTTCATTGACTTAGACATACTTTTTCGAATATGTTGTTTGAACTTAACGAAAATCCGAAAGTAATTCAACAACTTTTAGGACATCGTGATGTGAAAACTACAATCACTGTCTACAATACTGTTAATAGCGAATATGTAAGAGAAGCGACTGATAGATTAAACACGAAAATTCAAGAGCACGAACAAGAACGAGAATCAAATGAAGAAAATATGTATTCAAATGATAACTTAGAAGATGAACTAACTGACGAAGAAATAGACCTAATGATAAAAGAACTTGAAAGAAAGAAAAAGAGAAAAGAAAAAGATTTTGAGATGTAAGTATTGCAAAAAATCATAAAAAATGATAAAATTTTTCTTGTTTAAGAGGTTTAAATGAGAAAAAAAAAGAATGTGGTTTACAGTCTACTAAATGCTTCAAAATCAGCGATTTTTTCTGCTGTTGAAATTCATAATAAACCACAATTTTTATATAGATATCCAACGGTATCAATGTTAATTATAAACGCTTGGGAATTGCTGTTAAAGGCATATATATACAAATATATATCCAATTCAAAAATATACGAAAAAGATGATAAAAAACATACAATTAGATTTTCAAAAGCTTTAACACTTGTAAATGATGATATAAATACGAAAGAAGGACCAAAAACTTTTAACGCTACTTTTGCAAATCTTGATTTAATTGAACAATATAGAAACACAAATGTTCACTATTTCGAGGAAGAATTAAACCCCGCAATATATATGTTATTAAGCAGAAGTGTCATAAATTATAATAATTTTTTAGATAAATATTTTAATAAAGATATAACAAAAGAAAGTAGTTTGTTTATTTTACCAATAGGTTTTAATATCCCTTTTAATCCTGTTGATTTTTTAAATAAAAATTATGATAGTGTGAATAATGATTTTGTGTCTGCAATAATAAAATGTATTAAGGATTTGAATGATAACGATATTCAGGAACCGATAATAGTTGGATTTGATACATTACTTACTAGTGTAAGAAATATTTCCAATGCCGATATCATTGCTGCAATAAATCAACAAAACAAACAAGCCATACCAGTTTATAAAGCATATAGACTAACGGATGACCCTAATGCTCCAGCAATTAAATCAGTTGAGGAAATTTTACCAGATTTGGAATATAAAGAATATGTTAAAAAAATATTGGATAAAGATAATACAATAAAACAAAATCCAAAATTTCACGAAATAAATAAATTGATAAAAGAAGATAACACACTTTGCAAGATTAGGCATTTAAATCCAAATAATAAAAAAAGTGCGAAACAGTGCTTTTACTATGAAGCTGCTGTTGATAAATTTATTGAGTTATATCATCAACATTTTGACAGCAATTGACAGCAAATGTACCAGTTTTAGAGAGTTTACGAAAGAATTAGACCGATAGTTGATTTTTTGACTATCGGCCTTTTTTATGGAGCAAATATTGACAGCAATTGCACCAAAAATTGACAGCAAATATTTTTTAGGCTTAAAATTTTTGTTAAAAAATGAGAATAAAAAATCGCCAAAACCCTAGGGAAATAAAGGGTTTTAGCGACTTTTAATAAGTGGAGCTACTGACGGGAATCGGACCCGTGACCCCTGCCTTACCAAGGCAGTGCTCTACCGCTGAGCCACAGTAGCATATCTATAAAAATAGGCTAATTTATTAAGTTTTTAAGTCGGTAATTTTAGGCATTTCAAATCTTACCAAGGCAGTGCTCTACCGCTGAGCCACAGTAGCATATTTGTTTGTGGGTATAAGTTCATTATAACTTAAAGGCGGGAAAATGTCAACCATATTTTGTGAGTTTGTTAAAAAGGTAGGGGAAAATGCTGGTAGATTTTTAATTTCGATTTTTTAGTTATTTAGTCTAGTGGTTGTTAGATTTTTAGACAAAAATATATCAAGCGTTAAATTTAAAAACTTTGTTGTAAATATTTTGTTTTTGGGCAAAAAACTGGTATAATATGCGTATAAATTTAACAAGGAGGAAAAAAGAATGGCTGAAAAGCAAAAAAGTGCGGGCAATATGAAGTCTAAGTATATACTTTTGGGCGTTATGGCTGTTGTATTGATTGCAGCAATCGTGATTTTGGTGGTTTTGGGCAATAAAAACGCTCAACCAAAGGCTGTAATGGAAATGTCCACAAACCCAAGCGTACAAGTTGTGCTTGACGGCAACAACAAGGTAGTTGCAGAGGTTGCGCTAAATGCAGATGGCGAAAAGTTGCTAGCAAATGTATCATTTATGGGATTAAAGGCTGAGGTGGCTGCTGAAAAGTTTGCGCAAGTGGCGAACGAAATGGACAAAATGAACAGCAGTACAACTAATGTCCCTGTATCTGGCAAATCTACTAAGGTAGAAATCAAAATTTCTGCTGAAACAACTGCTGACTATCAAGAGTTAGCGAAAAAGGCACAAAATGCTGTAAACAAGTATTTTAGCGACAATGGTGTGTTCGCTGGTGCAGTTGCACAAGTTAGCAATGACATCAAGGGCGCTTTGAGCAATATGGGCGCAAATGCGAAAGATTACGCAAACAAGACAACTGCTGAATTGCTTGAATATGCTAAAACTACAGCAAACGATTTGGACCAAATCACAGTTGAGGCTCGTAACCAGTTGACCACTAAATTCAACACATTGTACAACACAATCTTGGCTATTGCAGACAGTGCGATGGAAAATGCAAAAGATGCTTACGAATCTGCTTCTGAGGCTACCAAGGCTAGGCTGAAAGATGTGTATGACAGCGCTGTAAAGACATACAACGAAAAGAAAGCAGAGTTGGACAAACAATTCAAAGCGTTCGTAAAAGAATTGCAAGAAACTTGCAAACAAGCGTTAGAAACAATCAAGACTACAGCAAAAACATTATACGACCAAACTATGACTGCTGTAAAAGAGCGTATTGATGCTTTCAAGACTATGCCAATTGCCGAACAAGAAGCAATGCAACAACAAATTGCAACATTCCAACAAAATCTTTTAAAATCATAATTTTTATCAATAATTTGCAAAATGTAATAAATTCAAAGTAGAAAAAAAGAAGTCTATCAAATGTATAATATTATGCGTTTCGGCGCGTTACTTATTCAAATGGTAGGCTTTTTTAATTTTTAAAATAAAAATGAATTGCGCTTAAAAATTACACTATACACCATAAATTTGTATAGTAAGTCGCAAAAAATGGCTACTTAGTGATATTTTTTATAAATACTCACATAAACAATGTAAGTAGTTCTGTTAAAATAATGTGAAATGAGTAAAAATATTTTTCTATTATAAATATGGTTTTATCAAAATACATTTGCTTTGCTGGTGGGGGGGATAGGTATTATTTTTTTGTTGAAGAAAACAAAAGGCTTTTCGCTATTTAATTACTTGATTTTTGACTGCAAATGTGGTATTCTATATTATCAAGATTTTAAGGAGAATACAATAATGGAAATGGAGAGAACATATATTATGCTCAAACCTGATGCAGTACGCAGAGGCTTGATGGGGGAGATTATCGGAAGAATTGAGAAAAAAGGTTTTAAAATAGTAGATATGAAAATGTTTACTTTGACTGAGGCGCAGTTGCGTGAGCATTACGCACATATCGTAGATAGACCATTCTTCCCTGAGGTGCAAGAGTATATGACTAGTGGCCCTGTTGTGGGTATGATTGTTGAGGGCGAACACGCAATCAAAGGTATGCGTAACTTTATGGGACCAACAAAATATCTCGATGCCCCTGCTGGTACAATTCGTGGCGATTACAGTTGCAACGACCGTGAGAACCTTATTCACGGTAGTGACTCACCTGAAACGGCTGAAGCCGAAATCAAACGCTTTTTTAACTAAATAATATAATTACATCACTAAAACACTACTATTTTTGGAGTTTCCTTCATTTTTAGTGGTGTTTTATTTTGTAATCAGTAATTTGTTTAGCCAATTTTTTAAATAAATAAAAAACACCTACAAGTTTTGCAGGAGTTTAGAAAGCCTCCACTAAAAGCCAATGTTCTCTCTCGGCCACGCGAAATTTTTCCGTGACTCCCTTTCATAAGGGCGATGGCAGTGTTTATTATAAGTAATATTGCAAAAAATGTCAAGTACCATTAAAAGTTTAAAATAAAAAAATATAACAAATGCAATCATCTGCTATATTTAATAAAGAGAGAGTGCCACGGTGATTGCTTGCGCAATACCCAAGTCTGTGGGAACCCAGGCGTCTAATGATGCCGAGTTAATCACTCTCTATTGGGAATTATAACATACAATTTGATTTTTGTCAACCTAAAATAAATTCATTAATAAGTAAATAAAAAAGGTAAGCACAAAGTACTTACCAATTGAGCCTTAAGCCCAAATTAACACACTAAAACAATATTAGTGAGAAGCCCTAAAAGAGCTGTAGATAAAATCTACCACCTAAAACTAGGTTAGTATTATTATATCGCAAATTCACCCAAAAAGTCAATACCTAAAACATTAATTTATAAAAAAGATAATTTGTAAATGCCTAGCAAATAAAAAACAGCCTAGGATAGGCTATTTTTACTTAACTCATTAGAAGTAAAACTTAGGGAATAATACCATATTACACTTCCTGAGCATTATTGGTAGCGGGGGAAGGATTTGAACCTCCGACCTTTGGGTTATGAGCCCAACGAGCTGCCGAACTGCTCTACCCCGCGATACATTTTAATTATATTACATTATATGCAAAATGTCAAGTAATATTACCAAAAAATTGTAAAAAAGTTGTTTTTCGGGCAAATTTGGGGCAAAAAGTAGTGGTAAAGAGGGTTATTTTTCTTGCAAAAATCGTTTTTCTTGCGGGTAGCCGTAACCTTTTTTACGAGCGTTTTGCTCTTGATATTCTTCGCTAGAAACTTGCGTAAGTGTGCTTTTTGCTTGTTCAATTTCTTGCGCAAGTTGGTTGTGGTAGTTTTGTAAATTTGCTAATTTTGAGCGTTGTTGCGAAAGGGTGAAAAATTGCGAAATTAATATGGTAAAAAGTACTACACAAAGCAAGATTATACCGCAAAAGATTGTTTTAAACTTTAAAGTTTGTTTCATCTTTCTGCTCCTTTTTTGTATTATTGTACACTTTTTTGAGCAAAAATAACACACCTTTTGCAATGAAAATTCGTTCTAGCCAAAACCCTACAATAAATGCCAAAATTAGATAAAATCTAACCGCGCCGTAGTTTAGAAAGAGCATACCAACATAACAAATCGCTCCCGCAAAAATCACGCGTGCGCATACGCTGAGGTTATTTAAAATAGCGGGCGCAATAGATTTTTTTGTGTTGTTGTTAGATTTCTGTTGTGGCAAAAAAGATATTTTTGGAGCATTTTGGTTTGTATTTTTTAGTAATTTTTTTATATTGCTTTTTAACAAAATTTGCTTACACATTGCGGGCAAAATTCTAAATATTTCATCGAAAAGCGCCACACAAATACCTAGGTGTAACATTAGCAAAAATAGCCAGCCTTGCCCGAGTGTTGCATAAAGCATTATCGAAACAACCTCTTAAAGATACTTTTGCGCTCTTGGGCGTACTTTATCGCATCGATTTCGCCTTCAATTTCGGCAACGCCTTCGTTTACATCGAGTTTGTTTACTTGCAAATCTTTGCCATCGACTTGCAATTCTCGCCCCATTACCACACAAGAAAAGTGGGTAGGGCTTGCCTCGCTAGCCTTTTCCACGCCCGTAATACACAATAAACGGCGGTTATCACACACTAGTTTGTGTTGCGTGTGTTTTACGATTTTCTCAGTTGCAATGTTGTCTTTTCCCTGCATTTTATCTCCCTAAAAATTTTTATACATTATATGCTTTAAATAAAAGGAAATATGATGCCAAAAATCAAGATAAGTTATTTAATCTTAGTTTATTTTAAAATTTAATTAAATATTAAATTTGATTAAATGAAAAGCAAAATAGAAACTTTTGCTCCAATAAAAAAAACACCTTTCGGTGCTTTTTATTGAAATATATTAAGTTGTTGTTTGGAAACTGCCTAGGTTTACATTTTTGATTAGATATGCGTTAGGGCTAGACGCTGTGCCGTTTGAGTACACGATTGCACCTACATAGTTGGCGGTAATTGAGCCGTAGTTGTAGTTGTAGTAGAATGCACTTGTGTGTGCGCTACCTGATACGATTGAGGCAATACCAGCGGCGTAACCTGCGCTACTTTTTCCTGTAATTTTAGCATAGTTTGCGCAACGCGAAATCAATCCGTTTGTTACTTGTCCAGCAAAAGAGCCAACATGGTTACTGCTGGTTGCGGTAACTTCACCACTAGCAATAGTTAAGTTTTTGATGACTCCACCGTTAAGGTGACATACAATTCCGCCGAAATATGTTTGAGCGGTACCGCTAATTTGTGCTTTAAAGTTTATCAGTTTGTGTCCAGCGCCATCAATAATTCCAGCAAAACCTGTTGGAGTAGCGCCACTTGTGTTTGTGCCTAACGGGGTAAATGTGCCAGTAAATGTAATATCTTGTTTAAGGATAAAAATATGTCCAGCGCCATACTTGTTGGCTGATGTTAGGTATTCGCTAATGGAAGAAGAAAGGTTATCTACACGGTGTACTTTGTTTGTAGCAGTTCCGTTTAGTGTTTCTGCAATAAATACAGGGGTATAAGTACCAGAAGAATAATTTGTAACCTTGATAGTTGCATCACCTGAAATTTTCACATTACCCTTTTGCCAGTACGCAAATACATATTTATTATTTCCATCATCAAGAGGCGTGGCGGTAAGGGTGGTATTACTGCTTGAATCAGTATCAACTGTGATAGTGCCTTGTTTTGTACCAGTGGTAGGATAGTCAGTAGTGCTTGCGTTTTTGCTAGGCGTGTAAGATTCATCAATTACTGGTAGCACTTCTGTCTGTCCGTTGTCCGTTGTGCGGTCGATATTTAGCCCTGTGTCAATTTTTGGTTGCAAGCATAATACGCATACAAGCGCAATTATCAACACGCCCGAAATTATCATACCCATTAGCACGCCGAAACGCGCATTTTTGATTTTTCCTAACATAAATCCCCCTAAAATTATTTTGCAAAGTTAATCAAAAATTATGCACCGATAAAATGTTTATTCTAATTTTAATATATTCCAAAATTAAAAGTCAAACGAATACACAAATTTATTTAAAATTTTGCCAAAAATTAGTGTTTTTAGTGGGAAAAAGTCGAAAAATTTGATTTTTTATCTTGTAAAATTGATTTTTTCATTTCATAAGCATAAAAAATAGAGTTGCAAATTAAATTCGCCAAAAACTCCACATTGCGAAGCCTTGCGCAGTTGAGTAGGTTGTTGTGAAGCAAACTTGTGACCCCATAGATACACAAATCTGGGTAAATTTCGAGGTTCCTAAACGCGCCTAAATATTCTTTTGTTACCACAATATCGCCCAAATTTGCCTGCTTGGTGGTGGCCATACTATCGACTAAAATAATCTTGCTAGTTGGGTGAATTGTGCGGATAAATTCATATGCAAACTGTGCGTTTTGAGCGGTTATTGGTGCATTAAGTCCACCGTAAATATAAAAAGGAAATTCATTTTGCCTTAATTTTTCAGCGAGTAATGGGGCAAGGCAATCGCCAACTAATTTGTCTGTACCCAAACAAAGCAAAACTATATCGTTATGCAAAAAATATTCGCTTAAAAATTTCGCTAAACTACCTTTTGTGTTCGGCGCATAGCCGTATCCTCTAAATAATTCCATACTTTCATTATAGACAAAGGGAATTTTTTATATACACAAATTACAATTTTTAAATAATGATTTTTTATTGAATTTTTTTGTATTTTTTGGTTAATTTTCTCTAAAAAGAAAGCACTCAGGTTCGTGTGAATTTATGATACCGATTGCCTGTAAATAAGCGTAAATTATAGTCGTGCCGACAAATTTCATACCGCGTTTTACTAGGTCTTGCGAAATATTATCGGAAAGTGAGTTTTGAGTTTTATTGTGTTCGTAAATGATTTTATTTTGGCAAAAAGATAGTAAATATGCCTTAAAACTGCCAAATTCTTGTTGAATTTGTTTAAAAATTTTTGCATTGTTGACACTAGCGCGAATTTTTAATTTATTGCGAATCATTGAAGAATTTTCGGTTAATTTTTGTGTTTTTTGTTCATCAAAATTGCAAACTTTATCTATATCAAAATTTTCATAAGCCTCTCGAAACGCCTCTCGTTTGTTTAGCACACACTCCCACGAAAGCCCCGCTTGAAAACTCTCTAAAATTAGCATTTCAAACAAATATTTTTCATCTAAATTTAGGTTGCCCCACTCGTGGTCGTGATAATAGATATATTTTTCGTTTTTTTCGTTGCACCACTTGCACCTTGCCATTTTGTACCTCAAAAATAAATATTAACTTCAAATTTATTATAGCATATTATTTCATAATTGAAAATTGAATATCAAAAATTAAGTTACTTACAAAATAAAAAGCACAAAAAATAGTTAATTTATTGACTTTTTTGCGGGGTTTATGTAAAATATAAATAATACATTTTTTAGGAGTATGCTATGGCAAATTACGATTTCAAGGCTATTGAAAACAAATGGCAAAAATATTGGCAAGACCACAAAAGTTTTGAGGTAAAAGAGGACAAGCCAAACAAGTATTTTGCGTTGTCTGAGTTCCCTGGGCCAACTGCAAAGGGTATTCATATAGGTAACGCAAAATGCTACATTATGCCTGATATAAACGCGCGTTACAAGAGATTTTGCGGATATAATGTGTTGCAACCTATCGGTTGGGACGCTTTTGGATTGCCTACCGAAAATTTTGCACTTAAAATGGGTATCGACCCTCGCGTTTCGACTGATAACAATATCGAAAGATTTAAAGAGCAATTTATCAAACTTGGTGGAGCGTATGACTGGTCTAGGGAAATAAATACGACCGACCCAGCCTACTACAAATGGACTCAATTTATTTTTTTAAAATTGTACGAAAAAGGTTTGGCATACAAGAGTAAATGTTTGGTAAACTTTTGTCCTGTTTGTCAATCGACTCTTTCAAATGAGGACTCTCAAAACGGAGTTTGCGACCGTTGTGGTTCGCAAGTCGAGCAAAAGGAAAGGGAGGTTTGGTTCTTAAAAATTACCGCTTATGCAGATAAAATGCTAGATTTACTAGATAAAGTAGATTACCCAGAAAATGTAAAGACTGCACAACGCAACTGGATAGGGCGTAGCGAGGGTATGAAGATTACTTTTGACCTAGCCGACACCGATGACAGTTTGCAAGTATTTACAACTCGTGGCGACACGATTTATGGGGTGACATACCTTGCGATTGCGCCCGAACACCCTTTTATCGAAAAATACAAAGAAAAAATCAAAAATTATGCTGAAATTACCAAATATTTGGAGCAAGTAAAGCACAAAACTGAATTTGAGCGTACGCAAGTAAACAAAGATAAAACTGGTGTAAAAATTGATGGCTTGTATGCAATAAACCCTATCAACAACAAGCGCGTACCTATTTATGTTGCTGATTATGTTGTGATAAACTACGGTACTGGGGCTGTTATGGCTGTGCCTGCGCACGATGAGCGCGATTATGAGTTCGCAAAGAAACATAACGAGCAAATGATACAAGTACTCGAAGGCGATATCACTGAAAACGCCTTTACCGAAGATAGTAAGCATATCAATAGTGATATTATAAACGGGCTAAACATTGCTGATGCAAAAGCAAAAATTTTGGAATTTTTGGAGAGTATCGGCAAGGGGCAAAAACAAGTTAACTACAAAATGCAAGACTGGGCGTTTAACCGCCAACGCTACTGGGGCGAGCCATTTCCTATCATAAATTGTCCAAACTGCGGTATTGTGCCTTTGAGTGAAAAAGACTTGCCGTTAGAGTTGCCAAAGATTGATGATTATCGCCCACACAACGGTGATAGCCCGCTTTCGCGTGCGACAGACTGGATAAATGTAAAATGTCCAAAATGTGGTTGTGATGCACACCGTGAGGCAGATACAATGCCAAACTGGGCTGGTTCTAGTTGGTACTGGCTTAGATATATGGACGCGCACAACGAACATGAGTTGGCTAGCAAGGAAAAAATGAATTATTGGAATAGTGCTGATTTATACACAGGTGGTTTTGAACACGTGACAAGACATATGATTTATGCTCAATTCTGGCATTTATTCTTGTATGATGAGGGCATAGTTCCATTTGAAATTCCATTTAAAAAGCGTATTTGTTGTGGTTTGGTACTTGCTCCTGATGGCTCAAAAATGAGTAAGAGTAAAGGAACGGCAGTCAACCCACTTGATGTAATTGACCAATATGGCTCTGATGCTTTGCGTATGTTTATGGCATTTTTAGGCGAATATGTAAAGCCTGCGCCTTGGTCTGATAGTGGAATTAACGGCGTAAGTAGATTTTTAAATAGAATTTGGGGCTTAAAAGATTTGCTCGTTGATAGTGATGAATATTTACCAGAAAATGAAGTTAATTTTAACAAAACTATCAAAAAAGTGACCAAAGACTACGAAGATTTTACGCACAACACTATCGTATCGGCCCTTATGGAGTTGACAAATTCAATTTACGAAGTCGGCAAAATCTCTAAAAAAGAGTTTAAAAACTTGCTTATTATGCTAAATCCTATCGCACCTCATATAACAAGTGAATTGTTTGAAAATACATTCGGTACGCAAATATTGGAAGAAAGTTTCCCTACATTTGATGAAAATAAGTGCCTTGATGATGAAATTGAATTGCCAGTTCAGGTAAACGGCAAAATGCGTGGAATTATTAAAGTTGCGTGTGATAGCGAGCAAGAAATTGTAGTAAAAGTTGCAGTTGAGGCAATCGAGCAGTTACAAAATGCTACAATTAAAAAAGTAATTTATGTGAAAAATAAAATCTTAAATATTATTGTATAAATGTAAAAAAATACCTTCTTTGCGGAAGGTATTTTTATTTTAAAACGCGCCCCAAATGAATGTCGCAATAGTACCTATTGTCATCATCACGATTGCCATATAAAAGAAGATGTAGTCAAGTCGGTGTACGGGCTTTAATTCTTCGAGTTCGCTATAAATCATAGTGGATAGTGGGCTATTGCCAATTTCTTTTTCGAGGTGAGCAATAGGAATTTTACCGCTATCTATTTTTTCTTTGAGGTCATTTGCGGAGGCTTTGTTAAAGAGCGCAAGCAATTCAAAATCGTTTTTGAAATCGACCATACTCTCTAATTCTGTGCCTTTGATTGAGTTGTACAAATTTTGCTTAAACTCACCAAATTTTCTCCGTTTGTTTTCGATATAAAGTTGCATAATCAACATTCCGCCGAGTACCAGTACAACGCCAAGCACCAAAAATGCAAGTATTAGACTAACGAAAACACTCGAATTTGTGAGGAAATTTGTGACCCCCTCCATAAGATTTCCACCTACCCAGTCATATGCGCTTGCATAATCCATATAGATTGAGCAAAAGTTATTTGTGCCGTGAATAATCATAGCAGGGAAGATGCTACGGCTGATAAAAGTAACCGCACCTAATATCAAGCCCACTACAAATGCGTGACCGAATTGTACGATATTTAAGTGTGCGAGAGCAAACATCAGCGCACTCAGCAAAATTGCCCTCTTAAAGCCGTTTTTGCGCGAAGTGCCAAGTATCATACCGCGGTGTGCGGTTTCTTCACAAAATCCAGGCATAAACGAAGTCGTAACGATAGTTATGATAAATGCAAGCCAAACGGGCAGGCTACTGCTAGCACTACTCCCATTACTAGGAGTATAGCCCAAAAAGTTTATAATTGTGTTCCAAAAAGTGGAGGCGTAAATAACTAAAATGTAAGCAAGTACGCCTAAACCTAAGGAAATGAAAATTGTCTTTACTGATATTTTTTTAAAGAAGAATTGTTGTGCCGTTTGCTTGAATGTTTGTTTTGCAAGCAATTTCCATAGCAAGAATGGTAGTCCTGCGAGTATCAAAATTTGTACGGCGGTAGAAAAAAGCAAATCACTAATTATCGGGTCCACATTTTTAAAAATTCCCGTACCCCAAAGTATGCGCACTCCAATATATAATACTATACATATAAAATACACTAGTCCCGCATAAAATATTTTTTTGTCTTGAACAACTAATTTTTTCATAATACTCCAAATTTGTTTAAACTAAAAATTATCAAAATCAATACACCCATTATGATTGGTAGAGATAAAAGTCTATTTCTTGCGTTTTTGTCTAAAACTTGCTCATTATTTTGATTTAAGTCTGGTGTGGCCTTTGATTTTTTCTTTAAGAAATAAATGATTAATATCATCAGCGCAACTGCACCTATTACGCACGCAAGCGCAATCAAAATATCATACCAAACAAACGGATTGTTGGTTGAGCGAGTAAAGTACATCAATAGAATTGCTACTGCGTTGTTTATAAAGTGAATGAGCATACTGAGTTTTAAATCGCGGGTAAAATATACGATAATACCTAAAATCACACCTAAAATTAAAGTGTATGGCAGTTGTTGTAAGTTTGTATGCATTAGGCTAAATAATAGCGCACTTATTCCTATTGAAAAGCAAGCGCCATACCCACGCAAACCGTTTAGTATTACCCCGCGGAAAAGCATTTCTTCGCAAATTGCGGGTACAATTCCAAAGCACACGAGTGCAAGTACGAGGTAGCCAGCATTTGAAAGCGAAATGTTAATGTCTGTTGCTAGATTGTAACCTATCAAGTCAAGCAAGCGTTCCCAAAGTTCAATCAGTGGGTTAAATAAGAACAAAAACACCACGCCTAGTAGAATTGCAATGAGATAGAAGTACCACGGTGATTTAGTCTTTACACCGCAAGCATTTAGACAGTTTATTTGGTCTTTTTTGCCTAGTAAATACGCTACCAGCAAAAAACCTAGTTCAACCGCTACGCTGGTAAATACTAAAAAATATACATTTTCGGTGACCGTTTCCGCATTTCCAGAAACAATAGCAATAATTGAAGCCAAAAGGCTAACGATTAATGGCACGCCTAGCGCCCAGATTCCAGCCCTTGCGGAATGATTTATATTGTAATATTCCATTTCCTATCCTTTGTAAAATATAAAATTATTATAGCACACTTCCGCATATAACACAATGATTTATGAATAAATATTTATGGAGTTTCTGTGTATAAAAATGTCGAAAAAAGTATTAAATAAATAGATAATTAATATTAAATTACGGTAACTTTTGTAATTCGTTTTCTTTTTGCTCTAGTGTTAGATTTTCATTGTTTATAGACTTATTTTTATCTATTTTATTGAGTAAAAATTTTACGGAATTGTACAAAATTAGCATAACCGCAAATATACAAACAATACAAATAATTAAATCAATAAATTCACTAAAAATAGCACAAAAAACGAGTATTATGACACTGCAAATCGTATTTCCAGCAGTGACTGCTAATATGCTTTGCCAAAAGTTTAGTTTTAGTAGAGAACATAGCGCGCCAGCAGACCAAACTCCCGAAAAAGGAATAGGTAATGCGCAAAAAGTAAATACTATCCAAAATTTGCCCATATTTTTCTTTTTATTAGGTGGTTTTGTGGTATCTTGTGGAGCAAAATTAATTGTGTCTTTTGCTGGTTCGATAATTAATTTTTTAGGCTTTTTCTTGACCTTTTTAGTAAATTTTTTGCTATTTAACCACCTATTAACGACTTTGTCGCAATGCTCTAAAATTATGCGGAAAAGTTTTACTTTTTCCAAAATTTTGCGTAGCGGTAAAAAGATAATTACCGCCAAAATACTAGCGATTATTCCGCCTATACAAGCACTTAAAAATGCGGTCGTAGGGCTTAGCGCAAACTCACCAAACAACGCGCTACTCATAATTAGCGGAATTGCGCCTTTTGTTTCTACAAGAGGCACCATTGCAAGTAAAATACCTACTAAAAATACAACTATACTTGAAGTTATCATAATTTAGTATATTGAAAAGATTGATATAAAATAACTTACCTTGATTTTTTTATGCAAAAATGATAGTCAAAATCCCCAAAATCACGAGGTACGGCACAAAGTAAATTAAATTCATATTTTTGACTAATTTTTTCATTATTAATAGCCCTAAAATTGCAGTTAAAAATGCTGTGATAAATGCGACTGTCACGCCAACAATATTTATATCCACAAACGCGGTTGAAAAATCGGCAAAAATTAATTCATAGACCAGACTTGCTATTATTATAGGTATAGACATTAAAAAACTAAAATCAAGCGCTGTTTGGCGCTCCGCACCAGCCATTAGCCCAAACGAAAGAGTTGTCCCACTTCGACTAAGTCCAGGGAACACAGCAAACGCTTGACTAACGCCCATTACTAGCACATTTTTGTAGCTTAGAGGTTGCGGGTTGGTGTTCTTTTTGGAGATATAAACGGCAGTAGTTAAAAATAGAGCGGTCATCAAAAATCCTACACCCACAAACAACACATTATCCATTGCATTACCTACAAATTTATTGAAAATTAGCACAAAAATTACCGCAGGAATAGTGGCAATCACGAGGTAAATATTCATTTTGCAAAGTGGGTGAGTGATAAGGTACCAAATAGTCTTACGGTAGTAAATTATCACCGCTAAGAGCGTGGCGATATGCAATAAAATATTTAAAAATAAAAAATCGCCTTGCAAGCCAAAGAAATATTCGCATAATACCAAGTGTCCGCTACTACTGATAGGCAAAAATTCCGTTATGCCCTGTATTACTCCCAACAAAATAGGTATCCAAAAATCCATATATACCTCAAATACTAGTTTTTTAGTAAATTTTGCAAAATTATTCAACTTTATTATATACAAATTGAAATTTTAAATTACTATTTTTGCGTTTTGCTTGAAAATTTAAGCGTAATCTTGTATAATCTTATTGATAAGGAGAAAAATTATGGCATTTAAATCAGGCTTTGTTGCAGTTGTTGGCAGAGCGAATGTGGGCAAGTCAACTTTGGTAAATGCGCTTATCGGCAAAAAGGTAAGTATCGTTAGTCCAAAACCACAGACCACGCGTGACCAAATTTTGGGTATATTGAATGGCGAAGATTATCAAGCAATTTTTATTGATACACCAGGGATACACAAGAGCAAAAACAATTTAGACAAGCAAATGCAAGAGTCAATTACACAAGCCACGCAAGATGTAGATTTGTTGCTTTATGTGATGGACGGTAACAAAGATTTTGCCGATGATGATATAAATCGCTTGAAGCACTATTGCAAGCAAGGTTACCCTGTGTTTGCGGTTGTCAACAAAATGGACTTAGGTAGTTTTGAGTCAATTTATCCGCGCATTGCTAGGTTAAACGAAATCGAGGGGCTAGAAGAAGTTTATGTAATATCGGCAAAACAAGGCAAAAATATTGATGAATTGAAACAAGCCATTATCGCAAAACTTACCGATACGATAGAATATTATCCGCGCGATATTTACGGCGCACAAACGCTTGAATTTAACCTTGCCGAATTGATACGCGAGAAAATGCTTTGGCTACTCAATGAGGAAATTCCACACGGCGTAGGTGTAACAATCGAAAAAATTGAGGAAAGCAACACAAATTTTCACATAAACGCGCTTATTTATTGTGAAAAGAATAGCCATAAAAATATTATTATCGGTGCGCAAGGTGCAATGCTAAAAGAAATAGGCACTGAATGTAGAAAAGCAATGGAAAAAATGTTAGGCAAAAAAGTATATCTAGAACTTTTTGTCCGCGTAAAAGAAAATTGGCGTAACAAAGTGTAAAAATAACCAACAAAATATACAAAGAAGGAAATAATTATGATAAATTTAGATGAAATCACACCTTCAAATTTTATTGAAGAAGAAATAATCAAGGACTTGAAGAGTGGAGCGCAAAAAGAGGTAATTACGCGTTGTCCGCCAGAGCCTAGCGGTTATTGGCATATAGGACATTGCAAGGCGTGGATTACAAATTTTGAGACAGCGCTAAAATTTGGCGGATACACTTATCTCCGTATGGACGACACAAACCCTACAAAAGAGGACGGCGATTTCGCAAATAGTTACAAGAGTGATTTGGAGTGGTTAGGTTATGAGCCAAAGCAAGTCATTTATGCAAGCGAAAGTTATTTTGACAGAATGTATGAGATTGCGGTTGAAATGATAAAAGAGGGTAAGGCATATGTGTGCGAATTGCGTGCAGAAGAAATCACAAACACGCGTGGTACGCTTACTTCCGCGGGACAAAATAGCCCGTATAGAGATAGGCCGATTGAAGAAAGTTTGCAAATGTTTGCAGATATGAAAGCGGGCAAATACAAGGACGGCGAGGTGACTTTGCGTGCTAAAATTGATATGTCTAGTCCAAATATGAATTTGCGTGACCCTGTAATTTACCGCGTGTTGCACGCCACTCACTACAAGACTGGCGACAAGTGGTGCATTTATCCTATGTATGATTTTGCGCACCCGCTAGAAGATGCAATGGAAGGCGTTACTTTTAGTCTTTGCGACACAAGTTTTGAGGACCATAGACCGCTTTACGATTGGGTAATTCAAAATGTATGGAAAGGCGAAAACAAGCCTCGCCAAATCGAGTTTGCAGAATTAAACCTTGAAAATGTTTTGCTAGGGAAAAGGTATCTAAAACGCCTAGTAAATGAGCATAAAGTTATGGGCTGGGACGACCCTAGATTTTATACAATCGTGGGTATGAAAAGGCGTGGTATCCCTGCGCAAGCAATCAAAAATTTTGTGCTTGCAAATGGCTTGACTAAGGCAAAAAGTATTATTCCACTATCCGCTTTTGAATATCACATTCGTGAGGAATTAAACGCAAAAGCGACCCGCGCAATGGTAGTTTTGGACCCTCTTAAAGTATTGATTACAAACTATACAGGCGACCCAGAAACTATTGAAATAGAAAACAACCAAAATATGGAAAATGCAGGCACTCATACTGCAACTTTTGGTAGAGAAATTTATATAGAAAATGAAGATTTTAGCCTTTGCCCTCCACCAAAATACAATAGACTTGTTTTAGGCGGAATGGTTAGACTAAAAAATGCTTATATCATCAAGTGTAACAATGTTGTGTACAAGGAAAATGGCGAGATTGATTACCTAGAATGTGAGTACTTAAACAACACAAAAAGTGGGCAAGATGATAGCGGAATTAAGGTAAAAGGAACTATTCATTTTGTGGAAAAAACAAATGCCATATCTGTAACTATCCGCGAATTTAAAAACTTAACAAAAATGGAATATTTAGAGCCTAAAAAAGCCCTTGCTAGCGGTGTGGAAATTGATGAAATTTTGGAAGAAAATTCAATGGTAGAAACTACTGCTTTTGCTGAGAAATATCTTGCTTCTGCAAAGGTGGGCGATACATTCCAGTTTATGCGCAAAGGGTACTATTGCCTCGATAAAGATTCCACGCAAGACCATTTAGTATTTAATAAAACTGTGTCCTTAAAGGATACTTTTAATAAAAAATAATGTTTTTAATTAATAAACTTTATTATGAGTAAAAATTTATTTTTAAATTTAACTAAAAATATAAAAAATAAAACACATTGAGTGGGGAAACTTAATGTGTTTTTTGTTTTAAAATAAAAAAGATTTTAGTTGACAATTTTGAGGAATTTTGTTATCATATTGAATATAAAATTTTTATTTAAAATTTGCTATACAAACAGGGTACAAAGAGTTTTTGTCGTTGAAATTGTGGAATTTTAAATAAATTATGTGGAAAGGTGTCAGAGTGGTTGAATGAGCCGGCCTCGAAATTCGGTATGCTGTCAAAGGCATCAAGGGTTCAAATCCCTTCCTTTCCGCCAATTATAAGAGAAACGAGATAAGTATTTAAACTTAGCAGGGATTTGAACAGTCCGTAAAGAAAATAGTCCAGTGGACTATTTTTAGGACTTGGCGTGAGAGCGTAAGCGGAGCAAATCCTTTTTTTGTTTTATTATAATATAAAATTCTTTTGTACTCAAATAAACTTTAATATTAGATAAAAATAATTTAACTGTACTTGTTTTTGACAAAAGTGCAAAAAGTTGTGCAATTCGTTTGTTATTTTTTGTAAAAAAAGATATAATAAATTTGACAAGTATTTTTCTGGGGGTAGTTTATGAGTGAAATTGAGTTGGGCAAGGTAGAGCCAACCGTTGCGAATATTCATACGCGCGCGACCGCAAAGGATATGAAGCAAGCGGAAGCGCCTGCGTTTCGTTCGGCATTTTTTAGTGGGTTTAATGACTATCAAGTGTATGTACGCACTTGGGACAATGTAGAAAAGCCAAAGGCAGTGGTTTTGATTTTACACGGAATGGTGGAACACGGCTTGCGTTATGATGAATTTGCGCGCTTTTTAAACGAGAGGGGGTATGTGGTGGTAGTACCTGATGAGCGCGGGCACGGCAAGACTGCTGGCGCGCCTGAAATGGTCACCAAGTATCACGGCGATATTTTTGCTGACACAGTGCAAGATGATATAAAATTAGCCGATACTTTAATTCAAAAATATAAATTGCCACTTTTTGTGTTGGGACACAGTTATGGTAGTTTTCGTACGCAAAGTTTTATTGAGAATTTCCACCAACACGCAGGCGCAGTGATTGTGGGGAGTTCGTGTTACCGCAAGTCGCCACAAGTTGCATTTGGTAAAATGGTAGCAGATATTACAAAAGCGTTTAAAGGAAAAGATGCTCCCGCGAAATTGATAGAAAAAATTACATTTACTAGTTACGGCAAGCATTTTGACAAGCAAAACTGGCTGACTAGCGATGAAGAAATTTACAATGCTTATTGCCGTGACCCGTATTGTGGCAAAATGGCAACCGCTCAATTTTATAGTTCATTTTTTGGTAATTTAAAGAAAATTTACAAATCTACTTTACTAAATCAAATTGACCACGACAAGCCGTTGCTGATTACTAGTGGCGATGAGGATTATGTAGGAGGCAAAAACCACAAATATTTAGACAAACTTGCGCCTATGTATCGTAATTTGGGTGTAAAGAATGTGGAATACAAATTATGGCAAGGCGGTAGGCACGAGTTGCTGAACGAAACTTTTAGAAAAGATGTATTTGTGTACATTGCAGACTGGTTAGATAATGTGCTAGAAAATTTAAAACAATAAAATTAAAAAATTAATCAAAATAATTTGTAATTTTTGTGCAATATTTGGTATAATAAGTTATAAATTGAAAAAATAGAGGTAATTATGTCTAAAAATATCGAAAAACAGGGTAAGCATATCGGTTACATTATCGGTGGAATTTTAGCGATAATTTTGGGTGCATTATTTGTTTTGCTATATTTTCCTACCGCTCTATATGCGATAGCGGGTGTAGATTTACTCTGGGATTTTAGTGCGACTTTTGATGACTTGCTCGGTGCAAACTTTATGACTTACATAAACGACTGGGCGCTTGTTGGCGTATTGATACTAATGGCGGGAGTGTACTTTGTGTGTTGCTTTGCACGCCCTTCTGCGTGCTCAACAATGTTTAGACTCAGCGCAATGTTTAGTTGTTTGGCGCTTGCTATGCCACTGCTTGCAGACAAAATAAAGACACTCACAAGCGATACAGTTGATTTGACCCCTTATGCAGGGTACGCATTGTTTGGCTTGTTTATATTGAGTTTTATCCTTTATGTAATCGGCTTTGTATTGCGTTTTAAGCAAAAATATCACAAAAACCGCGCAACGACTACGCTTGTATTTGCTAGCACTTTTTGGTGGGTTTTGGCATTATTCCCAATGCTTGAAGTATTAAATGGAATTATGAATGCAGAAGTTGCGTTCTTTGTGCAAGCAGGTACAATCGTGCAAACTGCTATGAGTGGTATAATCGGTGTATTCTTTGTGATTAGTGCAATTTGGTTATTCTGCACAGTGCCTCACAGAGTGGTGGTTGATTACAACCCAGACACTCGCCACACAAGAGGCAAAAACGGCAGACCAAAAGTTTTGGATACTACCACAACTACAACCACAAACTACGGCGTAGGCGTGCAAATGGAGCCTTTCCAATCTTCTCAAACACAAACCTATGCTCAACCTCAACAAGATGCGCGTTTTGCTCATAATTATGGAAATCAAGCAAATAATGGCTTTAACCAAAATCCTGTGTTAAATGGTGGTTTTGCACCAGCGCAACCGCAAAACTTTAATCAAGGTTTTACGCAACCTCAGCAAAACTACAATGCTCCTCAGCAGAATAGTTTTAACCAGCAACCTTCCTTTACGCCTGCACAAAATTTTGTTCAGCCACAGCCTCAATTTAAACAGCCTCAACCTATGCAAAGACCTGTTCAGCAGGCTAACCCATACGAAAGTTACAACAATTTTGCTCAAAATAGTCCATATAATAGACAAAATGCGGTGCAAACTCCTACAACACAACAACCTAGACCGCAAATGCAACAACCACAAGCGCCTAGACCTAGTTATCAACCAGCAAACCAAACTTTCACGCGCCCACAAGTAAATACAAACACAAATCCTGTGCAACCTGCTAGACCAACAATGCCAAATCAGTTACCCCCTCGACCTATGCCAAACGCTCCTAGACCAGCAATGCAAACCACACAGCCAGCACAGCAAATGCCTAGACCAAATCCTTTTGCACAAGGCGGAAATGTGCCTCCACAAGCGCCAAGACCAGTGCAAGCGGGTAGGCCAGGGCAACCAGTTCCTCCACGCGCGCCAACTACTCCATTCAATCCTCCACGCAACCCAAATAACCCAAACGGCACAAATAACGGAGCGGTTTAGGAGGAAAAATGAATACCTTAGATACAGTTTGTATTCGTTGTCCAATAGGGTGCCATTTGCACATTGAGGAAAAGGGCGGAGAAGTGGTAGTGACTGGAAATCGTTGTCCAAGAGGAGCAGAGTATGGCAAACAAGAATTTACTTGCCCTATGCGCACTATTACCACTATTTTCCCTCTAAAAAACGGCGGTACGCTCGCCGTTAGGACTAATAAAGCGGTCAAAAAACAACAATATTTTGATATTTTAAATGCAATAAAATCAGCACCAGAGCCACACAACCCTCACTTTGGTGATGTGTTGATACAAAATGTGCTTGATACGGGTGCAGATGTGGTGATTACCGAGTGTAATTTCCCTGATTGCGATTAATAAAAATGCCTTAAATTTCAAAGTTTAAGGTGTTTTTTGTGCAATTAAAATTTTGTCAAAAAACTAAAATATATTCACTATACGCGATGATTACTGCTTAATTCTCTCAAACGACTATAAAAAAGAGTGTATTTATATAAAAAATACGCTCTTTTTTGTTAATTTAATGATATTTTTTAGCAAAATTTACTTTAAAATATAAATCTTTAAAAATTTTGTCGAAAATAATAGAAAATTATCTTTATTGTTGTGATTTTGGCGAACTTGATTTTGGCAACTTTTTTGTTTTGAAAAATAAAAAATTTTTGCTATATTTGAGGTGTAGAAAGGGAAAGGAGGAAATTAAATGTTGGCGGGCGTTTCTTTTTATAGCAAAAAAGTTGTAGTAAACAATCAAATGCTTGCACAAGTTTATTTTGAATTTACGCAAGAAAATCAAATTACACTGGAATTTTAAAAAATTTTACGAGGTGAAAAATGGATGTAATTTCACAGCCTGATTCAAAAATTCTTGAACTTGTGACAAAAAGCAACGAAGTTTTGTTGAAAAACAAAAAAGGAGGTAGCAGTATGCAAAATTTGTTGACTAAGAGGAATTTGCTTACATCGGTACTAATCGCTAGTATGTTTGTATTACTCAGTATGTTTGTGTTTTCGGCGTGCGGTGGGGGAACAAGTGTGTTGGGGACTTGGAAACTAGATAGGGTGGTTGAGGACGGGAAAACCTACAAGGCAAGCGATACGGATAAGGGGGCGTATTCGCAAGATTTTGGTAATGTATTAATCTTTAACGAAGATAAAACTGCCTCCGTTAAGATTAAATCGGATAGCGCATCTAATGCAACTTGGAAGCAAACAAAAACGGAAATTACTGTCACCGCAGATAATAACGATACAACATATACTTTGAGTGGTGATGAGTTGATTTATGATAAAGATGGAGTGCGGTATTTCTATAAAAAATCTACATAAAAAAGCAAATATTTTTTGGTAAAAAATAAATAAAATGCTACTTACTTTTCAACAAAATTTTCTACAACTAAAATTAAAAAATAGACAATTTAATATCAAAAAATTAATTAAAAATTACACAAAAGGTACAAAAAAGATAGTGAGTTATTTTGAATAAAAAATATTCAAAAAACATTGCATAATACATTGCATAGTACTATAAATTTGCGTAATTTAGGGCGTTTTTTATAAAAACTAGTGATTTTTGTGTAAATATAACACATCAAAGTTATATTGCATAGTATTTAAAATTAATAAAATTTTTATAAAAAATAGCCAACAATTTACTTTATTTAACTTAAAAACTAGTGTACATTAATTTGAATAAAACTTTACAATTAAATAAAAATAAAAAGGGCAAAAATATGCCTTTTTTATTTTACTCAAAGTATGCTCAAAAACCATTATTTATTATTAATTTTTTCATTGATATTTTGTGTTTCAAATATGCAAATAAATTAATATTTTAAATCATAATTTTTTATTTTTAGTAGTGAATTTTTGATTGTTTTTTAGATTTGTGAGTATTGCGTAAAGTGCGAGTTTTCTTACCTAATTTGCTACTTCCGCGCACATTAACTGCGTCACCATTTCGTGATTTAGTTTGTTCGCCTCTACCGCAAAGTATTGCGCGTTTTTCGCGAGATTTAATATTTAATTTTTTGCCTTTTGGATTTATTGGTCTTGTGTTTTGCTTTTCTGCTAAACCATTAAGAGTAAGTGTGGAAAGCGTAATTTTAGACTTTGTGCGTTTTTCAATTTCTTGTAAATCACGCACTTGCTCGGCAGTATTAAGTAGGGTATAAGCATTACCATCTTTGCCTGCGCGCCCAGATCTACCTACGCGGTGTACATAATATTCAAGATTTTGCGGTAAATCAAAGTTTATGACTGAAATAATGTCTTTTACATCAATACCGCGTGCCGCAATATCGGTTGTCACCATAATATTGTTTGGCTCGGATTTGTATTCGTTCATTACTCTTTTTCGCACGCCTTGTGGCATATCACCGTGAAGTGCGAGAGCCATAAAGCCCATTTTGCGTAAATAAACTTGTACGCTGTCAACCATTTTCTTTGTGTTACAGAAAATAATAGTTCTGCCTCGTGGAAGTTCGGTCAAAAGTGCGTGCAAAGCGCGTTTTTTCTTATCTTTTGGACAAATAAAGTAAGTTTGTTTGATATTTGCAATCGTTGTGTTTGGAGTGCCAATTTGAATAGTTTGTGGCAAATTCATAAAGTTTTTTGTGATTGATAAAATATCTTTTGACATAGTCGCGCTAAACATAATAGTTTGGCGTTCTTCTGGGGTAGTGCGCAAAATGCTCTCAATATCTGCGCGGAAACCCATATTTAACATTTCATCGGCTTCATCAAGCACGACAGTTTTGACTAAACCCAACTTTAAAGTTTTGCGCGAAATGTGGTCAAGTACACGACCAGGTGTGCCTACAACGATATTTGCTCCACGCTTTAATGCGTAAATTTGTCGTTGCATATCGGCACCACCATAAACCGCTACTGCGCGGTATCTAGAATTTTTGTTGATAATTTTCTTAAATTCAAGCAAAATTTGCTCAGCCAACTCACGCGTAGGACAAAGAACTAACGCCTGCACATATCTTTCTTCGGTAACATTTTGTAAAATTGGCAACGCAAATGCCAAAGTCTTACCAGTACCAGTTTGTGATAGACCGACAACATCTTGTCCTTTTAAAATCATAGGTATTGCGCGCGCCTGAATTTCTGTGGGAGTGGTAAATTCTTGTTCTTTTAGGGCGGAAATTATGTTAGCCTCCAACCCAAGGCTTTCAAATGTTTTTTCCATAAAATAACCTCATTTTTGTAGTATAGCATACAAAAAACAGCGTTTACCTGCAAAATTTTGCAAGAAACCTGCAAATTTTTGATTTATTAGATAAGAATACATAGTCTTATATTTTTATATAAAGTATTCCCAAGCGCTTACAGCACAACCTATTTTCTACCTAAATTGTGAAGAAAAACAAAACTAAAAAATAGAGTTCGTAAATCAAAAATTGAGATTAATTTTTAAGCGCTTATACAGTATAAATCTAAAATATTTTTATGCTATAATATATTATATCATATATTAAGCGAATTGTCAATATTGAATGCAAACTGCCAGTCATTATGTATCTAAAATATGCCTAAATTTTACCATATGCCAAATTCTCATCACTTGAGGCGAAGTTTTGTATCGTCATTTTCTGATAAAAAAATACAAAATAATTTATATTTTTAGGTTAAAAATTTACTAAAAATCACATAAATTTATATGAATAACATTTCATTTAAAGTGGTAAAAATGGCTCTCAAATCGTTTAAAATCATTAAAAAATACATTTTTTGGTTAATTTTTAGCGTTTTTTTGCTATTTTTTATAGTTTTTTGCTACTTTATATTTTGCAAAATAATTCTTAAACAAAACTATGTGTCAATGTTTGGGTATGGGGGCGTGGTAGCGGTTTCTAATAGTATGTCGCCCGAGATTCAGGTTGATGATTTTTTGCTAATTAAAAAATTAAATAATTATCAAGTCGATGATATTGTCGCTTTTGAATTTGATAACAAAATTATTACTCATAGAATAATTGAAGTAACTGATAACGATATTGTTACAAAGGGTGACCAAAATTCAAAAAATGATAATTCTATTACACAAGAGCAGATTTTAGGTAAAGTAGTAGGTGTTAATAACGCTTTGGGTACTATTATATTTTTTATCAAGTCACCTATATTTTGGATAATTATTGTCTTAATTTTTTTATTGTTTTTTGCTATAAAATTAAAAACCCCAAAAGATGTAGATGAAGATTAATTTTTATATTTTATTTTATAATGTGTATATTGTACTTAAAATTAAGTAAAAAATTGAATTTTTTATATAAAAATTGCTTATTTTTGTGCATTTTTAAAATTTTGGTTATATTATTTGCTAAAAAATCAAAACTATTGTATATTATAGATATATTCAATTTGAGGCGGTGAATTATGGAAAGCTTATGGGAAAAATATGGTGAAAAGCGTGCGGAGGTCGATGAGTTTTGCGAAAATTATAAAAACTTTTTGAGCGAGTGTAAAACGGAGCGAGAGTGTATACGCTATGCTATTAAAAAAGCCGAGGAATGCGGTTATAAATCTTTGTGCACATTGATTGAAAGTGGCAAAAAATTGTCTGCTGGTGATAAAGTCTATGCAATCAATATGGACAAAGCGTTAGTTTTGTTTATTGTGGGTAAGCAACCTATTGAAAAGGGTATAAATATCATCGGTTCGCACATTGATTCTCCTCGTTTGGACTTGAAAGCAAAACCTTTGTATGAGTCGGCGGATTTTTGTATGTTAGATACTCATTATTACGGCGGTATCAAAAAATATCAATGGACTGCTATGCCACTTGCGTTGCACGGTGTGGTGGTAAAGAAAAATGGCGAACGCATTGATTTGTGTATTGGCGAGAATGATGATGATTGTGTGGTAGGAATTAGTGATTTGTTGCCTCATTTAGAGAAAGAGGCAAGTAAGAAAGGCGACTTGAAAGGTGAAGATTTAAACCTTTTGGCAGGCTCTATTTCTGATACCAAAGTAGAAAAAAATAAATTAAAATCAAACATTCTGGCAATTTTGAAGCAAAAAAACATCGAAGAACAAGATTTTTTTAGTGCGGAAATAGAAGTTGTGCCTGCTGGGCGCGCTCGCGATTTTGGGCTAGACCGTAGTATGGTGATGGGGTATGGTCAAGATGATAGGGTTTGTGCTTATACCTCATTTATGGCGACTTTGGAAACGGAAAATCCTGAGTTTAGCACAATGTGTTTGTGGGTGGACAAGGAGGAAATTGGCAGTGTTGGCGCTACTGGTATGAGCAGTAAATATTTTGAAAATACAGTTGCTGAAATTATGAATTTGGCGGGGCAGTACAGCGAACTTGCGATGCGCCGTGCGTTTAATAATTCAGCAATGCTTTCAAGCGATGTAACTGCGGGTGTGGACCCAAACTATCTCGCTCCGTTTAACACGGAAACAGATGCTCACCTTGGTAAAGGAATTAGTTTCAACAAATATACAGGCGCTTATGGAAAAAGTGGTGCAAACGATGCCAACCCTGAATTTATAGGTAAATTGCGCCAAATTTTAGATGAAAACGATGTTATGTTTCAAGCGACCGAAATGGGGCGAGTTGATGAGGGCGGTGGCGGAACCATTGCATACATTATGGCAAAATATGGCATGAATGTCATTGATGCTGGCGTGCCTGTGTTGAATATGCACGCTCCTTGGGAGATTACTAGTAAGGTTGATATTTACGAAGCATATCGCGCTTATGTCGCTTTTAATAAAAGCAAAATTAATGACTAAAAATCACCATATATATAAATTTATGTAAAAAACATCTAATCATTATGCATTATGTTAAATAAACTTGATTTGTTAAATGATAAATTTGCAATTAATTTTTATTAAAATCTAATAAAATAAGAAAAAAGCCTCTAAAAAGGCTTTTTTTGTTTAAAATTAGTTGGTTATTACAGTTTTTTCTAACTACTAGTTCGTGTTTATATACCTATCTACCAGTCGATTTTGAGGTGGGAGTCTTTTGCAAATAGGCGGTTACTTTGGAGTTTTAGATTGATTTTATCAGCAATTAAGGCTATAAATTCAGCATTTGTTGGCTTGTCCAATGGAGTGTAAATTTCTGCACCAAAAAGGCTATTTAGGCGAGGAAATCTACCAAAATTGAAACAATCTTCTAGTGTTGAGCGTATAGCGCGTTCAATCCTTGCTGTACTTGTATCGAAAAATTGCGCCAAGCGAGGGTACATTTTGGTGGTAACTGCGCTTGTGATAACATATGGCTCCGCTACCGCCATTTTTATAGCACGATTTAGGTAAGCCGAACCAACTAGATTTCTACGAATACCAAGAGTTGAGAAAATCTTATCAATTAAGCATTCGGTTACAAACGACTGGCGCGCATCAGCGTTATCAATATCTTGCTCGGAAACCGTGCCGATTATCGTGTTTTGTGCGAGATTTTCGCTAGAATTTTCTTGAATCTCAGCAAAATCAATCGAATTTTCGTTGATTTTTTGCGTATTTTCTACCTTATTTTTTAAAGAATTTTCGTTCATAATTTTGCACATTTTATCAATACCTTTTTTACTTTCTACACACAAAAAATTTGCCATAGTTGAGAGCTTTCCTATACAATAAACCGATGTTTTTATTCCGCCGATTTTAACCTGCTTTTCTAGTACAGCAAACTCCAATGAAGAACAAAATTTGTCTAAATTTTGAAGCGTGCTTTCCTTGTTTGTGGTGATAAAAATTGAAGAATTTGCATCGAATTTTTCGAGAGATTTTTCATCTCCTAAAACAATGTTCTCGCTCGTGCAAAATGCCATTAAATGCCTCGTAACAGCGCCTATCAATTCCGTATTTTTATCCAAAATTATAAATGCCATAACATATATCTCCCTTTATTTTTTATACAAACATTTAAACACATTTTTTCGAAAAAGACAAACTAATTTAACAAAGTTTTTTAAAAAAGTATATAAAAAAATGCCCCAAAAATGGCATTTTTGTTGTTTTTTGTTTCTTTTTGTTGTTTTTTGTTGTTTTTCGAGCATTTTTTAACACCTAAAAATCGCCCCAAAAACTAAAATTTTTTACAAAAATCTATAATTTTATCACTCAACATACCTCCAAGCGCTCAAAAAAACGAAAATAAATTACACCAAATACTCAAATTTTATAAACAAATTTAAAATAAATTACAATTTCTAATTAAATTTTACTAAAAAAATTATGCAAAAAAAATTTTTTCCCGATTAAAAAATTTAAGCACAAATTAACTTTTTTGAAATGGTATTAAGTTTGTATTATCCTTATTATTTATATAAGTGCTTTTGATTTTTTTTTAGTTATTTGTAAAATAGGCACAAAATGTGTTTTATGCGCATATTAAAATTTCTATACAAATGTTTTGTCAATTGTTGCAAAGAATCTTTCAAAGTGCTATACTCTTTTTGTAAAAGAGAGGAATTTATGTCTAAAGCAACACCACAAATTGATTTTAAAAGAAATGAAGAAAATTGCAAGAAATTAAAGCAATCTATTGAAAATCCAGATGAGAAAAACATTGCAATTGCTGGAATTTTCGGCTCTGGGAAGAGTAGTCTTATTAAAACATATCAATACACTTACAATAATAAGCATGCGATTGGTTTGCTTAAAAAATTGGAGTTTTCAGATAAAAATTATAATGATTATGAGCAGTTTAAAAATAACATTTCCAGGCATAAAGTTAAAGAAGTTACCCCATCACTTACAATTTCTCTGGCTAATTTTAATATAGTTAATGATAAACAATTAAAATTAAATGGAGATAAAAATAAAAATTTTGAAACTTCAAAAGTTGAACTTGAGAAACTAAATCCAGAAAGAGCAAAAATTAGAAAAAGTTTTGATGAATTAAATAATTTTAGGGAAATTAGACAAATTGAATTAGGGGAGCAAGAAAGAGAGGTAAATAGAGAAATAGAGAAAAATCTATTTCAGCAATTTTTATTTGGTGTTAAACAAAATAGGTTGCATGATTCAAAAATAAAAAGAGTATCAACTCGATTTCCTTATAAAATATCCGCACTGATTGCTTTCTTTTTTACATTGTTGTTTAGCGCTGTATGCTTATTTAACAAATTTTCTTTATTGTGGGAGTTTAACTATATAGTCAATAAAGTCTTTATATCATTAAGTGCGATGTCAGGGTTGGTATTGCTTTTACTCATACCATTAATTTTCAAGATAAAATCATTAAAAGTTGATACAATAGAATTGAGCGCTTTAGATAATGATAATAACTCAAATGATAGTCTTTTAAATAAATATACCGATGAACTCATCTATATCTTTAAAAGAAGTGGTATAAAAATTGTTTATTTTGAGGATTTAGACAGATTGCCGAATTTAAATATTTTTAATAAATTACGGGAGTTGAATTTTATACTGAACAACTCTCCTGATATAAAAGGTAAAATAACATTTATATATTGTGTGTCTGATAGTATTATTGCAGATTATGAAGAAAGGTCAAAATTTTTTGATAATATTATCACAGTTACTCCTTTTGTTACTTCTGAAAGTTTAAAGAATAAAATTAGTGGTTTATTAAAAAATATAGAAATAGAAAATCAAAATGCCTCGTTAATAAATCAATTTGCTCTTGATATGTCCAAATTTATTGTTGATTCTAGATTAAGTGTTTATATAGAAAAAGATTTCTATGATTTGCTTAGCAAATCTGATAAACCAACTCTCACAACAGAAGACTTGATAAAAATGTATGCATTTTCTATTTATAAAAATTTATATTATTTTGATTATAACAAACTTTCAAAAAATAATGCTTGCTTAAACTATGCTTTTCAAATTATTAGATTTTTAAAAGAAGATGAAGCACAAGGCATAGACGAGGATTTGGTAAAAAAAGAACAACTATTGCGAAATCGTTCGGAAACTCAATTTTTATCTCAAGATTTGTTTAAAATTTTTCTTAAAGGAATATTTTGGGAAAAAGGACATAATGATGTAAATAGTTATAATATTGACATTGATGCAGAACAATGTATAAAAATAGAATCTGGGAAGTCTTATGTTATGCATTTTACAATTGGATATTCCGCAATAGATAAACATTTAAATTATGATGAAATAGAAGAATATTGCAATGCTACTTTTCATAATTCGTTTAATGACTGCATTTCTTCGCTAGAACTTTCAAATGAAGAATCTTTGAATAATCTAAGGCAAGAAGTCAATGAAATGCGAAAACAAAAAAGCAAAATAATGAATATGTCAATACAGCAATTTATGGAAGAAAATAATTGTGATGAAATAAACAATGAATTTTTAAAGATATGCTTAGCAAAGGGGTATATTGAAGCGGACTTTTTTAAATATTACGATACGCAAAAGAAATCATACTTGCTTGAAAATGATGGCGCTTTTGTACGATACAATGTAGATAATGAGAATAATACTACAATACAAAATAATTTTTCATATCCTTTAAATGAAATATCAAAAGTTTGTCAAAACATTCCATCTTCTAAATTTAGTTATTCTAGGATATTAAATTTTGATTTAGTTAATTATGTTTTTGAGACAAAGGAAAATATAAACGAATTGACCAATTTGTTTAATAGTGAAGATGATAAAGTAATTAAATTTTTTGAAGATTACTTAAAAACCCAAACTTCTGAAAAATGTTATACTTTATCGCGTGATTTTGGAACAGTATATAATTTTATACCAGCATTTATAAATGTTATTGGTATTTTGGATGTTGAAAAACAGAATATTATCTTAAATATTTTAATAAATGAGAACGAATTATCAGTATTGACAGCAGATAATAAACAAAGGCTTTTGACTATCGTTAATTCATATGCAAATTGGCAAGGCGTAAAAATTAATGATAAGACAATTCAAAATATCGATTCTTTGGGTGAAATTAAATTAAATTTTGTTAGTACATTAGATTTGTTGTCTTTAAAAGAAATAGTGAAAAATAATGCGTTTGTGTACAATTATTCAAATCTCACAAATATTGGTAAGCAAATTTATGGTGTAAAAGATGAAAGATATTGTCTAGATAGTTTTCTTGATAAAGGCAATGATGCAATTAAATCAAATGTAGTAAAAAACATTTGTGAACTTCTATCTATATTTAAAGAACAAAAATTTAAAACACAAAATGTAGAACTAATTTTGCAAAGCGAAATAAGTTTAGAAGATAAAAAGACTTTTGTTGAAAAAGCAGGTTTTTCTTATGTAATTAGTGACTTAACAGATAAAAACTTATTATCGTATATTGTTGAAAATATGAAAATTAATTTAGATATAAAAAATATCTTTAAAATTTCAGAAATTTTAGCAGATGAACACTTTACTAAATATTTTTCCACCAATATCTTCAATAATATAGTTTTTGATTCTTTAGATGAAATAATTAGCAATCCAAAATTTAATGAATTTGAAACACGAGTTGTATATCCTAAACTTTTATTAAATGAAAATAATGTAGAAATTGCTAAAAAATTTAGTGTACAAAATTTACAATTATCAACATTAGTGGATAAGCGTGATGATGGAAATGTTAAAAGATTGATAGAAAATGGTTTGTTAGAATTTAGTGCCGAAAATTTCAACAATTTATGTAATTGCTATAATTCTTATATTTCCCTTATAAAAGTTGCTCCTGATAATTACTTTAGTATTCTAAAAGAAAATAAATTGCAACTTAATGGCGATTTACTGACTTATTTAATCTGCAATTTAGAGATTAGTGATTTAATAAATTATTTTATTAACAATTTTGCGGATAAAATTAACTTTTGGTTTAAAGATTCGGCTGGGAAATTATATCTAGGTGATTTGTTGTATAAAATAGAAAACGCAAAAATAGAAAATAATGATATTCTTAAAAGAATATTAGGTTTAAAACTTGAGAGTGATGATTTTAAATTACAAATTTTAAATATTGTTAAAGAAAATCGTAAACTATTCGATAATTCTGAATTGGCTGAATTGCTATGTTCGTTTGATGAAACCCTAAATAAATGCAAGAACTTTAATTTTGAAATTTCTAAGGATTCAAAACCATATTTGATAGTTGGTATTGAATTATTGCAAGAAATAGGATATCTAAAAATAAATAAACGATACAAGAAATGGAAAATTAGCTAAGCTTCTTGATAAATAATGAGTGGACTAGAGGTAGTTCATTTGTTTTTTTGTGTAACTTTTAAACTGATAAAAAATTACTTAATTGTGAATTTAATTCTAATAATGGCTAAAATACAATAATAAGGAGTATTTTTATTTAGTGCTAATAATTTAAAATGATAAACAATGTTGTATTTGTGTAGGATTAATTATACGCGTAAATGGTTGAAGATTTTGTAAATTATATTAAATTGTAATATCAAAAATATAAAAAGTTTGAACTTTTAAAAATGCTTATACTAGGGTATGAAAGTTTGACTTTTCCATTAAATTGTGTTAGTATAAGGTAGGTTTAGAGTGTGAAATTCTAAAACACTTAAATAATTTTCTATAGGTATATATATTTGCACTATATTTTTTTAGCGCGAACCCCAAGTGTACATAGTAAATTCACGCCCTAAGCCAAAACTCAGATACTAAATATTGTTTCTTAACCCCAAAACAATCAATATCTAGTGCTTGAGCTTGAGCCGTCTCACCCCGCACGGGGTGAGTGAATTGTAACCCATTTATCTTCTTAGCCTTAATTGCTGATAAAATCAATCTAAAACTCCAAAGTAACCGCCTATTTGCAAAAGACTCCCATCTCAAAATCGACTGGTAGATAGGTATATAAACACGAACTAGTAGTTAGAAAAAAACTGTAATAACCAACTAATTTTAAACAAAAAAAGCCTTTTTTAGGGGCTTTTTTAGTCATTGAATAATAATTTGTCATAGCAAATATTTTTCAACTTATAAGCAAACTGTGGTTTGCTTTTTTGTTTATTGCGGAATATGTGAGATTAAAAAATAAAATTTTTGTCATAAATTTTGCTTTATTATTTACTAGGATTGGCGTATAAAAAACTAATTTTTCAAATGTATTGCAAATTGACATTTTGGATAGATTGTGGTATAATCTCCTTAGAGAGATTAGAGGGAAACGGAGGGGGTATGCAGTTTGAAGATTTGCAAGAGGCGTTCTATAAAATGAAAAAAATTCACCCAAATTTATTTTTTAAGATTACAGAGGCGCAGTTTGAAAAAGAAATGGCGCGCTCCAAAGAAAATTGGGACAATTTAGATTATTATGGGCAAATATATGAGGCGTTAAGGCTGAGGGCGCTTTTGGGTGATGCTCATTTGTGGATGCGATTTCCTAATATTGTAGATGGCAGGTTTCCGTTTTCTGTAAAAAAATTTAAAGAAGGTTTTTGCATTGTTAATGTAGATTTAAATTCTATTTCGCAAGAAATATTGAATACTCAAATTTTGGCAATTAATGGACTACCGCTGGAAGAAATTATTGAGATAGCAACACCGATTATTTCTACCGAAAACGGTGCATTTGATTTTGAGTTTGAACATAGTTTGCAATTTGAATATTTTTATCGAGTTTTGGGAATTGCCGATAAAAACGAGATTACTTTGACCTTGCGAGATGACAGCAAAATTTTTGATTTAACGGTTAAAACAATGGGTTACAATCATAAAACAAAATACGCTAAAAAGTCCAAACCGCTTTTCGAATTTCGCGAAACAAATGATTATGCCTATTTAAAGATTAATTCATTTAGAAGAAGTAAATCACTCAATATAAATAAATTTCACAATGAAATAATGCAATCTGCATCAAAAAATAAACCTATCATTATAGATGTGCGCGATAATACGGGTGGCGTGTTTGGTTTGTTTAAAGAATTATGGGAAATTTTAGGCACTTCAAAGGCAACTGGATACTGTTTAGTTAATCACAATTCATTTTCTTCAAGTGTGCTAACGGCGCAATATTTAAGAAATTTAGGCTTTACGATTGTTGGCGAACCTATGGCGCAACCCGCCTCTTTCCACGGTAATATTTGTGATGATGTAATGACTAAATCGGGCATTGTGATTGATGTCGCTACGGCGTTATGGGACCAAAATGTCACGCGACACAGAAAGGGTGTACCAGCGGGGTTTACTTATGACAAAAACGCGGTTATTCCTGATATTTTGATTGAAGAAAGTTTGCAAGATTTAAAAAATAACAAAGATTCAATACTTGATTATTGTGTAAATGAAATTAAACAGCACGCAAAGGAACAAGATATCGAATTTGAGGAAACTGAATTTTGTAGATAGATTAAAATAACAATAGAGGTGGTTGTATGCAGGCGGAATTTTTGGGTGAGTCATATATAGAATATAATGATAAATTAAATGTTTTAATGAAATATTTGCCTAATTTAAAAGAATATAATCTTGATTTAGATTTTGTCATTTTTAATGATTTAGCCGATTATTTAATTGAATTATTGAATGATTTTTCAAAAAATAAAATTTCAAGAAATAGCATAGAAAATCTTATGCAAAAACTTCACGGGCAATTAGAAAAAATGCTAAAAAATTATGACAAAACTGAAAACTTCAAAATTGTGCAAAGATTTGAAAATTACAAAAAAATCAGTATTTTTTCAAATATAATGCAGTGTATTTTGGACAAATCGTTTGTTGTAGATTATATTCTGCAAAATTTGCAGGAAACTTTTGGACAGGACTATTTAAAAATTTTACAACTAATTGATAAAAGCGCGCCTAGCGAATTGACAAATTTTGAGAGCGAACCGCAAAACTCAATGTATTTAAATAATGAATTTGTTACAATCTATCTTGATTTAAAGCACTGGAAAGATAAATTGCATTTAGAGTTTTATAGCACAATAGAACCGATTGCCAAGAGCGCCAAAAAGCAGTTTTTTGATTATGTAATAGCACAGTATCCGTATTTAGATAGTATCAATAAATCGCAACTTTATTCTGCATATATTTTAAACACGCTTGGTGTTGTTGGTATTGAAAATTTAGCGAAATTTGTGTCTATAAATTGCTATAAATTTTTGTCTTGCGTGTTTGGTGGTAAAAATCTAGGGCTTGCAATTCTACACAATGCAAAAGTGGATATTCCAAAAACCATTGCTTTATCGGTAAATTTTGTTGAAAATAAAAATCATGCGAAATTAGATGAATTTATTTCCACAAATAAGCGCTATGCGGTGCGCAGTTCCGCTACTGTCGAAGATAATGAAAATCAATCATATGCTGGAATGTTTACTTCCGTTATTGATGTGGAAGCAAATAATATCAGCGAGGCGATAGACACGGTTTTTCAATCTATAAATAGTAGTAGAGTGCAAGAGTACACAAAGCATTTTAATCTCGCACAACCCAAAATGGCGGTCGTGGTGCAGGAATTTGTCGAGCCAAAGTTTTCGGGAGTGTTTATTGGTTCAAATATTTTGTCTGGTCGGTTGGAATGGGTAGTTGGTACTGGCGAAAAACTGGTTTCGGGTCACATAACACCAAATATAGAAATTTGGCAAAATGAAAATTGTGATAATGAAGAACTGCAAATTGGGCAAAATTTTGTGGGCAAGCAATGTATTGATTTGCAAAAAACACTTCAATCTCCGTTAGATTTGGAGTTTTGTGTGGTAGGGGACAAATTGGTATTTGTGCAGTGCAGACCTGTGACTAAAAAAGTAGTGCTTGCGAAAAACGCACAGCAAAGCAATATGAATAATCAAATTTTAGGTTTGGGTGTTTCCGCTGGAAAATTCGTAGGCGAACCTAAATTTGTGTTAGATTTTGATGAAAAAGTTGATTTTACCGATGATACAATTTTGCTGGTAGAATACACTGACCCAGAGTGGGTGCCATTGATACTTAAAAGCAAAGCAATCGTTTCTGCAGAAGGCGGAATGTTATCGCACACGGCAATTATTGCAAGGGAATTGGAAATTCCTTGTATTACTAGCGTTGGGTATCAAAATTTGGAAAAATTGAGTAAATGTAAAAAAATCGAGGTAAATGCCGATACGGGCGAGATAACTATTTTAGATAAGGGTGCATAAATGAAAAAATTAATATCAATAGACTATGGTAATACGCTTTATAGAGAAATGGGTAGTCCGTTGGGATTGGGTGGGCTAAACGCGAGCAAGTCCAACACAAATTTGCTAACTACTGGGCTTGGTGCATTGCAACTGCTAAATTTAATGCGAAATGGCAAAATAGTTTTGTTAAATAGTGGGTGTTATGATGGGCGCGCGTTGGCTCAATTTTTAGGTGATATAAATTATATTTATGAAATTTCTTTACAAAATAGCGTGCCATTTGGAAATAGTATAGATATATTAAATGTACTACAAAACAACCTCTATATCTCCACTTTTAGTGGTTGCAAAATAGTAAAATTAAGGTTTCAAGACACTTTTAAGCAACAAATTGTGCTAGAAAAAACTATTCAATTAGACTCATTTGTGGCAAATTTACAGAATACGCAAGGTATTAAAAATATTCATTTGCAAAAAGGTGATGAGGCGGAAAAATTTATGCTCCAAGATTTTGATAAAGTTAAAAATCGACTTGCTCATATCTTGTCTATCAAATTTGATAACGAAACAGCGCTAAGGCAGTTTAAGCAGTCTTTTAGTCAAAAAAATATTATGGTTTTAGATGAATTTGAACGATATAATGTGTTGAATTTTTCGCAAAAGTCCAGCAAGGAAAGTGCTATTATAGATTTAGCAAATTTGTTGTCAATAAACTTAGATGAGTGTGTACATTTTGGGGATTCTACGGAAGATATTTGCTCAAAAATTGATTGCAGAATTTTAGGGAAAGGCACAAATAAAAACAGTAAAAATAAAGACTTGTTGGAATACGAATTAGCAAAATTGTAGCAAATTTTCCAGCAAAACTGGCTACGATGTTGATAAAAAATTCCTTTTTTAAAAAAATACGCAAAAAATAGCAAATAAATACCTAAAAATAAAACTAGCACGGTAAAATGCTAGTTTTTATATTTCAATTTGCTTATCATATATAATTATATATACTATATAAATATAAATATGTTTCTAATAATTCAAGTTGTGTTATTTTACAAATAAAATTATATTTATAAGTTAAAAAATCAAAATATTATATGCAATCAATAATCAAATTTTATTTATTACACTGAACGTGAGGCGCAAAGGGTACAAATTTTTTCATCAATCAAAATATCGCAGTAGGCGAGTAGTTGGTCTTTTTTGTACTTGTTGTAATTTTTGAGCCACCAAATAACCAACGCAATAAAACCACCCGTGTAGAACGAAGAAGCAACTTCAAGCGGTACTTGAAAATTCTCTTTGTGCTTATTTAATTCGAGCAAATCAAGCACAGATGCTTGTATAGTTTCGTACAAAATACTAAGCACGATTTCGTTTGAGTTGTTTTTGAGAATGGCGGTCAACTGCTTGCGATTTTCCTCGATAAAATCAATCACTTCGCGCGCGATACCCATATACATATCTTTTGGGGTGTCAAAATCAGTAGTGTGTTGAGTGCGTTCGTAAATCTCCTCACGAACTTTGCTGAGCATATACGCAAACAAATCATACTTATCATTAAAGTGCGTGTAAAATGTTGTGCGGTGTACCATTGCTTTTTCGCAAATGTCGTGAATGGTTATTTCATCAATGCTGTGCTTTTCCAAAAGAGTCAAAAGCGCGTTTGACAAAAATTTTCTTGTCCTAACAGTCCTCAAATCTTCTTTGTAAATTTCTTTTTCCATAATTTTCTGTCCTTTTATATACAGTTTTTAAAAATTGTCGCAAAACTTACAAATTTTACAATTTGTAGTGTTATTTCTCTTGCAATTTTTTATATTATATCATAAAATACTACATATATCAAGTTTTTAGACAAATGTATAAAAAATATTTTGCCTAAAACGATATTCTTTTTTTCACTAAAAAACAAAATTAAGGAGTATGTCTAAGATGAAATTTTTTGACAATTTAGCAAAATTTATCGTATCTGCGCGTTGGTACTTCTTTGGCATATTTATGGCTCTCACTATTGCAAGTGTCTTTTTGATACCAATGGTGGGCGTAAATTACGATATGACAAAGTATTTGCCAGAAAATTCGGATACAAAAGTTGCTCTAAAAGTTATGGAAGATGAATTTGGTGCTAGTGGTACGGCTAGTATTTTGGTAGAAAACGCATCTGTTGACCAAATAGAGCAGTTAAAAATCAAAATTCAAGAAGTTGATGGGGTGGCAAATGTTGTGTTTGATAGCACAAGCACAAGTTATTACCACGACAACAATGGTTTATTAAAGGTATTCTTTGAAAATGGAGATTATGCGGAAGAAACCACTAACGCAATAGCAAATATTCGTACTGTTTGTGAAGAATATGAGGTTGCGTTGGGTGGCTCCGCGGTCGAGGCAACTACCAGCAGAAATGCAATCGGTAGTGAAATGGCAATAATTCTTTTGATTGCTGTCGCTATTGTACTATTAATCTTGCTTTTGACCTCTCGCAGTTGGCTAGAACCCTTGGTATATTTGATTGTAATCGGTTGTGCGATTGTGCTTAATATGGGTACAAACCTAATTTTAGGCGAAATTTCATTTATCACCGAATCAATCAGTACTATTATGCTTATCGCGCTAGAAATGGACTACTGTATTGTACTTTGTAGCCGTTTTAGAGAGGAACAAGAAAAAGGCTTAGCGCCAGTAGAAGCAATGAAAAAAGCACTTTCTGGCTCATTCCTTGCGATAATTGCAAGTAGTTTGACAGTAATTGCTGGACTTGTGGCGCTAATGTTTATGGACTTTACAATCGGTTTTGATATTGGTGCAGTTTTGGCAAAAGGTGTGTTCCTAAGTATCATTGCAGTGCTATTCTTTATGCCTTCTATTATATTGATGCTTTCACGCGCTTTGCAAAAGACGGCACACAGCAGTTTCTTGCCTAAAATGGACAAAGTCGCTACTTTTGCAAGTAAAACAAAATATGTAATTCCTGCATTATTCTTATGTTTGGTAGTCGCAGGCGTTGTATTGCAAACAGGTGTACAATTCTCTTATGTTGTTGACTCTGCAAAACAAGGTAGTCAACTTCAAATCGAAACATCAAAAATTGAAGATACTTTCGGCAAGCAAAATTCACTTGTAGTTATGGTTACAAAAGGTGATACTGCTCGCGAATACGAACTTTACAACAACATCGTAAATATTGAAGTAAACGGCGAAAAATACATCAATTCTGCAAGCGGAATCGTTGCCACTCAACTTTACACAAGTTTGAGTAAAAACGACTTAATCAAGACCTACGGGCTTACTGAGGAAGTTGTGACTGACATTTACTCAAAATTAAATCGTGCTGAAACTGAAAATGTATATGTAATTGAACTACTCGACTACTTAAAGGCAAATAGCAATACAATCTCAAATATCGCTACGGCAAAACAAACTTATGTAAACAATGTTTATGCTCAATTCAGTGCTATTTCATTTGGTTCAAATAGTATAGATTTGTATCAAAATATGACACCTGAAATGGCAAAAGCAGGGTACAGCCTAAGCGACACGGGTTATGCAACATTGCAAGCAGTATATGCTGGTATGAATGTTACTACTTTGCCAAACTATGCAGTATTGCAAATCTTGTACACACAAAATATTGACAATTATCAAACACAACTACAAGGCTTGATGACCTCTGCGCCATTTACTAGTTTGACAGTAGCGCAAATCGTAGCAGGTCAAAACTTGCCAGAAAGTGTAGTAAAACAAATTTTTGCTACATTTGGCAAAACTGAAAACGACACAATTATAAATGCGCAACTCATTCAAGCATTACACAATGTAAATAGCGAAACTAACAAAACTATTATTCAAACTATCGCTGAAACCACACAAACACAAGTGACTGCTGGTATCGCACAAGCGGAATATGCACGCGGTTTGTTCGTGAGCGAAAACTATTCTCGTATGATTTTTAACCTAAACTTAGCAGTTGATGATGAAAAGGCAGTAAGTTTTATCAATGAATTAAACACAATTCTTGCTGAATCTGGTTACGAAAACTATTATATTGCAAACAACACAAGCAATATGATGAACACAATGGAAGTGTTTAAAACTGACCGCATTAAGACTGATTTAATCACAATTATTGCTATTCTTTTGATTGTATTACTTACATTCCGTTCGTTGAGTATTCCAGTTATTTTGGTGCTTACTATTCAAGGTGCAATTTGGATAAATTTAGGTATCAGCAACCTTGCGGGCGAAAGCGTATTCTTTGTATGTTACTTGCTTGCAATGGCTATTCAAATGGGTGCTACAATCGACTATGGTATCTTGCTTACAGACCGTTATACTAAATTCCGCAAGGACCACAACAAAGTTGATAGTCTAAAAATGGCACTCAACACCTCAATTACGACAGTACTTACATCTGGTTTAATCTTGATATTGGCAGCATTTACAATCCACTTTGTATCAAGTACGCCACTTATTTCGGAAATCGGTTTGCTTATCGGTAGGGGTGCATTGATTAGCGTAATCGCAATATTGCTTGTATTACCTCAATTATTGTTGCTCTTTGATAAGGTAATAGAAAAGACTACATTAAAGCAAAAATTCTTCAATGAAAAAGCAGTTGCAACTGTATTGCCTTCTACTGAAACAGCAAAAGAGAATGTAGAAATAATAGAAACAACTGCTCAAAAACCTAACAAAAATAAAAAAGCAAAAAAATCAGCAAAAAATGATGAAAAAATAGCAGAAAATTCAAATACTACACAGGAAAATGCAAGCAATGGTCAAGAAGTTGCCAATTCGACAGAAAATGTTGTAGAAACAAAAACCACTGATGATACAACAAAAAATGAAGAAAAAGCAACTGAAAAAACTGCGCAAGAGGCGAGCGACACAAGCGAACAAAAACCTGAAAAATAGTCATTAAATTTTTAAAAATATAGAAAAAGAAGTCTAAAATTTAGGCTTCTTTTTGTGTTAAGTAATCAATTATAAAAAATAATAGTTATCAATATATGTAAAATTTAAAAAGCATTTACATAATAGACTGTAAATGTTTTCTAATTATATATAATTTATTATATTTGTAGTTCTTGTTCAGGTTCTTTTTTGGTTGCAGTAACAGTTCTTTTTTTACCGAATTTAGCGTTAATCTCATCATACATTTCGTGAGTACCTATGTCGTAACATTCACCTTTGAAACGGTAGCAATAAACAGGCTTGCGTTTGTGCAACCACGCTACAAAGTTACCAGGGGCATCGGTACTATTGCCTTCGTTTAAGTAAGTGTCAAATAATGGCAAAGTTTCTTTCTTATATATATAAGAGGCATATAGACCTGTGTCGCTGATTACTCTACCAGGTTTTTCCACCATATCCATAACCTGACCATCATTATTTAGAATCGCTACACCAAAGTGCTTTGATAGGTAGTCCAAATCTTTAAATTTTGTACCCAACACAACATCGCGGTTTGTTTGTTTGTAGTATTTGTAAAAATCAGCCAACTCAAAGGTAAAATAGTTGTCACTAACCAAAACCATTAAGTCATCATCAATTTTTTCGTGGTCTATTACAAATTTAATATCACCGATTGCGCCCAAACGAGTTTCGTTCGTGTTTGTGCCATCGTTTAATACCTTGATAGGGAATGGGTAGTTGCTTTCATTTTTCCAGTCCTCAAAATTTTGATAAAATTTATCATTTGAAATTAAATATACGCCGTCAACTTCTGGTACTCTAGTGAGTTTTTTCATAACGAAATCTAGCATAGTGTCATCACCGATTTTTAATAACGCCTTTGGTGTGTTTAGTGTCAATGGGTAAAGGCGTGTTGCATATCCCGCAACCAGAACAATAACTTTCATAAATTTTCTCCTTATTAACTAGTAATGCTACAAATTGTATCAAAAAGTTGAAGATTTGTCAAGTAAAATATAAACACTTGCTTGACTTTTTGTCATATTTACGATATTCTTTATACAAGCAGTTTATGCTTTTTATGTATTTGGAGGAAAAATAGATATGCAAAAAGTTTTGATAGTTGGTGCTGGTTTGTCTGGTGCGACTTGTGCTAGAATTTTGGCAGAAAACGGATTTGAGGTAGAATTAATAGATAAAAATAACCACATTGGTGGTAATGTATATGATGAAATGCAAAACGGTATCATTGTGCAGAAATATGGTCCGCACATTTTCCACACAAATAACGAAAATGTGTATAACTTTTTAAAGCAATTTACCAAAGGCTTCCGCTTTCAACACACGGTAAAAGCAAACATTAATGGTAAGTTTGTGCCAGTTCCATTTAACCTTGATAGTTTGCACGCGTTGTATCCTGAGGAAGAAGCAAACAAAATTGAAGAATTTTTGGTAACTGAATATGGCGAAGGCAACAAAGTGCCTATTATGGAATTAAAGCAAAACCCAAACCCTATGATTAGAGATTTCGCTGATTTTGTGTTTAAGAATGTCTTTGAGTATTACACAACCAAGCAATGGGGTAGGTCGGTTGACCAGTTGGACCCCAATATTATGAAGCGTGTGCCTGTGTATATTTCGCGTAATGATAAATACTTTACGGACAAATTTCAATATCAGCCAACAAATGGGTTTACAGTAATGGTACAAAATATGCTCAATCACCCCAATATCAAGATTAAGTTGGGTGTTGATGCTAAAAATGTACTAAAATTCGATAAAAATGAAATTTTATATAACAATCAACCCGTTAGTGAGGACATTGTTTTCTCTGGTGCGATTGATGACTTACTTAATAATAAATTTGGTAAATTGCCTTATCGTACGCTCGAATTTAAGTATGAAACTTACAATACGGACAGTTATCAAAACGCACCTGTTGTAAATTATACGGTGGACCAAAACTACACTAGAATTAGTGAGTTTAAAAAATTTACCAACCAAAACCCAAACACAACCAGTACGATTATAGTTAAGGAATACCCACTCGAATACACAAATGAAACACAAATTCCTTATTATCCTATTGTAAACGAGGACAACTTAAATAAATACAAAAAATATGTTGAATATATTAAAGATTATCCAAATTTCCACCTTATCGGTAGATTGGGAAATTACAAATATATCAATATGGATGTTGCTGTAAATGATGCTATTGAATTAGCAAAAAGTATAATTGAAAAAACTAAATAAAAATTAATTTTTGCCACTTAGTGTACTAATTTTGTACGCTAAGTGTTATTTTTATGCGTGAAAGTGACTAAATTTTGCAAATTGCTTTAACTCATAACTTTATTCTATTTACACAAAAATTACGGCAAGTATTGACTTTTTTTCGATAAAATGATATAATTTTTTAACAATAAATTTGTCTAAAATAGGCAAAGCATTGTTTTACTATACCACTGACTAAAAATTTTTTGAGGTAGAACTATGTTAGATTTAAACTATTTGTATGTGTATGCGACACGCAAGAAAAAGCAAGGTGCGATTACACCAGTTGAGTATTTGAACGCGCAAGGGCTAATTAAAGAGGAAAAGCAGAATTTTGTAAAATACTATGAAGGTTTATTTGCGCAAAGGGTGTACGAATGCAACAAAAATCCAGATGTGGAAATAAATTTGATTGATATTTTTTCAATCATTTTAGATGAATTTGATTTGACCCCACAAGATGTTTTTGATGCAATGCAAAATGTAAATTTTGAGAAAAATAACATTGTTGATAAACTTTTTTACGAATTAATGTATTATAGTAGAATTTTTGCCTCTTTTGAGGAAATTCGTGCAAGAGGAAATAAAGAATTGTTTGTCGATGTTACGCAAGATAAACCTCTACGCCCTTATCAAAATATCGCTACATATGACTTTATGTTTAATGCGCCTATCGTAGAGTTGAATGGCAAAAATGTATTGAGGGAAGTCGTTGCTAGCCTTTACACCGAAATGGAAGGGGGCAACCGCATATTTTTATCCGAAAACGAACAACAGTTGTTGCTCTCAGTATTTGACTTGCGTAGATATCTAGATGAATATATCCACGATGATGTAAATTCAAATGCAATTTGGGACGAGTTGTGCGATATTGTTGGTTTTGAGTATGATAAAATGGATGTAAATGATGAAAATGTAAAAGATTTTCGCAATTTTATCTATGCTGAATGGCTTGTTGATGAGTTTCAAAATAGCAACTGGGAATATAGCGAGAATTTTTTGAATGGCTTGTGTCACATAGGTGTTAATGGCAATACGCGTTTTACAAGTGACAAAGATGCGCAGATGATTACTGTTGGCGACTTGTATAAAAGCGATGATGTCGAGGCTATGCAGTTGGAAAAAGAAGCCAAAAAAGAAAAAGCGGGTCGATTTAAAATTGCGAAAAAGCAGTGCGACACTTTAAGAGCGCGTATCGTTGGACAAAATAAGCAAGTTGATGAAATTTTGGACAAACTGATGAGCGTTGCGTGCGGTTTTTGTGCAACAGATAAGCCTATCGGGTCATTTTTGATGAATGGACCTACGGGGGTAGGTAAGACGGAAACAGCAAAAGCGCTAGCCGATGTTTTTTGCGAGGGGAGAATGTTTACAGTTGATATGTCCACTTTTAAACACTCTACCGATGTCGCACGGCTGGTGGGTTCGGCACCAGGGTTTGTAGGATATGATGACAAAGTAGGCCTTATCGAATTTGTCCGCAACAATCAAAACGGCGTAATCAATTTTGATGAAATCGACAAATGTCATAGCAGTTGTCTTACATTCTTGCTTAGTGTACTTGATGAAGGTAAATTCATTACCGCGCGCGGTGAAACGCTTGATGTCAGTGACTTTATTATCACTGCAACTACCAACCAAAAGGCAGAAGTCAACAAAAATGCCGAAAATTACAACTTAACCGAACTTGTTTCACGCTCTGGTGAGGAAAGTGGACCGTTCTTAAAAGAATTTTTGGGTAGATTTGATTGCATTTTAGACTATCAAGAACTCTCAAAAGATGACTTGCGCGAAATTTTGAGTTTTAAACTTCAACACAAAATTGATACCTTTAAAGAGAATAACAAGGAGAAAAATATTACTCTCAGTTATGAAAAGCCACTCCTTGATGCAATTTTGCAAGATGCAAATTACAAATCTACGGGAGCAAGAGCATTGAACAGTAGTATGCAAAAATTATTTGTGCGCCCTGTTGCAAAGTTTATCGTAGATAATGGGGAATTGCCAAGAGATAGCGAAATTACAGTCGGCGCAAATGGCAAACTTGCTATCAATGGCGAAGTCCGTGTAAATGATGAAAAAACAAAACCAGTTCAAGAAAAGAAAGAGCAAAAGCACACAGTTTCTTTGTATGCGTAAAATTTGATAAAACAAAAACTCCACTAAGTTTGACTTAATGGAGTTTTTTATTAATTTTCTTGCTTGTATAGATTTTGATAGATTTCACAAGTTTTCATTAACTCAGCGTGTTTGCCAGATGCTACAATTTTGTGGTTTGATAAAACTAAAATTTTGTCGCAATCGGAAACAGTACTCAATCTATGTGCAACGATAATCACAGTGCAAGATTTGTTGATTTCATTAATTGCTTTTTTGATTTCGTTTTGGCTTTCATTGTCCAGCGCACTAGTTGCTTCATCAAGCAATAAAATTTTGCTTTGTTTTAAAAACGCTCTTGCAATCGCAAGTCTTTGTTTTTGACCGCCACTTAGTACAACTCCTCCTTCTCCAACGACAGTATCAAACCCTTTTTCACTATTTTGGATAAAATCTAGAATATTTGCTTTTTGGCAAACCGCTTTCAATTCTTCATCGGTTGCATCAGGTTTGACTAATTTTAAGTTTTCCTTGATGCTTAAATTGAATATATAAGGACTTTGCGGTACTACACTCACAATTTCGCGTAGGGTGGCGCAATCTAGTTGTTTTGTATCTGTGCCATCAATGGTAATTACACCTGATTTGGGGTCAATAATTCGCGGAATAAGATTTAAAATAGTACTTTTCCCTTCTCCCGAACGACCTACAATACCGATACATTCATTTGGCTTGATTTTGAAATTAATATTCTCTAAAACTATTTCTTTGTCATAGTCAAAACAAACATCTCTAAATTCTAATTCGCCTTGTGCGTTAGGTAGTGTTTGGTCGCCAAAACTTTCTTTTGGATAAATTTCAGGGTCAAATAGTTCTGCAACTCTTTTCGCATTAACTTCCATAGCATAAATAGATTTTTTTATTCTGCTAATTGACACAAAAGTGTAAAACATATCAAAGTCATAAATCAGTAAAACACTAAATTCCCCAACGGTGAGTTGACCATTAATAATCAGATATATTGACAACGCATAAAGCAAAACTTCTGCTATATACGGAGCAAGCCCGTATGTAAATTCTTCATCAAAATTGTCTATTGTCTTTGATTTTTGTTCTGCATTGCGCTTATTTAGGCTAATCGCTTTAAATTTTTGCAAAAAGTAGCTTGCAATGTTTAAGTTTTTAATATCGCGAATACCTTTTACAAATTCGTTACTTTGCGATATATTTTTATCATCAATTTTTGATAATAATCTATTTGCTGGCGTAGAGTGTTTTTTGACTATGTAACTTGCAAATAGGTACATAAGCACTCCGCACAACAGTATAAATCCACCGATTATATAACTAAAAGTAAATGCAAGTGCAACGCGAGATGCTTGTCTTAGAAAATTTAAGAAATATCTTACAACACTGTTAAAATTATCAACCAAACCGTTTGGGTCATTGTTTATTCTTGCGATAATGTCCCCAGAGCCTGTGGTATTGAATTTGTTAACTTGAACATTTGCGAGTTGTTTTACTATGTCATTTCTAATTCTATAAGCAATATTACAAACCGTTTTTGTTTGTAATTGGTCTAATGCAAAACAAATAAGGCAAGATAAAATACACATAAATGCGTAAAATAATAATTCATAAAAAGCATCATTATATAAGCCACTAATCAATGTATCAACCAGCTTACTAGCGCTCAATGGTGCAAATGTAGAGCAAACGATAAATAAAATACCCATTATTGCTACGCCAACTAATGCCCATTTTTCTTTTTTTAAATAAGGCAAAAATTGCTTGATATATTTTATTTTTGAGTGCTTTTCGGACTTGACTTTTTCATATTCTACGCCATACTTTTCGAGATATTTCTGGTTTTTCTTTTTTAACTTGTTAGTCTTTTTATCTATACGAGCGGAACTTTTATGTTTTGCCATAATTTTACCTCTCTGTATAAATATTCAATTTTTTTGCCTGTTAGGCTGTGAGAGTATTATAAATAATTTTATATACTCTTAAAAAGTTATAGTAAAATAAAAAAATTGCTTACCTAGTAAGAGTAAACAATTTTTTACACAACCTCAAAAAATCTCGACTAAACAAGTGTAGAAAGGAGGTTATATAAAACTTTTGCTTTACTATTACTTAAATTGTCATTGTTCTTAATAAAAATCATAATTTTATTCCTCCTTTCATATGGTATTGTTTTTATATTAACACAAAAAATTTGTCTTGTCAATACCTATTTTTAAATTTTGCATAAAATACATAAAAATGAATATTTTTGCACAAAATATTGTGTATTTGGTAAAATTTGTGTGCGCAGTTTTTATAGTTGGCTAAATAAATTGCAATTTTAATACAATGTCTATTAATAGATTTCCATTAGGTTAGCGGTAAAAAGTGATAATAAACAAAAAACTAGAACCGAAGTCCTAGTCTTTATTTTGTGGCTCCCCAAGCAGGACTTGAACCTGCGACCTGCCGGTTAACAGCCGGACGCTCTACCTGCTGAGCTATTGGGGAATAAAGTTTTTGTCTTGGGCTTGCTAATGCAAGCATTATGAAGGGATTGGTCAATAAAAGGAAGATTTATTGATTTTCCAAGACAAGAACACGCTTAGTTTACCAAATATAATTCGGTATGTCAAGAATTTTTAACTAAATTTTTAAAAAATATGCAAAATTTCATAAAATACTATCTAAAAAATCAATCGCTATTGTTTTTTTGAGTAATTTGTGTTATAATGTATAAAAAGGAGAGCCAAGGTATGTTTGAAACTTTTGATGATGAAAAAAATATCGCGGGAATTCCTGTATTGTGGATAAACAACCTCAATGTGACCAGTGTCGCAAAAATGACTAAAATTGTGAAAACTTATGTTGATGATATCAATGTTTTTACTGAACAAAATGAAGATAAACTTACAATGGTTGTGACTGTTGGTGATGGAAAGACTGCGGAAGTTTTGGCTGACAAAAGCGCAAGTATTTACAAGAAATATATGAATACATTAGGCTACCACAATCTAAAAGAAATAAATATGTTGTTGATTGACAAAGAAAAGAATATGATGCCTGTGGGGACTTTTCCTGTTTGCGATATAAAATTTGCAAATTACAATCGTGAGAGAGCAAAAGGGTATATTTTAGATACATTTGGGTATGATTTAAAGCGTTTTAAACATACTATTCGTATGCAACCTAAGAGTTTAAATGAATATCGTTTGTTTTTGACTGCTAGTGAGCAAAAGGTAGAAAAACGAGATTTTACTCACGCTCGCGAACGCACTTTGAAACTCTTAAACGAAATAGAAGATATAAGCATTTCTCCGCTTAATGCGTGGGGAGATAAGAAGTCTCACGATATGCAAAAAACAAGCGCTGAGGCGCAGGTTTTATCTAGATAATTTTGAATATTAAAATATAATTAAAAAATACAACAAAAATACGGCAAAAAAGTTATCCACTGGGGATAACTTTCCTGTTGAAAACTACCTGTATTAAAGCAAGAACGCAATGATGAACGCAAAGATATTTTGCGCTCTTTTTATTTTATAAAAATTATAAAATATATGTGTATTTGTTTGCTTTATTCGACAAAATATATTAAAATTATACTAGGCATTTTGATGCGAAATTTTTATGTAAAAAAACTTTTAAAAAATTAACATAAAAATTGATAAAATTTGACAAAATAATTTTAATTAAAATAGGGGATATGTATGAAAAATTTTCGCAAGGTAATGTTTAGTTTACTATTTGTGTTTTGCGCAACTCTGGGGCTTTTTACTGGTTGCGGTGACCCGCTTGCAAATTTAAAGATTAGTCTAAATGGTGACTCGCTTGTTTTGAAAGATGATGTGTATCATTTGACTTTGATAAAAGATACGGATAATCCAGACCTAAGTTCTGCATATATTACTGCCGAGGTAGAGGGAGTGCAAGGTGACTTGCTGTCTGCTGTTGAGTGGAGTTATGATAAAAACTTTTTGTCGATTGAATATGAAAACTCCGACAAGACCGAAGTAACTATTACTGCAATCAATCCTACAAAAGTAGGTACGGTAGTGACTGTGTATAGTGTGGAAACCAAAAAGGCTTTTTGCCAGATTGTGGTAGATATTATGGTCAAGCCAGTAAGCGCTAGCGCAAAGGCTGATTTGAGTCAATTTGGTATTCCTATTGGTCAAGACTACAAACTTAACCCTGCTGACCTTTTTCAGTTTGAACCTATAAACTCAACTGTGCCAGAATACACTTTTGAATTGAATGGTAGAAAATTTGCGACTGATGAAGTGTTTAAGTTGGCAAGTAAACCAGCAAACGGCGCGATTAATATCAAGGCATATCCAACAAACAAAGGCGATTATAGCGAAGAAGTATTTGAGGCGTTGACCGTTACTCTTGACAATGTACGGGCTTATTACGCTCTAAACAATGAAAATACAACGATTAGTTTATATGGCTCAATGAGTGAACTCGAAAATTTGGAACTTGTGAAAAATACAATAAATAACAATATCACTCTCAATGTAAATGCTCCAAATGATGAAAGTATTGAAATTTCTATTGTAGATTCAAACAATATAGTCGACAACTATGTTTGGGTGCAATCAAACAATGAGGCAAAGACAATTATGTTTACTGGTTTGCGTGAATTAAATCAGTGGACTGAAATTTCATTTAAAATTAAAGTCGCAGGCGTGAGTGATGCGGTTGAAGTGCAAAAAACAATAAAAGTGCGCGTAGTTGATGTACCTGATAAAGTCGTATTAAATGGTGACAACTCAAATGATGACTACGAATTGCGCGTTTTTGATAAGTATAAAGCAACTGATACTGAGAGTTTGCAAGGTACAAAATTAATCTTAAACTTATCACCTTACAGTGAAATTTACAACAAAATTAAATTGACTGTTGATACCTCTGCTGGCTCAAATCAGGCTCTTGCAAATTCATTGCTAATAAATGGCGTGCCGTTTGCTGGCGAGTATGAAACTGTGGCTGGTACTACTATTTACCTCAAAAATGGCGGTGGATATGGTACTTTGATACTTAATGTGATTGCAAGTGACACTGAAACTATGGAAAATCAAGATGTGGTGTCAAGAAAACTTGTATTACATATGGAGCAAGGTGTTACTGGCATACTGGTAGGGAGTGAGTACTTGGATAGCGTATCGCAAGCGTTAGTATTGCAACGCGATATGATAGGTTATCAAAATTCTTATCAAACTAAGCGATTGAGATTTAGTGTTTTACCAGAGGACGCTAGCGCTGATACGGTAACCGTTAGGTCGCTCGACCCTAGTGTTGCTACCGTTCAGCAAGATACAGCAAACAAAGATATTATTTATATAAATGCCGTTTCTGCTGGAAACACAAAGATAATTTTTGAGGCGGAAAGTGGTGTTACGCACGAGTTAGATGTGCGAGTGCTGACCGTATTGAATGAAGCGACAATCAATATTGATAGCAGGACCGACTCGGTAAAATTAGGTGAAATTAGCACCAAAAATGTCACTGTTGGTTCAAACAATGCGCAAACGCTAAATTATGCGTTTGTTGCAAATAATTCGTTGATTAATTTAAATCACAATATTTATCCTGCGAGTGCAGAAAGCGTAATTAGTGATATCACGATTACCCCTGATGTAGAAAATATTGCAACTGCATATCCAAAAGACAAGACAAATATTTTGCTTACTACCTTTACACGCGGTGAAGTTACATTCACTATGAATATAAACTATTACGCATTGCGTGACGGTGGAGAAAGTAGGGGAGTAAATATTGTTACAGTGTCAAAAAAACTGCAATTCTCAATAAAGGTTTTTGTGCCTATTGAAAGAATTGAAGTAAACAAGACAAATGTAGAATTGCTAGCGCCTACTTCTAGTATAAGCACAAGTTTTTACGATATTAAAAATAATTCGGCTGATTTAACTGTATCAATTTACCCAGCGAATTCCGAAGTGCAAGCAAGTTCTGCCACTTGGGCAAAATCACCTGCCTCTACAACAAAATTGACTCTATCAAATACAACAGGTAGTGCAATTACTATCAATGCGCAAATGCTTACTAGTCTAGAAGATAGAATTAATGTAACCGTGGTAGTAACCATTAAAGATATAAACAATTTGGTATATACAAAGCAAATCGCTGTTTCAATCACAAAGATTAAGCGTATCTCAAATATTTATATTGATGAATATGGTGACCAAAATGCAAGCGGATTGTATTTTGATTACTACAAGCAAGATGAAAAATTTGACTTAAATCTCACAATACTTCCTTCAAATGCGACTAACAAAAATGTAGAATACCTTATTTTTGATGCTGTAAAAATTGACAGTATTGCAGATGCGACTGTTAGGAATAATGTAATTCGTTTGGACTCTGGTAGGCGTGATGATAGAAATCGAGTTATTTATGATTATTACGAAGTAAGGACAAGAAACGAAACAGACAACCCTTCAAGTAGAGTTTGTAAGACTGCTATGGTAGATATTGACAGCGAAACAGGTGTTTATTCTATCAAGCAAATTTCTGCGGGTTATGCATTTTTATACATAATTCCACAAGACATTTTGGATACCGATGTAGAAACAATTACAGGTCTTACTACTCAGTTGCAAAATGTATCTGATACTTCTTCAATTCGCCGTATTCCTATCACGATTGCCGATGGTAAAGATGTAAGATACCGCTTGCGCACGGCAGAAGATGTGGCAAGTATTAGCAAAACGGACTACGGTCTAAGTAGTAATTATTATTTGATGAATACTATTGATATGAGTAACTATTTGGCTAAAAATCCAAACTGGACTGCAATCGGTACACTAGCAAAACCGTTTAGTGGTTCGATTATTTCCGCTGGTTGTGATACGGGTACGGGTGTGGCTCAAAGTATAGTAGGTTGGTCATTATCAAAGACTTACAACGAGCGTGACCCAAATAGGGACTCAAATTACACGCTTTACTATGGTATTTTTGGTGTAGTGACTGGTGAGATTAAATATATCAATTTCTCAATCAATAATTATCAAATTACACAGACAACGCGCAGGACAAATATTGTTAGTGGTGATGAATATGATTTCGGTGCACTGGTTGGGCGACTAATTACTAGCGAAGGCAATACTGCTGAAATTTCAAATGTTAATGTAACGGTATCAAACTTTGTATATAGTCTAAACAAGGCATACAGTGATACATTTGATATAAGTGTAAACTTAGGTGCTATTGGCCTAATTGATGCGAACTGTGTTGTGACAAATTTAAGCGTAAAAATAAATGCTCAAATTTCTAGCGATGACTTAAAAATCAATTTTGGTGCGATTGCTGGTAGAAACAAGGGTACAATAGGTGATTCTCATGACACGACTTACACAAACTTTGCGACTAGCAATGTGACTATCAAAAATGCGGTTGCTGGTAAACTTGATAGCCTATCTACTGAAAGCAATATCGGTATCGCGGTAGGTAAAAACTATGCTTACAAATTAGGTACAAGTAATGTTGACCTTTACGGACAAGTTTATGGCGTTGCGTGTGACGGCTCAATAGTTTTGGGTAGTGAAAGCGTAAATGTAGGTGGCGTGGTTGCATACAACTTAGGCGTAATCGGCAACTGTATGAGTTCGACAAAATTAAACGCAAATGGTAATGTTGGTGGTATCGCTGGTTACAACGCAAATGAAATTGAGGACACTGCTTACGAAATTTACAGCACTGCAAACTCAAATTGCGGTATCAATTCAACTGGAAATGTTGGTGGTATTGTTGGACTTAACAACGGCGGTAATATCAAGTGGGCAATGGTATTGGGTTATGATATCAATGAAGGAAAGCCAAATATTATTGTAGGCAGTCAATCAAGACTGGGTGGCTTGATAGGTTTAAATAGAGGGACTGCGCAAATCGAATTTAGTTTTGCAAATGCAAGTTTAAAGGCAAGCGGAGTCTTGGGTGGCTTGGTTGGACAAAATGCGGGTACTTTGGTAATCAAAAACTCATACGCTCGTGGAATTTTGCAAAATGATGATACAACTGGCGCTATTATAGGTAATGTAGATAGCGGTACAGTAAATGTAAATGCGGTTTATGCGGAATTTAGCGAAGATTTTGCGGTAAGTGGTAGCGGTACTGTGGTAACATCTGCGTACAAAACTATTATTTTGGTGCAAAACCCTGCAAACTTTACTACTGAAACAAACTTAATTTACTTAGACAAGACAAGTGCTGATGCTAGCAGTCTAAACTATTTTAAGTCAAACGGCTTTGCTGTGGCTAGTATGGGGGTGGCTGGTTGGACTAGTAAAGAAGGCACAAACGATGACTATATTTACTTGCAAAAAGATGACGGTACGGAATTTATTCGTGTAATTCCAAATGCAATCTCAATTACATCAAAAACTTTTGAAACCTTTACCGATGGCTCAATTAACAATACGCTAAATGTTACAAATAGCGACAATACGATTGATAGTAAAAAATTGATAATTATGTATCAAGAAAATATGGAAGCAATCAAGTTGTCAAATTTATTCAACTTTGCGAGTGAGCCTACTATTGATGTAGAAAATGTGCGAATGAATGTGACTTGCTCATCAAATAATGTTATTCAACTCATTTCTGGTGTAAATTTCAACGATTATTACTTAAAAGTGGTCGGTACTGGTACGGTTGTGATTAAATTTGTAAGCGTGCAAAATACAAGTGCAAACGATACAATTCAAATTTCTGTTATCAATGGATTTAACAATTTCAACCTTTATGAGGGTGCCGATGCTACTGGTACATTAATTGAAAATGGCGCAACTCCTTATGATTTAAAAATCAAAAACGGTGGCACAAATCAAGCGTTTGTAAATTATGTATTCAATGGCAATGTGCAAGAAAGTGTTGATGGTGGTTTGCGTTTTAGCGTGAGCGATGATTCTATATTTAGTATGAGTGTTGAAGGTTGGCAAGCGGGTGAAAATGAATACTACTACTATTTGTCAGGTCAAGATAGAATTACCTTAAAAGCACTACAATACGGCACTGATTTAGCGGTAAAAGTAACTCCATTTATTACGGCAACTTTCTATATTTTGAACGAAAATGGGCAAATAACTGGTTCGCAAAAACTTGTATTTGATATTTTAGATAATGAAATGGCATTAAACTACAATACTTCAATTTACAAGGGCGCTAGTAGCATTGCTATGGGTATTGCGGACAAAACCTCGATTTATGCGGGTGATGCGCTTACCTCTGCGGTAACATTGTTTACCGATAACTATACAGTAGGCGATGATGTGTTTAAGCATATCGGTTATACCGTTATTCGTACAGATACAGGCGAAAATATCATAGATACAAGCATTGGCAGAAATACAGACATTATGACGGTGAAGTTTGGTGAAATGGAATACAACGATTTATACGACAGTCTTGCAATTCCTTTCTCAATTTACCTAAACGAACAATATCGTAAATCTTTGAGTGAAAAAACAGATTACACGATTAAATTCTTTGCATTAGACCTAAACGGCAATATGATAGATGATATGGTTGCGACTCTTGATTGGAGTTTTATTCCACAAAAAATCAATCACATTGATATGGCTCATTATAGCGATGCGGTAAATACTGGCGCAAAACTACAGCAAGCGGGTGAATTGCCTACAAATACAATTATTGCTGGGCAATTTGGCTTGATGAAAATCAATGTGTCACCAGATTACGCATATTACGATTATATTGATATTACTAGTGGCGTAACAAACGGCGAAACTATGATGTTTGACCAAAGAGTATTATCAATGGAAAATGGTATTGCAAATTATTACAGTTGGCAACGCGGTGTAGAAATTATCGAAAATGGTATTAGGTTATACCGTGTAAGCAACCTTGATGGCTCTTTTGATGGAACATATTACATTCGTACACTTGTGTCTGAATTGCAACCTGCAAACGCAATATTTACGGCATATGTCACTATTTATCAAGGTGAAACGACCTATACAAACCAACTTAGTATGACTGTGCATTTGCCTGATAATTTGTCCATTTCTTACTCAAATTACAACGATAATTTGGGCTATGCGTATGTGGCAAAGGGGACTGGTTATACAATAGGTAAAAATGTGCCTACACAAAACCAAAACGAGTTAATCTTGAATGTTGGCACAACTTATAGTGATATTTCTGTGACTACAAGCAGTACAAAAGCAAGTATTGTGGAAGAAAATGGTAGATATTACCTAAACACAGGGACTGCCGAAGTAGGTGAGTACATTACAGTTACACTTACTGGGAAACAAAATTTATCAGGACTTGTAAATGAAATTTCGCGTGAAATGACTTTCTTAGTTGTAGATTTTTATATAAATAGCATTTCGCAAGGCTTAGTAAATGGTAGAAATCTTGGTACAAATTTCCGTTTTGCATATGTAAAGGATAAAAAATATGATTTGCGAATTTTTGAGGGTGCAACTCTTGAAAACCTAAGCACTATCTCAGCAATTACTTTTGATACTACAAATGATTTAGTAAAGGCAAAGATTATGCAAGTAATCAATAGCCTAAACGGTATTGGAGATGAGGTTTACTCTGGTTGGAGTGCATATGTAACTCAAAGTAATGGAACAGTTATCGCAAAACAACTAAACACGCTAACTACTGATTTAGGCAGTAGTGATGAGCAGAAAAACTGGATAAATGGCAATTATTGCTACTACAATGCAGGCGCTGGTTACCAAATTGAAGCAAATGGTGTATCAAGTAATTCTCGCATAAAATATGACATTGCATTTACCTTTAACAATGGTTTGTTTACTCTTGTTCCTTTCGATGAATTGACCAACGCGTGCAGAGGTTACTACACTGATGATATTACACTTGATTTCTATCAAATAACTTCGCAAGAACACGCACAGCCGATTTATTCGGAAAAAGATTTAACCGCTATGGAATCAGGAATTGACTACATTTTAATGAACGATATTGAGATTACATCAGTTTGGACTCCTATTACGACAGAAATTAGCAGTTTAAATGGTAATGGCTACACGATTAGATTTATGCCTGCCGATATTACTTCAACTACTGGAAACTTTGGTCTATTTGATACAATTACTGCAAATATGGTAGTAAAAAATATTAAATTGCAATTAGTAAACAAAAATATCACGATTGCAACAAATGTTAGTGGGCTAAGTACTTTGCGTGTAGGGTTAATCGCTGGTGTAAACGAAGGTACAGTGCATAACTGTGAGGTTGTGGGACTAGATAGCGCGCTTATTCGTGGCGTAACAGTGGCTAGTCCGCAAGATACGACCGCTGACTTTGCGATTGCAGGCTTAATCGGTGCAAATACTTCTACTGGTGCGGTATCAAATAGTAAGATAAACTACTTAGATATTACAGCATTTGGTAAAATCGCAGGTTTAGTTGCATTGAATAGCGGTAATATTTCTGCTTGCTACTATACAGGTGGAAATATTACAAATATTGCAAATACAACAGGTGACAATGTAGCGACTGCCGGCTTGGTCGTAGAAAACTCAAATAACGGTACGATTTATGGCAGTTATACAGGTGGTGCTTATACTGAAATTGTAGATAATCAAAATACAATTCTTGCCTCTCTTGCAAATAGCAGAAATGGTATTATTCAATCAGGTGTGCGCGCATCGGGCTTTGTGTACTCAAATTTGGGTAAAATTTGTGATAGTTATTCAGCAATGCAAATTATTGCGCTTGAATCAAGTGGTTTTGCGTTTACAAATGGTAATGCTGGTGTGATTAGCAGATGTTACTCTGTTTGTTTGATGTCAAACGCCGAAACTGGTGTCACTAGCGTAAGTATGCCATTTATCGGTGTAGAGGGTATTACCGCTGGCGAAAATAACAACCGTAATCCAAACGGAATAGTAAATTGTTATTTCTATGACACTGGATTTAGTGCTAGCGCGCTTAGGTTGGAAGAAGCAAAAGCGCTTTCATTAGAGCAATTTATGGGTACAAAAGGTACAAGCGTATTTGACAACTTTACATTCTCGCGTACAAACGAAACGGGCGGTGAATTTACAGGTATTTGGGTATTTGTAGATGAAAATAATTTATACTTCACTCCTGAAAGGTTTGAAACTAAACTTTCGTTTGAAGGTTACTCTGGTAATGTGCCTCAAATGAATTTTGGACCAAAACTTGTAAGTGCAGACTTGATAGCAACTCCTAGAATGTATATGCTTGATAACCCTGAGGTTGACCCGGATACGGGTGCTGTAAAATATTCTTATGGCAAGAAATTTAACTCATATTTTGAAAAAATAGCAAATAACGACTTTGGCACAGACTATTCATACGACCCAGTTGCAATTACTACTGCTACACAATTTAACAATGCGTTTAATACTTCACTTGACGGTGTAACGGCAGTATTTGGTACAGAGGAAGTACTAATAAATGGAGTAAATACAACTCAAAGTGTTACAAAGATTATTGATGATATTCGTTTGGCTAGAAATCTTGACCAAAGCGAAATCGACATAAATACGACACTTTACAGCCCTACACAAAACTATGCGGGTATTTTTGAAGGTAATGGCTTTACATTTAGCAACTTAAACCTTGCTATAAATGAGGCTAATGTAGATAGATACGGCTTGTTTGGTACAATTTCGCGTGTAAATGCAAGCGAAACTACGCAAATTAACCACATAGGTACAGTGAAAAACTTAAATGTCGCGGTTATGGCCGTTTCTTGCTCACAAGTAAGTTTTGTAGGTGCGGTTGCTGGTGTTGTGGATAGCGGAAACTTGTACAATATCACAGTATCTGGTGCGCAAGCGCGTGTAATTGGTAATAATGCCGTAGGTGGCGTTGTAGGATTTGCAAAAGGTACAACGCGCGCAAGTGAAATTTCTGCAAATGTTGGTGTAACTGTAAATTATAAACGCGATACAAACAAACTCTACAATTATGACTTGTTGAGGACAAGGGGCAGTACAAACACTGCGACTGATACAGCGATTTTGGGTTATGCGGGCGGAGTGTTTGGTATCGCTGACTTAACTCAATTTGATACGGTAAGGACAACAACTAACGCAAATGAAGCAATGTTAAATAATATAAAATCAACAGGGCAAGCAAGCATTGTAGGTAAAATCGTTGGTGGTGTTGCGGGCTTACTAGGTGTAGATACTGTACTAAACAATGCAACTAAGATTATTGATTCGCAAACTACTATCAAGGGTTACACTTTTGCTGGTGGTTTGGTCGGTCAAAACAATGGTGTAATTCGTTATAGTTCGGTAAAATACACAGATGAAATTCAAAGTGTCGAAGATATTGCAAACACTGGCGAAGATAGAGTAACTGACCTATCAGGGCAACAAATTAGTATCAATTCTACTGCATTTGAAAGTGGCGCAGACACAATAGGTACTGGTGGATTGGTTGGGTTAAATGTTGGCTCAACTTCTAGCGGTTGGATAGGTGGTACAATCTACTATGGTAGCAGTAAGGTGAGCGTGCGCAACTCAAATAGCACAAATGTTGGTGGTGTTGTTGGTGTAGCGTATGGCGGCGATATTCGCGCTGTATTTGCGACTGGCGGGGTCCTTGGTGCGCGAGTTGCAAACTTAGGTGGAATTGTAGGTTATGTGAGCGACTTTGATAATGCGAGTGATATTTTGGTAAACAACAATAGTATCACAAATCCGTTTGGTGAAAAAGTAAGGGTAACTACTACGCTTGACTATTGTGTAGCGTTAAACAACTATCTTGTGGCTGATTACAATTACTACTTAAATATCAAAAATCGAATTGATGCACATCACGGCGGTTTGGTTGGATATTGCCACGATGCTGGACAAATTTATACGACCCACACAGTAGCGACTGGTGAAGATACGCCGTTTAGTAATTTGACAAACTCAATCAACTATTATGTAGGTAAGATTTTCAATAAAGTAGTACTAAATACTGTCACAACTTCGATTGCTGATTTAACACCTAACGAAACGGACATTGACTTAAAAGCAGTAGGAGGTTTTGGTACTGGTAGTGGCGAACCAGCGACTGCGCAAACTCGTGGCTATATGTTGAGTCATTTAGATGAAATTTTTAGCGGTTGGGATTCTTACAGTATCGACAAAAGTAATGGTATGCCAGAAATCGAACGCAAAGATATACCAGATGTAATGCAAATTCGCACTATTGCTGATTATTTACAAATGTACTGGCACCCTGACAAAACCTTTATACTTATGAACGACCTTGACTTTAAGGGAGCGAATGTTGCATCAGTGCCTATTGGCTCGGAAAGCGCTCCATTTACAGGTACATTCAATGGTAATGGCTACACAATCTACAATATGCCTATCGTGCAAACAAGTACTGCAAATGCAGGTATGTTTGGTGCAACTGATGGTGCAACTATTACAAAGGTTAATTTAGTAAACTTGTACATTTCTACAAATTTAAGTGAAGAAATCAATGCTTATGTAGGTGGACTTGTTGGTGTCGCTCGTAATACAACGGTTTCGCAAGTAAATATTAAGTGCGAAGCGGGCGAAATCACTTATCACGAAATCACTACAAACGCAAACTTTGTTGGTGGAATGTTTGGTAGAATTTATACAACAGAAAATAACGAAAGTAATATCAGCGATTGTTATGCAGAAATTAAACTAAACTTAGCAGACAACCGTTTCGGTACTAAAAACACAAATGCATACTTAGGTGGCTTTGCTGGACTTACACAAGGCAATGTTGTGTTGAAAAATATCTACACTGAGGGTAGCCTAAAACTTGCTTGCAGTAGTAATGCAAATTCAAAAGTTACTCATATCATAGGTGGATTGATTGGTAGCGCAACTGAAACAAACATTGATACGGCAATTAGCGATGTGAATATTGATATTGATAATATTTACCTTGCACTTTACGCTGGTGGAATGTTTGGTATGTCCACTGAGATTGATGCGGTCAAAGTGGATAGTGCGGGTGACTTAAATCTTGCTTTAAACAACTTGACTGCGGTAAATGTATTTAATGTTGGTGGACTTAGCGGAAAGAGCAATGCTGATAGTATCACGGGCGTAATAGTTAGTGGCGATATTACATTAAACGGCACTTACGGCGTGAGCGAAAATACAACCGTAAATGAGCAAATTCACGCGGTAGGCGGTGTTGTCGGTGTTGGTAGCGGACAAAGTATCGCAAGTGGATACAGTATCGCAACAATTAAAAATAACACTCGTTTTGAAAATATTGACTTGTCTATCTATTCTGGTGATATTAAGTCGAGTGCAACTATTTGGTGTGACTCTTACTTAGGTCTTACAGCAAAAGATAAGTTAGGTGTAGGCAGAAAGAGTACGGAAATATTAAATTCGTTCTCAGCGAGCAACTTTACACGCCCAGCAACAAATAATTATGCTAGATTGAATGTGACAGATTTTGCAACATTTAACCCTTCAAACGAAAGGTACAAAGCCTTGTATCAAGGTGAAAATGTAGCGGGCGACCGCAAGACTAGTCCTCTAATTATCGCAAATGCGAGTGATTTTAGAGATAAAATCAATACAAGTGCTTACAAATATTATATTCAAACTTCTGCTTCAATTAGCGGAATTGATATAAACGCAAACAAGCAAATTTTGGGTTGGTACAACGGTGCTGGAAACATTATCTCAGCGCAAAGCGTAGATACACTTGATTATAGCGAGTTTACACCTTCAACAACGCTAAATTATGGTATTTTTGGTGAAACTAACGAGCAAAATGGCAAAGGTTCTGTGATTTCTGGCGTAGTATTGCGTATGAACTTTACGAGCAAAATTGCGCCAAACTCAAACTTTGCTGGTATCGTATCAGTTTTGAGTGAAAATTCAAAATTGTTCGGTTGCTATGCGACTATTAATGCACAAATTGGTCTTGCAAGCGGAAATGCAACTGTTGGCGGACTTGTTGCAATCAATAAAGGTCAAATCATAGGTTGTGCTAGCAATGTAAATATCAGCCTTTACGGCGAAGTTGACTCTCAAGGTAATCTAACTAGCAATGCTGGTAGTATTATCGCTGGTGGTATGGTAGGTTGGTCACAAAATGTTGACACTAGACTTACTCTTATGGACAGTTATGCGGTAGGTACTATTAAAAATTACAATACAAGCAATGCAACAAGCATAGGTGGACTCGTAGGTAAAGTGGCTACAAGTAGCAATGCTTCACTTGGCTTCTACAACAAAAATTGCTATGTATCTATAAATATTGTAGATAATGGTAATGCAGTGATTAATCCAGTGGTCGCTGTTCGTAATGGTGGAGCAACAAACAATAGTGGTATTTACTACGACTTAAATGCTACAAATATTACCCCAACAGATTGGGAAAACTTTACAATACCTAGTTTGCGTGAGGGTGCAACACTTGATTTAGGTACGGCGTTTGAAATAAAACAAAATAAAAACTACGGTTTGCCATACTTAAAACTCCTTAGTAGTGCAAATATCTTGCAAGATGCACAAGACACGGGCGAGGGTACCGTAAACAATCCATACAAGATTAATTCTGCGGGGCAGTTGCAATGGGCGTTGACTAGCGGAAAAACATCATACTTTGTACTAAGCAGTGATATTGACTTTAACTATATCGCAAGAAACTTTGTAGCGACTACATTTGCAGGAAACTTGAATGGTAATGGTTACGAAATTAAAAATATTTCAAAAACTCTTGCTACAAATATTTCTGGTAGCGTGTCAAAAGTGAAACTTACACCTATTGCGGGATTAAGTAATGATATTTTGGCAAACAATATTTCAGGTCTTGCTAGTGAGATTTTGGTAAACGCTACAAGCGGTGTAGTAAATACAAGTGGTAAGATTGAGAATAGTATGTCATTTGGTGCAACCTTTAATGGCACAACTACAAATTGCTTTACCGATTACCCAACCGACTTTACTGGTCTTGATAGCAGTATTTGGGGCTACACTGGAAGAAAAGTAAACAATGTTCCAGTTTACGAGTTATTAGCCTTTGTGGAAGAAATCGGCGAAAATGCAAAATTTGGTGTTTCGGTTACATTTGTAGAAAATGCATACCTAATTAGTACTGTAGAGCAATTTGATAGAATTGTGTCATATCTAAATGTTAATGGTAGTGTAAATGCAATCAAATTTAATGGTGACACTATCTCGCTAGGCAATAAAATGCTAAAAACTATCAAAAATGCAAATCTAAGCCTAAGAGGTATTGAAGTGACAGACGGACTTATTTATCGTGACAACTCTAACCTTGACTTTACATCAACTTCTGGCAACAACACTATTAATTCAATCAGTAATTGTGGAGTTGTGATAAATGGCAATGCAAGTGTATTTGGTGCAGGCTCGGCAAAATTTGCGGACAACACTACATTTAATATCAAAAATGTAATTGTGCGTGCAAACGCTAGTAGCGCGTTAGTTTTGGGAGCAATCGACAGAGTAGGTACATTAAATGTAAATATGGAAAATGTCACTATTGATGCTAGCGAAAATGTAGAATTTTACGCTTTGGCTAACTCGGTAAATGCAAAAACGGTTAACTTGACTTTGAGAAATGTAGTTATGAATAATGTTAGCGGAATTACAAAGACCAATACAGGTGTTATCAATTTAACTACATTGAATAGCACTCTAAATGGTGGTAGTGGGGCTAACTTGTTTGTAAACAATAGCGGTACAATCAATGTTAAAAATTCACTCAATACAACAATAACTGGTAAAGATAAAGTATCAGGAATTGTAGGTACAAATAGCGGTACAATTACCATAACCACTGGTAATTTGACCGTAGCGGGTGAAAGCGATGCCGCCGGTATCGCAAATACAAATGCAAGTGCTGGAAAAATTGAGATTCAAAACTTTACAATTTCTGTTACCGCAACAAACGGTAACGCGAGTGGAATTTCGATTGAGAACACGGGTAGTATTGCAGGAACGGGCGCAAATGGTGCTGTAAATGTTACAATCAAATCTAGTGCGATTGCAACTGGAATCGCTGGTGAAAATTCTGGCGCAATTAAAAATCTAACATTAGCAGGTACAGTTAGTGGAATAACTGCAAGCGGAATTGCGAATACAAATACTGGCTCAATTTCTGGCGTAATAATCAATGCCTTAAATGTTACTGGCGATAATGCAACTACAATTGCTAGCGAAAATAGCGGAAATGTAGATGTTACTATCGCGCAAAATGTAAATTTAAGTGCGAGCAACAAGGCTGGTGGCTTGTTTATTAGCAATCAAGCAACTACTGATAAAACAATTTCGATTAAATTAAATGCAATTATTGATATAGCAAGTGAGGGTACGGTCGGGGCATTGTGTGCGAACGGAACAGTTGATGAAAGCAGTATTACGGTTACAAACGGTAGTATAACTTTGAATGGTACAACAAAACTTTTCCCTAGCGCAACAGAACCAACGAACCCATAAAACACTAAAAAAAGACTTGAAATAATCAAGTCTTTTTTGTTTTTATTTTCGTAAAAAGCATACCAAATATTATTTACAATGGCGCAAGAGGCTAAAAGTAAATATACATATTATTTGCGATTAAATTTGATTAAATTAATAATTTTTAGGTGTTTTTTACATATTTATTTTATATTTTTTTGTAATTAATTTTTAGTCCATTTCTTTTTTAATTTCGGCTTGTGCTTGCGCCAAAATTGCCGAAGGCACTTTGTTTGTTGTGCAACTAATTTTGTCTAGTTTGAGTTTGAGCGCCATTCTAAGGCTCTCGGCATCGCTTGCTGGCTCACCAAACATCCAAATAGGTAGTTTTGGATTTACAGTACGAATTTTTTGTACAGCGATGTGCATTAATTCAAACACACCATTTTTATCCACACACGCAAACGGGTCAGTATATAGTAGATTGTCAGCGTAGTATTCGCGCAAAAATTTTGTACAGTCATCACGGCTATAACCAAATGTGAGTTGAGTGAGGTCATTTGTGCCGAAACAAACAAAATCAGCGTGTTCTGCAATTCGGTCAGCAATGAGGCACGCGCGTGGAGTTTCAATCATACAACCGATTTCGTAATTTACCTCAAATTTTACTTTTTCCAGCGCTTTGGCAAAAGTATTTTTAATAATTGTTTCAATTACTTCAAATTCAGGCAAAATGGACACAAGAGGCACAATTATACGGATTTGAGGAAGTTTGCCAGTGTGGCGTTTTGTTTCTATAAGCGCATTTGCGATAGCAGTGATTTGCATTTCAATTAGTTCTGGGAACATAATTAATAGTCTGCACCCACGAATACCCATCATAGGGTTTGCTTGCATAAGAGTGTCAGCAGATTCGCGAATTTGCTCATAATTCAGCCCTAAATCACGCGCTATTGCTCGCAAAGTATTTTGTGAATTAGGCAAAAATTTGTGGAAAGGAGGGTCCATTAATCTAATATTTAGTTCTTTTTCGCCAACCGCTTCCATAATATCTACAAAATCAGCAGTTTGCACTTTTTGCATAGATTTTAGGGCAGTTTCCTTTAATTTTGCATCAGGCGCAAGCAAAAATTTACGCATTAATGTCAGTTTTTCTGCTTGATAAAACATATTTTCAGTACGAAGTAAACCTATACCATTTGCACCTAATTCTAGCGCGCGTTTAATCTTATTTGGCGTTTCCGCATCGGCATAAATTGGCATAGTAAGGGTAGGACTTGCCCAGTCAATAATAGTACCCAAATCGCCATTGAGTTGTTGCTCTTTCATAGGTAAAGCCTCACCATAGACTTTACCAGTGCTTGCGTTGATACTAATTAAATCGCCTTCGTGATAATTCATACCGCCGAGTTTAACTGAGTGCGTGTTTTCATTAATAATTACTCTTTTGCACGCTGTAATGCAAGGTAGAGCAATATTTCTTGCTACTACACTTGCGTGACAGTTTGAGCCACCAGTTGTTGTTACTAAACCGCTAGCAACTGCAATACCTTCGGCATCTTGTGCATTTGTGCTTTCGCGCATAAGGATAACATTTTGTCCTTTACTCGCGTATTCAAGCGCCATAGAAGCAGACAATGCAATCACACCACTAGTGCAACCTGGGTAACCACAAATTCCTTCGCCAAGTACGCGTGCGTAGCGCTCTCTATCTGTGTCAAAAGCGGGTTGAATCAAAGTCTTTAAACCGTTCGGCTCGATTGTAAGCAAGGCTTGATTTTTATTGAAAATGCGTTCTTGTGCCATTTCCACAGCAGACCTAACGCTTGCTTGAGGGGTGCGGTCAGCAATTTCAACTTGCATTATATATACTTTGTTGCTTTGAATACAAAACTCAATAGTCATTACATTTTGGAAATATCTCTCTAATGTCCTGCACGCCTTTTCTAGTTCGGCATAAATAGCAGGGTTTTCTTTCCTTAATTCTGCCATATCGTAAGTAACACTAGATTTGAGCAAGTTTTTGTCTTGCGCACGCCTAACGAATTCGCCGTCAATATCTCTACAACCAGTGATAACATTTCTTGTATGTGCTTCACCAACACCACTCTCCATATCGTAATTGCCGTAAACCATTGCTTGCACACTCACAGCACAACCCAAATCATCAGGAAGGTTATTTACGCGTCTATAAACTTTTGCTTGTGTGCTATTCCAACTAGCAAGACCTGCACAAATGGCAGACAACAACTGTTCGTTGACATTTTGAGGGAAAGCAGACTTAAATTGCTTGCGATACATTTTTTTAAATTGTGATATGATTTTTTGCAAAACCTCAGGCTCAGGCGCGCCCGCATTTTCTATGCGGAGTTCACGCTCTGCTGAGGCAATTTCATTTATATCCATACCAGCAACGATTGTGCAGTAATCGCGAATAAAACGGCAGTACAACTCCCACGCAAATACAGGATTTTTGGTAGAACGCACTAGTTTTGATACAATTTCATCGTTAAGACCTATATTAAGAACTGTGCGTGCCAAACCTTTCATCTTGATACTTGCGCCCGTACGCATAGAGAGTAGGAGAGGCTTTTCGGTATCACCAAAACCTAGACCGATTTCTTTTTCCATTCGCTTAACACCGCGCAAAATTTGCTCGATTTGGTCATTGCTTAATTTTTCATCTTGCAAAAAACGCTTACAACATTCGGTCGTAATATTAAATCCTAACGGCACAGGCAATTCCATTTGCATCATTTGCGCAATATTGCCACCCTTGATACCTAGTAGTTCCACATCGCCAACTCCACCCTCAGTGAAGTCAAAAACATATTTTTTGGACATAAATACCTCTTTAATGTTTAATCAGTATTAGTATATCAAAAAATAAAGAAAAATTACAAATAAAAATAGGCAAAAAATAACAAAAAATTGCATTTTTCACCTATTTTCACTATTTTGCTAAACTAATATGTTTTAAATCTATATCTTGTTTTACTATTTTGTCAGCATTGAGTTTGTAAAAACTATCTATTGTTTGGTCGAGCGCGTTGCCCAAAACCGCAGTTTGTTTGGACATACTTTTGTAAATTGCATTGCTTGCAGTCGCGAAAGTATCGCCGATATAACCATTTGTAATCAATATCAATTCAAAGTTGTCACGCTTTGAAGCAAGTTCATTACGCATAGATTTTTGCGCTTTTTCAGTATATGTATTCATTTTTGCATCAATTTTAGCGGGCAAGGTGTCCATAGATTCTTTTGCTTGGCTAAGATAAGCATTTTCATAAAATTCACTAAGACTGCTTGCATATTTACCCACAGCGGATAGGGTATAAAAGTCTATATAATCTTGCTCATCTTTGCGCAAAGGTTCACCGCCAGCCATCTTAAATTCGGCAATAATTTCGTCCATATTTGCCCAAAATCTATAATTTAATTGTTGCAAAAAATCTCTCATAATACTACCTCCTAAACATTAAACCTAAACAACATTACATCGCCGTCTTGCACGACATAATCTTTGCCTTCCATACGCACTTTGCCTGCTTCTTTTGCCTCATTGTAGCCACCCAAAGCAATCAAAGTTTCATAAGACACTACTTCGGCTTTTATAAAACCTCTCTCAAAGTCCGTATGAATTACTCCAGCAGCGCCAGGAGCTTTTGTACCCTTTTTGATAGTCCACGCACGCACTTCTTTTTCACCAGCGGTGAGATAACTAATAAGACCCAATAGGGAGTAACTAGCCTTGATTAGTCGGTCAAGTCCTAATTCTTTGATACCAAATTCTTGCTTGTACTCATCAAGTTCTTGTGCATCTAATTCAGTCAAATCTGCCTCTAAGTTGGCACAAATTTCCAGTACACTTGCATTTTCAGTCTTGGCAATTTCTTTTACAGCATTGATGTATTTATCATCAGTCGCGTTTAATTGCTCTTGAGAAATATTTGCTACATAAAGAGTTGGTTTTGATGTAATCAAAAAGGCATCTTTAACAATTTTTTTCTGTTCATCGGTTAAGTCAGCCGAACGCGCAGGTAAACCTTTTTGCAAACAATCAAGTACGATATTGTACGCTTCAAATTGCTCTTTTGCGGTCTTGTCACCACTGCGAGCAAGTTTTGCTACACGGTCCAGTTGCTTGGTAAGAGATTCGAGGTCGGCAAGTATCAATTCAAGATTTATTGTTTCTACATCGCGTTTTGGGTCGATATTACCCTCGACATGGATAATATTGTTATCACTAAAACAACGCACTACATGCACAATAGCATCTACTTCTCTAATATGTGATAAAAATTTATTGCCTAAACCTTCGCCTTTGCTTGCGCCTTTTACCAGTCCCGCAATATCTACAAATTCGATTGTAGCAGGAGTAATTTTTTGAGTAGAGTAGAGTTTGCCCAAAACTTCTAGCCTCTCATCAGGTACAGACACCATACCCACATTCGGCTCAATGGTGCAAAACGGGTAATTTGCGCTCATAGCGCCCGCTTTGGTAAGTGCATTAAAAAGTGTACTTTTGCCTACATTCGGTAGCCCAACAATGCCTAATTTCATTTTTCTTGTCCTTTTAAATTCTATATATTTATATTGTACAAAACTTTTTGCAATTTGTAAAGTGAAAATGAAATAATCTTGAATTTTTGCGAATTTTTAGGCAATTTTTCGTGTAATTGTTGGGTTATGGAAATTTTTGTAAAAAAATGTATAAATTTTTTAAATTTTGGCTCATTTTATTTGGAATTTTGAGCAAAATATATTACAATATTACATATACGAATAGGAATAATAATGCTAAAATAATTAAAAAAATAATGAGGTGAGCGTTTGGAAAATAATCCACATAGTTTAAATGCTGAGCAAATTTTCAAAGCCTACCAAACTAGCAAAAAAGGCTTGACTGATGCGGAAGCGAAAGCACGATTGCAAACAAACGGCGCAAACGAGCTGGTTTCCGCAAAGAAAAAGAGCAAATGGGCTATGTTTTTGGGGCAATTTAAAGATTTTATGCTCATTATTTTGCTAATTTCTGCGCTGGTGACTGGTATAATTGCGGTAGTGACCAAAAATTACGCTGATTTAATTGATGTGGGCGTAATTTTAGCGATTGTGCTACTCAACGCTGTAATCGGTTTTGTGCAAGAAAACAAGGCTGAAAACGCGCTCGCAAGCCTCAAAAAAATGAGTCAGCCTTTTGTCAAAGTATATAGGGACGGAAAGTTGGTACAAATTTCTACACGCGATGTGGTCGTGGGCGATTTAGTTTACTTTGAAGCGGGTGATGTGGTGTGCGCGGACTGCTATTTGATTGAAAGCCATAGTTTAAAAAGTGATGAAAGCAGTCTAACAGGCGAATCAAATGAAATTGAGAAAGTCGCCGATACTCCGTTACTTGTTGGTACGGTGCTAGGTGATAGAGTGAATATGCTTCATTCTGGCTGTGTGGTGACTTACGGCAGGGGCGTTGGTGTGATAACAGCTACTGGTATGAATACTGAAATCGGTAAAATTGCAAATATGCTCAACAACCAGCAAGAAGAAATGACACCTATCCAGCAAAAATTAAACAAACTCGGCAAATGGATAACAGTTGGAATTTTGATAATCGCATTTGTCGTATTTATCATTAATGTAGTGCTAAAAGCGCAACACGATGTGCTAGATTCGTTGCTTGTGGCTATTGCATTAGCGGTCGCGGCCATTCCTGAGAGTCTACCTGCCGTAATTACGGTAATTATGGCGACTGGTGTGAGCCGTATGAGTAAGCAACGCGCCATTGTGCGCAAAATGCAAGCAGTGGAAACGCTAGGCTCGTGCCAGATTATTTGCACAGACAAAACAGGTACGCTCACGCAAAACAAAATGACCTTGACCTCAATTTACACAAACGGAAATATTTACGGAAAAAACGACTTAAATTCGGTAAAAAATACCAAATTATTTGAGTGTATGTTGCTTTGTAATGATACAGTAGTGCAAGGTAAAAAATTGATGGGTGATTCCACTGAAACTGCTCTTGTGAGTGGGGCTAGCGCACTGGGACACGATTTTATCAATGTAAATATGCGCTTTAAGCGTGTCTATGAGTTGCCTTTTGATAGTGATAGAAAAATGATGACCACTTTCAATAAAATCAACGATGAAATTATAGGCTTTACAAAGGGTGCTCCCGATGTTGTGCTAGATAGGTGTGAATATGTCGAGATAAATGGTGAAATAACGCGTATTACAAAGCAAGTTCGAGCAGATATTGAGTCCGCATTAGAGCGGTTTGCACTGAAAGGCTTGCGCACACTTTCATTTGCCTATAAAATACACAAAAGTAATAATTTTTCGCTTGAAGATGAAAATAAAATGATATTTTTGGGCATTTCCGCTATGCGCGACCCTCCGCGCGACACAACCGCAAGCGCGGTGGCAACTTGCATTAGTGCGGGGATTAGACCTATTATGATTACGGGCGACCACGCAATTACCGCAAGGGAAATTGCAAGAGAAGTGGGAATTTTTCACGATGGCGATATGATTTTGACTGGAGCAGAATTAGACAACCTCAGTGATGAAGATTATGCAAAAATTATCGACAAAGTAACCGTTTATGCGCGCGTTAGTCCGCAAAACAAAGTGCGTATTGTCCAAGGCTGGAAAGCAACTGGCGCGGTCGTTGCAATGACTGGTGATGGTGTAAATGATGCACCTAGTATCAAGTGCGCAGACATAGGTATTGGTATGGGGCAAACGGGTACAGAGGTGACAAAAGAAGTCGCTGATATTGTGCTTACTGATGACAATTTTGCTACCATAGTTGGAGCAATTACCGAAGGCAGAAAAATTTATTCAAATATCAAAAAAGTCATTCAATTTTTGTTCGGCACAAATTTTGTAGAAGTGCTTTCAATATTGCTAATTACTTTGATTAGCCCAACATTGGGCTTTTTATCAGCAATGCAAATTTTGTTTATCAATTTGATTACCGACGCCTTGCCTGCTTTGTCGCTTAGCGTAGAACGGGCGGAAAAAGATGTAATGAAAGAAGCACCACGCAAAAAAAGCGAGCCACTTTTTGCAAATATTTGGGGCGTAATGGTTACGCAAGTGTTGTGGCTAACTGGTATTGTGGTGGGCGCATATTATATAGTTATGGCGCAAACGGGTAGCGAGATTTTAGCTACAACATTTGGCTTTACAATTTTATCATTATCGCAAATTTTCCACTTGATAAATGTGCGCAACACGCATAGTATTTTTAGTAGCAATCCGTTCCATAACTGGCTATATTGGGTTACTTTACTCATTTGTATGGTGTTAAATGTAGCAGTTGTTGCTATTCCGCCAGTTGCAGGCGTATTTGGGCTAGTGCCACTTACTATCGTGCAATGGGGCATAGTTTTTGGGCTTGCGTTTACTATCGTGCCTGTAATTGAAATATACAAATTAATTCGATTTTTGGTGTTAAAAATCAACTTAAAACGCAAACAAAAAAATTAATATCGCAAGTGTAAAATTAAATTAAAATTAAATATAAAAAATTTAAACGAAGACTTCGCAAATTTTGTATTTTACGAAGTCTTTTTGCCTAATAATCAAGCATTTTGCCCAATTTGTTCATCATTTCTTTTTTGTGCGAAAGTAGAGAGTGGGTGTATCTTGAAAGCGTTATCATAGGGTTTTTGTGACCCAAAATTTCGGACAAAGTCTTGACATCAACGCCTATTTCAATCGCGCGAGTAGCAAATGTGTGGCGCAGTGCGTGAAAATTTTTATAAGGTATGTTTAGCCTAAATAAAATGCGCTCGAAAGTCTTTTCATAAGACCTGCTAGCCACCATAGTGTTTAGTCTAGTAGTGATAACAAAATTTGATTTTGAGTGTTTTTTAAGTTTAGTAAGCAAACCTAAAATTTGGCGAGGAATAGGTATTATGCGGTTTGAATTGCGCGTTTTTGGGGTATCAACTATAATCTTTTGCTTGCTATTTTCATAGTAGGTAAAGGAGGATTTGTTGATATAGATAAGCCTTTTCTCAAAGTCAATGTCTTGCCAAGTAAGTGCTAATAGTTCGCCCAAACGCAAGCCAGTATAAAGACAAATTATTATGCCTAAATGATTAGGTTTTGGGCTATTTAGACAGTATTTTTCTAGTTGTATTTGCTCACTTTTTTCAAATGCCACTACTTGTTTTTCTTGTACGCGCGGGGTATTGATAAATCGGCTATATTCCTTTTGAATGATGCCCAAATTTACAGCAGATTGCAAAACTTGTCTTAGCACATTAACGATAGAATTTACAGTGTTGTTTGATAAATTTTGGTGTGTATAGAGATTGCCGAATGTTAGTTTTTGTAACACAAAATCTTGTAAAATTTCAGGACTTAGTTTTTTTAATTCGTAATCTCCTAAAACGGGCGAAATATGCCGTTCTATTAGACTTTTGTACATCAAATAAGTGCGCATTTTTACGCGTGGCTGAGTGTATTTTTCCAGCCAAATTTTCATCCAATTTGTTAGTTTCATAGTTTTTCTCCTTTAAAAATATAACAAATTATATAAAATTTTCGGCAAATAAAAAAGATGCAAGGCAAAAACCCCTGCAACTTATTTGATAAATAGCCAAAATATTAAATTTTCGATTGTAATTGCGTTTTGTTGGTAAACAAAAAAGTTGCCCTAAAATTTGGACAACTCTTTTATTTTAGTGTAACACTGAGAAGTAGCCAGTTTCGCTATTCACAACGAAATTGTAATCTGTTGCACCTAGCGCCTTTAATGAGTAAGCGAAGCCTTTGTTTGTTTCTGTACCTATCATTGCATCAGCAAATGAGCCACCGATTAGTTTGTTGATTTCTTCCACTGTTGTAAAACTCATAAATTTGTTGATAGTTGTGAGAAGGTTTGCTGTCTGCTCCTCAGTTAGGTTGTTTAGAGTCAAACTCTTGCTAGTAACTGTGTAGGCAAATGCAGTCGCACCTTTTTCGATAGTCACGGTCGAAGAAATATACAAGTCGCTAGGCATATTTTTCTTTACGATATTCATAAAGAAGCCAGTCATATCTTCCTTGATAGGGTCGATATTTACCTTGATTACAATATTCACATCGGCTTTTGTTTCTTCAATGTTTAAAAAATCTACTTGCAACAAATCGTAATTTAGTTCCTTTCCTCCAATATTTACGGTCTTTTGGTTGTTTTGCGTAAGCATAACATTGCCGATTGCGCCTACTTGTTTACCTGTCAAACTAAACGAATTTGCCATTGTTGTTTCTAGCCCAGAAGTGCTAATTTCGTATCCAGTGGCGGTCTTTACGATTAAACCTGCTACTTGTGCGTTCACGATAGTCATTGCACTGTCCATATCGGTTTCGCTATATTGATTTTTAAATTTCTCTGCAACATCTACTTTTTCATTTAAAACTTTCACCTGCGCGATAGTGGTAAATACATTGACATTGTATTTGATTTTAAAAAATAAAAATACGCCACCAACAATCAACACTACCAAGCAAATTAGGGTCAAAATGCAGTTAAATAGAGTCACATACCACGGTTTTTTCCCTGAAGCCATAATTTCCTCCTTTATGTATAGTATAATTTTAACATATTCAATTTGTTAATGCAAATAATTTGAGCAAACTAAAATCTAAATAATTAAATTTTCAATTAGCAAAAAATTAAACATTTTTGTACCCAAAGAATAGGTAATATATGCAATTTGCAAAACAATCAAAAATAAGTAAGAAAAGTTTTTAAATTTGATAAAAAATAGTTGCTTTTCTGCAAATTTTTGATTATAATTAAATTACCATAAAGAGTGCGCGAGGGACAGCCCCAACGACCACACAGCAACCTGTTAAGCGGTTTTCAAGGTGCTAATGGCTGAACTATGGTTGGAACATATCTAAATTTTCTCTCTCCCACCAGTAGGTGGGAGTTTTTTGTAAAAATGCAATTTAAGTAAAAAAACTAACCCAATTTGGGGTTAGTTTATTTTATCTTTGCATAAAAGGGTCTATTGCTAAGCGTTTTTGAGCCTCTTGCGTGTCTTTTGCAATCTCTCTTTTGCGTACACCATAATCAACACTATCTTTGTCCAATAAACTTTCGTTCAATTTATCAACTTCCGCTTGACATTCGCTAGCAGTGTCGTAAATTTTATCTACCTCGGTAATATTTGTTACTCGATTTGTTTCCAATTCGTATTGAGGGTAAATATTGTCTTTTCTGTTGTTTGGGTCCCACATAAACACAACATCGTAGCCCATTTCTACTTCACCGCGGTTTGTAAAGTGCTTGTGTTCTCCGCAAAAAAAGCACTTGCCAACCACATACGAACGAATACAAACAGGAATATTGTAGATATAGTTTCGTACAGGTATTATCGCATATTTCGTTTGAAAATATTTACTTTGAGTCATATTTTTCACCCTTATAATTTTTTGATACTAAATCACTGGGGACTCCCGCGGGACTCGAACCCAGTTGTTTAAATCATATTTAATTGTTTTGATTATAACATAATTTGCAAATTTTGTCAATAACGAAAAAAGAATAGTGAGCGTAATTGCGTTGTTGTTTATGTGACTTTAAATTTTTAGTGTTTAAAAATTTTACGAGTTATTTCAATCTTTGTTAATAATATTTATTTTTCTTGACTTTTTTTATTTATTAATATAAAATGATTGTAAATTTAAAGAGGTGGGGTTATGGAAATAAACTTTAATTGCAAAGATAATTCTATGGCGTTGAAACAACAACTCAACAGAGTAGTGAAAGTATTTAGTATATTATTCTCGATTGTTGGTGTTTGGTTTTTGTTTTTAGGTTTGTGCTACATTATACCAGATAATGAGGGGGTAAATAATGTAAGAACTGGTATTTATTATATTGTGTTTGGCTTTGTAATTCCCATTGTTTTTTCGTTGTTATATCGTTATTTTTTGTTTAGGCAATACAATGAAAATAATTTTATGAGGGGCGAAGTTAATTTTTCGGTTACAGGTGAAGATTTTGTCTATATTTTAAAAAATCAGCAATCTTCTTCAACTATAAATGGTAAGTTAAATGCCTTTTCAAAAGCGGTGGAGCGGCAAGATAGTTTTGTGTTGTATATGGGACCGAATTTTTGCCTAGTTTTGCCTAAAAATGGCACTTTTGAGGCTGGCTCAAGCGATGCTTTGAGAGTAGCATTTGCTAACGCTTTGGGCAAAAAATTTGTGTTGAAATCTAAGTAAAATAAGAAAATTTGGAAAATTGCAATTTTTTTGCAATTTTTTATTGACATTATACAAATTATTTGATAAACTAACCTTACATTTGGCTGTTGTTATATATGGCGGCGTAGCTTAGTTGGTTATAGCGATCGGTTCATACCCGATAGGTCGGCGGTTCGAATCCACCCGTCGCTACCAATAACAGCAGACATTTTATGGCTCCGTGGTCTAGAGGTTAGGACATCACCCTTTCACGGTGGTAACGCGGGTTCGAGTCCCGCCGGAGTCACCAGCGATTAAAAAGACAAACTGATAGTTTGTCTTTTTTGTTTTGTTTTTGGCAAAACAAAACGCGCGTGTCCGCGCAATCGCTGGTGGATGCTTCGCGTTGCTCGCATACACTTTCCGTCTAGATTTTCTATTATGAGTTGACTAGTAGATGAGAGTATAAGAAGATTTTTTACATAGTATTATAAACTTAAAGTTTGTCTTTTTTGTTTTGTTTTTAGCAAAACAAAACGCGCGTGTCCGCGCAACGCTAAATGATGCTCGCGTTGCTCGCATACGCTTTTAGGTTGTACTTTTATAATTCCGTTTATTGAAAAATGCGGGTTTGTTTAGCAATCTTGGGAGAAGTTTTGCTGAATCGCGACCAGCGAGGACGATAACGAAACAGTTACTTTCGTGGCAGTTGCGTACGCTGGATATGAATTTAGCGGTTGGGTGAATGGTAACGATGAAACCGAAATTTTAGGCACAAACGCTAGTATTAAACTTGCAAAAAGTGTGGTTAACGGGAAAATCGTAAAAGCAGTTTTTGTGAAAAAGATAAATTCAAATACAAATTCTACAACAGATGATGGCGGTATGAGCGGTTTAATGTAAATTGAATCATAAAAATATTTAATTTATAAAAAGGCAGTAAAAAGTTATATATTTTAACGCAAAAATTAACTAAAAACTCAAAAAGCAAAGAAATAGTTGTCTAATTTTAGGCAACTTTTTTAATTTAGTTGGCTATATAATAGTCTTGTTAAAATTGTGTTAAAGTATAAAAATGGCTATTATTTTAATTTTGTATTATTAATTTTAAAACAAAATCGAGCATTATATTTGTTTTATTTGACATTTTTCGCAAAATATTTTATATTATAGATGAAGTTGAAAGTTATATGGTTTTGCCTTATATTTGAGGTAAAAATGGCGATAAATCAAAATGATATTACATTTTTAAAAATTCTTTTAAACAAAATTGACCCAATAAAGGGCGAAGCGATAAATTTGAGTGATGACTGCGTGATAAAACTACGCGGAATTTTGAACGGACTATATAAAGAGAATTTTAACCCAAATCAAAGTGCGATTGTCGAGGAATATAGACAAGGTAGTAGTGTGCCTGAGTTGATGATAAAATACAATATTGCCGAACGACAGTTAAAGAAACTTTTGTCTAGTCTTGGGTTTAGAGTGGTGAAAGATACATATTTAGAAAGTGTAGATTATCACGAGAAATACATAAAGGTGCACAATCGAGGCATCAAGTACACCATTGAGGAAGATAAAGCATTGATTGAGGAGTATTTGAGCGGTAAAAGTGTGAATGAAATCACTCAAATTCACCAACGCACGCGTGCGGGCATCGAAATGCGACTTGTTAAACTAGGTTTTGCGGACTATCGCGAGAGCGTGAAGGAATTTTGGTCGTTTACTGATAGAGAACCTACAATTTGTAGTGAAACAGAGTTAAGTGCTATTTTGCATAAATATAAAATTAATGAAGCAACTTTGCAAGGTGAAATTGAATCATATTTATATAAAAACTCAGGTTTAGATAATGAGTTAAGTTTTGATGAAGCAAGGAATAACATATTACATTTCCGCTATAATATCGTAATTAATGATAAAATTTAGCAAAAAACGCAAAAATAATGCGTTTTTTCTTATTTGTTATAAATATTTTGTGCTTTTCATTGATATTTTATTTGAAACTGAGTATTATTTAATACATTAATACTTTATTAATCAATAAAAATATAAAAGTCTCACTTAAAATAATTTAGTGTAATAAATACAAAATATTGCATAAAAATGCATTTTGTTTTATGCATTTTATTTTAGAAATTACCATACATTAGCGGTATGCAAGGTATATTAAATTTTAGACAAAGTTTGGACGGGTATTTAAAAATTATCGATACGCGTATGGCGGAAAAAGATTTTTTGGGCGCACTTGATGCTGGTAGGCGTGCAATCGAAAGTGCAAAAACTCGCGTTGATAAAGAAAGTATAAATGTGATTTTGGGGCAAATTTATTTTGAAATGGGGCTATATTATTTGAGTTGCGAACATTTTTTCCGTGCTATGTGTGTGCCTGAAACGAGGGTTAGCGCTTTGTTTGGTGTTGGGCGAAATTTAGTTATGATGAAAAATGAAAAACTCGCGCTCACATATTTCGATGCAGTGCTGGAAAGTGGAGGCGCGGAAGAATTTAGTGGTGCGGTACTTGAATGGGTGTACCAAATTAAGAAAAATTTGGGTGCGCCACAGGAGAGTTCGCCGTTGTTTGCTATTGCAAAAAATCTGGTAAAATTGGGTAAGTACGAGCAAGCAATCACAACGCTTAGTCCTTTGTTTGCGAGAGGCGATTATTTAGCGAAAAACTTTATCGCAGATGTGTTGATTTTAAAAAAAGACTACGAAAAAGCGCGCGAAATCATTTTTAGTATATTGCGTGAAAATCCTGAAAATGTGCAAGCAAATTTGCTACTGTGTAACTTGTGTTTGGCGGAAAAAGATTTTTGCAGTATGGAGATAAATTTATCCAAACTAGAAAATTTGCAACTAGATTGCGCGCAAGAAGTGTTGGTAGCAAATTCGTATTTTGGTGCAGGGAATTGGCAAAAAGCAATAGATTTTTACAAAAAATCACTAAAAAATGATGAATTTAACATAAAAACGCTACTTTTTACTGCAATTTCATATTTTAATAACGGTGATAAAGAAAACGCGCTGTACTATTTGGGGCAGGCGCGTTGGGTGGATATTGAAAATCCGACTTTAAATATTTATTTAGATATTTTTACGCGTGGCTTGGTTGCGCCCCCACTTAAACTCACTACTCAACTGCCAAAAAAGATTGTAGAAAACAAGTTGCAAGAAATTTTTGGCTTAATTGAAAATGGTGTTCTTTGTGATAGCTTAAATAGTTCGCTGACTCTTGCTGATGATATTGATTGGTGTATGACTTATAAAAATTCCGATTTAATTAACAGGCTTACAAACGCTTTGTCAAAATGCAAAAAGAAAAAAGCACAAAAAATGTATCAAAAATATTTGCTATCCGTGAGGCTTGATAAGGAGCAAAAATTTTATCTCACAAAGTATGCAATGCTTGCGCAAAATCTAAAAGAAATTGATTTAACCAGCAATTTAGTATTTAGGAGTTTTAAGAATAAAATACCCAAAATTATCACAAATTCAATGTGGCAAGAGGGTTATTGCAATGCTATAAGTTATGCCGAAATTAACGGCTTAGTTGCCGATTTTGACAATATAAACGCAAAAATTTGTCAGTATGTTGCAAAAAATCAACATAATTTTTCCTTTAATGAAAGAGTATTATCTTGCATATATTTTTGCAACAATGCGCAAGTTTTGGGGCAAGCGTGCATATATTTTGGAGTTGAGAGCGAGGAAGTTTTGCGGGCAATAAATGAATTTCAGTTGCTGGTATAGGAGGGGCTTTGACAAAAGCGGATATTAAACAATCGTTGCTGGTGGGCGCTGTTATGTTTGGCTCAATTGTTGGTGCGGGTTTCGCTAGCGGTAAAGAGGTTTGGTTTTATTTTGCTCAATTTGGTTGGGTGTGTTTCCCGCTGATTGCGATTGCTGGCGCTTTGTTATTTCTGCTAGGTTATACTTTTTTGGAATTCGGCAAACGGCACGGAATTGAAACAGTGCAACAAATGAATAACAAAATGTTTGGCAAATTTGGTATTTTAGGCGAAATTATATTTATTTTTTCAAATTTTATATTACTTTCTGCAATGTTTGCGGGCGCAAATTCGCTTTTTGATATTGTTTTATCACAAGATTTGTATAGATTCGCAAGCGTATTTACCGCGGTCATTGCGGTGCTGATTAGTTGGCTCGGGTTTGAAAAAATGATAAAAATTAATCTTGCAGTAGTGCCTGCAATGGTATTAATCATAGCAGTTGCGTTTATTTATTGTGTTTTTCACGCCGATGGTTTTACGGTACCGCTCACTACTGGTGGAGAAAGGGTGCTGAGTGCGATATTTTTCTGTATTTTATATGTGTGCAGTAATTTATTTTTTGCGGGGTTTATTTTTGCTAGACTGGGCGCAGAACATTCTAAAAAAATTAATCTTGCAGGCTCTGCTGTTGGCGCGGGGTTTATGGTATTGTGCTTACTGGGAATGGTGATTTCGATTTACTTAAATCCATATAGCAGTATGTCCGATATGCCGTTAGTTTATATTGCTAGTAGCATAAGCCATACTTTTGGAATTTTTACGCTAATAGTTGTTTGGGTAGGAATTGCAACGACTGCGGTTTCGCTGGTTTATACAATTAGCATTTGGCTAGAAAAATATACTCATAATTTTAAACTTTGTAGTATTGCGGTATGTATAATTTGTCTTATAATTTCGGGGCTAGGTTTTGGGGCGATTGTAAGTTATTGCTATCCAGTTTTGGGGGTGTTTGGAATATTATTTATGTTGCAAATGGTAATTATGGAAAGGAAAAATAAAACTAAATTACGGAGGCAAAATAAATGAAAAATATCACAAAAATTCATAAAAATACCAAAAAAATGCTAAAAAAACGCGATTTTTTGCACAAATTTAATGATTTTGAAGTAATTTCACCAAAAACTACCTTTATAGAACGCGGGGCAAAAATAGGGAAAAATGTCACGATTTATCCAAACTGTTACTTAGATAAAAACTGTATTATTGGTGACAACACTGTAATTTGGGGCAACTGTTTTTTGCAAAATTGTATATGTGGTGAGGCGTGCCAAATAGGACCTTTTGTGCATACGCGTGAAAAAACAGAACTGGGTGATAGGGTGCGCTTGGGTAATTTTAGCGAAACTAAAAATGTAGTAATTGGTAATGGTGTAAAAATTGCGCATTTGAGTTATATAGGTGATGCTGAAATTGGTGATAACTGCAATATTGGTTGTGGCGTGGTATTTGCGAATTACGATGGAATTAACAAGCATAAAACTCAAATAGGGGCAGGGTGTTTTGTTGGGTGCAATGTTAACTTGGTTGCTCCGTTGAGTGTGGGGAAGAATTGTTTTATTGGGGCTGGTTCTACCATTACTGAAAATTTAGATAATAATTCATTTGCTATTTCGCGCGCAGAGTTGAAAATAAAACCTAATAGTAGGGGGTAAAAATGAATATTGCGGTAATTTTAGCAGGTGGTAGAGGTTCGCGAATGAAGCGAAAAACTAACAAAGTTTTGGAAAAAGTATGCGAAAAACCTATTATTTTGCACATTATTGATGCTTTGCGTGCAAAAAATTTAAAAATTTATGTTGTTATCGGCAGTAATGGACAAGAAATAAAAAATATACTAGGCAATAGTGTTGAGTATGTTTTTCAAGATGAAGCGCTAGGCACGGGTGATGCACTAAAATGTGCTTGTGAACAAATAAAAGAAAAGCCTGAGTATATTTTGGTATTGAATGGTGATGGGCCTATCGTAGAGTCGTCTATATTAGAGGAAATGTTAGCGGGTGATTTTGATTTAAAATTGCTAACTGCAACTCGTGGGTGTCGGTCTAGTTTTGGTAGGATTTTGCGCAATAATAAGCAAATTGCTAGTATTATTGAAGCAAAAGATTGTACATCTGAACAATTAAAAATTGCGGAAGTAAATTTAGGTTTATATTGTTTTAAATATGATGTTTTATGTAAGTATATGACAAAATTAAGCAGGAATAACGCACAAAATGAATACTATGTTACAGATTTGGTAAAAATTCTATATAACCATAATTTTAAAATAGATAGCATTAATGCTGATTCTTATTTTGTGTTGAATGGCGTAAATACTGTTAGGGAATTGAATATTGCTGAGCACAAAATGAGAGCATATATTCATAAAAATTTAGCAGAAAAAGGTGTTCGATTAATTGATGACAATGTGTATGTTGATATGTATTCGCATATAGGGAATGGCTGTACAATTTATCCTAATGTCTATATTAAAAATTCAATTTTGGGCGAAAATGTATCAGTTTTTCCAAATTGTTTTTTAGAAAATGTGGTAGTGAAAAGTGGGGTAATTATTGGTGCAAATTGTGTGTTGAGTGGGGTAAATGTTGATAAAAATATATTGCATAGCACTAGGCAAATTAACATACAACAGTAATTCTAGGTACTATGCAATGATTGCATAGTACTATAAAATTAAGCAAAAATCATATAAAAATAACAAAAAATGAGCATTTTTGCTCATTTTCTTTAATTTATCTTGAATTTTGCATATTTTGTGTAGATTCGGTATTTTTAATAATAGTTTGGGTTTCACCACTGTAAGTGCTAGTGATTAATCCGTTGTCATCAATAATTTTATGTTTGCAATATGATTTATCTAATATTTTTACCAAATTACTTTTTACTTCTCGCTGGTGTAGGTATTTTGTATTTAATAGACTGCGAGTTTCTGGATTAACGGTCATATATGCTATAATGTTGTCTTGTTCTCTTTGTAGTTTGATTTCATAATCGGTTGTCGTTGCTTTCTTTAATTCTTCTATTGTATTTGAAAGAACTAATTTTTGTGTTTTATTTGGTTTAAACATTGCAAGTGGAATATAATTTGCGGGTATGCATTTACCTGATAGGTCTATCTTATATAATGGGTAAGTGTAATTCATATAGGTAAAATTATGTAAGAGTATGCTATCAATTATAGATGAATGGTTTATGCAAATTTGTTGACAAACAGGGCCTTTGATATTAACGACTAAGTAATTGTAATCATCAATAGTTAATGGTTCAATAACGATATCATATTGTTCATCTAGTGCTACATTTCTGCGTGCGAGTTTTTCTTCGAGGATGTCATATAAGTAGTGAATCTCGTTTGAAAATCTTGCTCTTTTTACAAATATTGTGCGATAGTGTTCATTTCTAGTTTTTGAATTTGCTAAAATGGTTTCAATATCGTGTGGCAAGTCAGGACCTTCGATTTTTTGCTGATATTGCGAATTTTTATCAGGCTTTGGTGATTTTAAAACGGTTTTAAAATTTTCTTTTTCAGTTATATGTCCAGTTGAATCTAAATATTCAACATTAAAATTGCAACAACTATTGCGGGTTAGTTTTAAGCCGGTCTTAATTATATTAAATTTTGCAAACTCAATTTCTTCATCAGTAAGTGGGGCGTTAGGATTTTTCAAAACTAAATAAAACACGAGTTTGCTCCCTTCATTTTTGCTCGTAATATCAAAATTTTCGGTATTGCAAGTAATATGCAAAATTTCTGGATTGAAAAATAATGGTATGCGAGGGTCGGGCTTCACAAATTGACATAATGGAGTTTGGTTGATTGGATGTGGATTGCCTTTTAAGTCTAACCATTTAATATCAATACTATCTAATTCTTTTTTAAGTTCTGGATTTTTTTCTAAGGTATTGTGCAAAATTTGGTCAAATCGAAAAGTCTTGGCGCAAAGTTGATTGTAAAAATCAACATTTTTTGCACAGTAAATAATTTGACAGCCTTTTTCATTTTCTTCTAATTTAAATTTTGCAAAAAATGCAGAATCATCAATTTCTTGATGTACTGTTCTAGCGGTGTCAATAAAAATTTGCTTTTGAGCTTCGGTTGGGTTGGTTATAATAAAAGCGGGGTAACGGTATAAATTTTGTGCGTTTTTCATAAATAAAAACCTTCCTTTTTGTGTCTAGATATATTATATCACAAATAAGAAATTCAGTCAATACTTACATTAAAAAATGAATATTTATAAATATAAATGTTTAATTATAAACAAAGTTTTAGTTAAAAAATTGTATAAAAGATAATTAAAAAAATTTTGCGCGTGCTTAAAAAATTTAGTCAACTATGTTGTTAACAAAAAAAGAATAAAATATTAAATAAATAAGAAAAATTAGTAAAAATTGCAAAAAACAGCAATAAATTACTAAATTTTAACAAAATTACGCAATTTTTAATTATCTAGATTGATTTGTGCTAGTTGAATATTTATTTTCCTTGTTAAACTTGTGTAGGTGACAAGATTTGTAGAATAGCCATTTTCATCGGCTAAAAATTGAAGCAGTCCAGAAATTTGCAATGCAAGATTATACATATTCTTAAGCGGGTGGTTTTGGCTTTCTTTTGAGGTTAAGTTAATAATATCGGCGAGTTGTTCGGCTCGTTGTCGCCATAGTAGGTTTAGTTGAGTCACACGCACTTGTGCAGTGCTTTCTGTAATAGTGCTTGTGTCTAGTTCGGTGGAGATTGTGTAAAAAGTATCAATAGTTTGCAAGTAATGAAGGTAAATATTCTCTGCCACTTCTTTTTGCTCGCTTGTGTATTGTGAAATTGAAATTGTAGGTGTAGAAATCATACCAACGCTACATTGTGTGTTTTGAGTCAAAAGTTGAGTTTGTACGGTTTGAGCATCTTTTAGAGTAGGATAAAGCGCAATCAGCACGCGCCATTTGTTGTCTAAAAATTGAGTGAGCCCAGCACCTCCGCGCACTCGGTAACGGGTGGCTTGTTCATCAGCCTCGGTAGCATTTTGTGCATCTATATCTATATAAATATAATAAAAATTTTTGCCATTAATTTTGGGGAAAGTATATTTTTGAATTAGTAAGGTAGTTGCCACTATAATACATATTAATATTATAAAGCACAAAACCGATACTAAAATTTTGCGCCGTGATTTTTTATTGATTAGGCTGACTTCGTAATAAGGCTTTTTTGGTTGCATATTCAATTTTATGAGAAAAAATTTCAAAATATTGCAAAAAAGTTGTCACAACATAGTTACAAATTTGAAATGTTGTGATAAAATATAGGTGTTTGTGAAAAAGCAAACATTTTTTGTAGATTTTGAAAAAATCGAAAACGCAAAAATGACAACAAGTTTTTAAAATTAGATACATTTTAAAAGGTTGTTGCATATATAAATTTTTGCGAGAAAAATTTTTGCGAGGTGAAAAAATGAAAATTGAACCATTATTTGACAAAATTGTAATCAAACCTATCGAGGCGGAAACTGTGTCAGCGGGAGGAATTATCTTGCCTAATAATTCGCAAGAAAAACCTCAAATTGCAGAAGTCATCGCGGTAGGTAAAGGTGAAATGGTTGATGGAAAACAAACTGTAATGCAAGTTGCCGTTGGGGATAAAGTATTGTATCCTAAGTATGCTGGTAGCGAATTTAAGTTTGAAAATGAAGAATATGTGATTTTGTCGCAAAGCGATGTTTTGGGCAAAATTAAAGACTAAGATAAGGGAGAGTAAATTATGGCAAAAATAATTAAATCTGGTGAAGAAGCGCGCGCAAAATTGGAGCGTGGCGTAAATATTTTGGCGGACACTGTAAAAGTAACATTGGGTCCCAAAGGTCGTAATGTAGTATTAGATAGGAAATTTCAAACTCCATTGATTACGAACGATGGTGTGACTATTGCAAAAGAGGTTGAATTAAGCGACCCTTGCGAGAATATGGGTGCGCAAATTATCAAAGAAGTGTCAATTAAGACCAATGATGTGGCAGGTGATGGTACGACTACCGCTGCTGTTTTGGCGCAAGCAATTATCAAAGAGGGTATGAAAAACTCGGTTGCTGGTGCAAATCCTATGGTGTTGCGAAAGGGTATTTCAAAGGCTGTAGATACAGTTGTTGCTGAGTTAAAAAAGCAAAGCAAGCCTATCGAAGATGAAAAATCAATCATTCAAGTTGCTAGTATTTCTGCTGGTGATGAAACTATCGGTAAACTTATCGGTGAGGCTATGAAAAAAGTCGGCAAAGACGGCGTAATTACTGTGGAAGAAGGTAAAACTCTGGAAACTACACTCGATGTTGTAGAAGGTATGCAATTTGACCGCGGTTATGCAAGTAGTTATATGTGTACAAATACCGAAAAAATGGAAGCAGTATTAGATGACCCTGTTATTTTGATTACCGATAAAAAAATTAGCAATATGCAAGAAATTTTGCCTTTGCTCGAACAAGTGGTAAAAGCGGGCAAGCAAATGTTGATTATTGCTGATGATGTAGAGGGTGAGGCGCTTACAACTTTGATTATCAACAAACTTCGTGGCACATTTACTTGTGTAGCGGTAAAAGCCCCTGGGTTTGGTGACCGTAGAAAAGCAATGCTTCAAGATATAGCTATTCTTACAGGCGGTAATGTAATTTCTGATGAGTTGGGTAGAAGTCTAAACGAAACCACTCTTGCGGACTTGGGGCGTGCGCGCAGTGCTGTGATTACAAAAGACAACACAACTATCGTTGCTGGTGCTGGCGACAAGCGCGAAATTAGCGAGCGTGTAAACGCAATTAGAGCGCAAATTGAGAGTTGCACAAGTGATTATGACCGTGAAAAATTGCAAGAACGCCTTGCAAAACTTGCGGGTGGTGTGGCTGTAATTCGTGTAGGTAGTGCTACCGAAGTGGAAATGAAAGAGAAGAAATTGCGTATTGATGATGCGTTGGCTGCTACGCGTGCTGCTGTCGAAGAAGGTATTGTGTGTGGCGGTGGTGTAGCGTTATTGCACACTATTCCAGCGGTGAAAAAATTAATTGAAAAATTGAACGGCGATGAAAAAGTAGGTGCGCAAATAATTCTTGCAAGTTTGCAAGCGCCTATTCGCCAAATTGCGCAAAATGCAGGTATTGACGGTGGCGTGGTTGTAGATAAAATTTTGTCTAGTGAGCAAGAAAACTACGGCTACGATGCTTTGAATGATTGCTATGTTGATATGATTGAAAAGGGTATTATCGACCCAACAAAAGTAACTCGTAGCGCAATTCAAAATGCTTCTAGCGTATCAAGCACTTTGCTTACAACTGAATGTATCATTGCAAATGAACCAGAAAAAGCCCCTACACCTAGTGCTGGAATCAATGGAATGGATATGTAATTAGTTGCAAAAAACTACTTTTTATGTTAAAATAAAATCGTGCAAGTAATAATTGCACAAAAATTAGTTTGAAGTTTGAAAAAACTAAAATTATGGAGTAAGAAAAACTACCTCGTGTAATGCGGGGTAGTTTTTTAATTTAGGAATACAAGATTAAAAAATGCAAGAACTCGCTATTTTATAGTTTTTTGTATTACATCAAAAAGCGGTTGCATAGTGCTTTGTTGAAGGCTGAGAAAAAAACACCTGCCTTCGTATCTTTGTTGATATTCGCGAATGAGGTTGAAACCTTGGTCCTGTGGATTTATATAAATAAGTAGCGAAGTAAAAGGCATATCATTATGTTCGCGTTCTTCTTCAAAATCGAATTTTAGCCAAAGTCCGTTAGATAGTGCTTGTGTGGTTTCTTCGTGCAAACTTACACCATATGCTGGCATTTCGTGTGCATCGTTGATAAGGTATAAAAATTCTTTCATTATCTCTTTAAATTCGGCAGAGTCTGGGGTAAATTCGTGCGTAGTGCCATTGTTAAAAATTGTGATTTTGTTGCTGTCTGAAAAGAAATCATAAAGTCTAAAATCTTGCAAATAGTTAACTGTACTCATTTTTTGTGTCCTCGCTATATATATTATATATGATTATAGCATAATTTACCAAATTTTAACAAACGAAATGAAATCAAAAAACTAAAATTTGCAATTTTTTAAAGAAAAGAGGCATTAAGTTGTGTTTTTTCGACCAAATTCGGCAAAAGTAACACTAAATTCGCTGATTTACATCTTGAACGAAAAGAAAAATTGTGTTACAATTATATTAGGAGAAAGAAATGGAAAATTTAGATAGTTTAAAATTAAGTTTGGCGCAGTTTGAGAGCGCGCTTGAAAATGGTGAGCAAGCAGAGATTGAAAGCACTGCTCGCGCACTTTTTGCGGAATGGGATAAAAATGCGCTTGAAAGTCAGTATTATTGTTTAACTGTATATAATAAATTGCTTACAAAATTTGGTGAGTTTATCAAAGATAATCAGATGGCGTTTACGCGCCAAAATGGTGATTTGTTGTCGCATTTTTCGAGTAATGCTTTGGTGGAGATTTTGATTGCAAATGGTGAAAATATTAAACAAGAGGTATTTTCTAAATACGAAGATAAGATTTTAAGCAAAGTAGATGCTGAGCAAATTATTAGACTTGCTGGTTGCGAAAAAGCAGATTTTGCGAAGTGTCAAAATGCTGTTTTGCGCGGAAAAAGTTGCACGCTGATAAAAGAGTTTTATCTTGCTTATCCAAACAAAGTAAATATGCGAGCAATTTGTCAAAGAGTAAAAGTGCTTAGTTCGATTAAACCGTCTAAAAATCAACCAGAAGATAGAAAGGCAATTTGGGCATTTTTCCAAGAGAAAAATAAAACAAAATTTTTGCACGACTGTGAAGAATATGCGGAAAAAAGAGCAGAGTATATGTATGCTAGGCGCTAGGTAGTAATAGTCGCCAGGGGGGACAAGCGGTAGTTTTAAGTATTATTTTAAAGAGGTGTAGTGCCTCTTTTTTTGTTGTAGAAAAATACGGAACAAACTAGTAAATTTTTGCATAAAAGTGGAAAAGTGCAAGCGGGGTCAGTGGGGAAAGTTGTGTAAACGATTAAATTTAGTAATGAAATGCTATTTTAAGGTTAAAATAGGTGAGTTTTTGTAGGATTTTGGCATATTTTGTAATATTTTGGTAAAAAAATTAAAAAATTTTGAGATTTTATGCAAATTTGTTTGGAAAATTGCGCAAAATAAGATATAATTAAAATAGAAAAAATAAAAAATAGGGAGTAAAAATTATGCAAAAAACAAAGAAAACTATGTATAAATGGTTGGTTGTTTTTGCCTTAGTAGTCGCATTCCTAGGGGGGGGGGCGCTTATCTAGCCTATAATAATTTTGTGTATAACCACAACAACACCAACGAGCCAGCAAGAGCGGAGTATCCGTATGTGGAGTCTGAGCGGTTTTCTAGCAGGGTGTGTGTTTTAACAGTTTATTATGATGATTCTGTAATGACGGCTTTGGCTCCTACTTATAGGCTTGAACGAGAGTATTATCAAACTAGTTCTACGAAATATGAAACACGATATGATTACTATATAGATTTTCTTATTGTGAGCCTTAATAAGACAGGTTACAAGTGGAAGGATACGGTTAAAGCGAAGTATTTTACTGCTAGTACTAATGGTAATGGCTATCTGAGTGATGTAAGAAGTGACGCTTTAAGAAAGGCAAAAGCATTGACTAAGTATAATATATTTTTTCAAGCAGAAGGAAGCAAGTTATCTATTGTAAATGGTCTTAACTTTGTGACTTTTGATTCGGGTTCTAATTCCAGTGATTATTATTATTGCTCTTTATTCTATCTCGAATCTACTGATAATATTGAGCCGATTGAATACACACTTTCGTTTGATTATGGTCAAGGTAGTGGCTCGGTAACAACTATTCAAGTAAAATATGATGAGGTAATTTATCAGCGTTTGCCTAGCGGTATGCGCGATATGTACAACCTTTCTGGCTGGAAAATTGCGGGGACTTCTATCGGTAGTGGCACTAAATACACTTGGGCTAACGATATGACCGCAAGCGCACAATGGACTTTTTCTGGGCTTACACTAAACTCCTCGGTTAGTTCGGCGGGCGGTGGCGCGATAGTTGGTGCAAAAACGCAATACGCGAGTGGTGAATTGCTGAGTGTGCAAGCGGTGCCGAATAGTGGCTACAAATTCGATAGTTGGACTTACAATGGCTCGACTATCACTGCAAATCCGCTAATGGTAAACATTACTGCAAACAGCACGCTGGTGGCAAATTTTAAGCAAACTGTACGCTTTCAGTTAGCCTTGTTGGTTCTGGCACATATACGACTGAAACGGTGGGCGACACTACAAATATTTTGGTTACCCCTGCAAGCGGGGTAGTAAATCAAGTGGAAATTGATGGGGTAGTTTTCCCTGTTGAATATTACAGCGCTAATGTCTGGAACGCGGGTTCGGCGCGCAGTGTGGCTTATTACGCAAAAGACAGCACAAATAAATTTTTGATGACACTAGATTACATTTTCGCCGACACTACTATAAAATTTCATATAGGCACACGCAGTGGGGAATTAAAAAATCCGCCTAGTGGTGGCACAAGTATTGAGGGAGTGGCTACAATCGCTACTGTTGGTGGTGAGGCGCGCGTGAATGGTTTTGATACCGAAGATGAAACAAGTGTAGTGCATTTGAGTGCAGTTGCGTTTAATGGCTATACTTTTGTGGGCTGGGAGGCTAGCGATGGTACGGACTTGTCTGCATACAACAAAATGAGCGTTAATATTCCTTATAGCCTAATTAAAGGCAAGGTGATTACCGCTAAATTTGCGCAAAACTCTTCGCAAAATATCAATAGCGAAACAAACAATGCACACGACTTTTTATAAAAAATATTGCGATTCAGATAATACAGGCAAGCGAAATATTTAAACATACAACAAAAACATAAAAAGAAAGTTTAACTATATAAAAGTAAAACACATTGAGCAATTTCAATGTGTTTTTTAATTATCTATACTTATTTTGTGTTAGTTAAATTAAAGTCACTAAATCTTGTGCATAGGGAGTACTAAGTACAAGTATTCTTCGCCCTCTTGCGGAACGATTGTACAAGGGTGTACAGGACTACCGTAACGAATTTGCACAAACTCATCACTGATTACGCGCAATGCATCGGTATAAAGTCTGCCGTTAAATTCGATTTGGAGGTCTTGACCAGAGTGTGTGGTTTGCAAGTGCTCGGTAATGTTTCCTAATTCACTTTCACTGCTAATCACCATATCTTTGCCCGTAATATCAAATTTAACAACAAAGTTTCTATCAACACGGCTCAAAAGTCCCGCACGCTCGATAGTGTCTAGCAAGTGTCTGCGGTTTACATTGATTGTAGTGCTAAATTCCTTTGGTAAAATTTGCTTGTATGAAACATAGTCGCTTTGCATACCCATTAGGCGGGTCATAAGTTGAGTGTCACCTAAGTTGATTTGAAGGTGATTTTTCTGCGTGCAAATCTTTACGATTTGTTCACTGTCTGGCAAAAGTCTAACGATTTCAATCAAACAACGCGCACTCACAACGACACCGAATTCTGCGCTTTGATTTGATGTTTGCTTGCGAATGAGAGCCATACGCACACCATCAAGTGCAACTCCGTGTAACTCGCCATTTGTGATTTCAAGTAAAATACCTCTTAACATTGGACGGCTGTCATCTTGCGCAACAGCAACGCTTGCTTTGGTAACCAAATCTTTGAAACTGTCACTGCGGATTTCTACAAATTCGGGTTGGTCGAGATTTTTTGGTTCAGGAAATTCACTTGCATCTTGGCATTGGAAATATGCATTGTTATCTCCGTAAGTAACATCAAGTGTTTTATCGCGCAAATTAAACTCAATTTGCTCACTGCTGATTTTGCTCGCAAAGTCCGCAAAAAATTTGGCAGGAATCACTGCTACACCTGGTACGCGCACATCTGCACGAATGGCTTTTGTAATGGTAAGTTCGAGGTCGGTACAAGTCAAAGTTAATTTATCCTCCTCGGCAACCATTTTTACACATTCTAAAATTGGGTTTGTAGTGCGAACGGCTGATGCTTTTACAACCTTTAATACTGCATCTGCCAAATCTAACCCTTGACAACTAAATTTCATTTTTCACCTCAAAGTTAAAGTTTTTAGTAACACAATTATACCAAAATTCTACCAAAAAAACAAGATTAAACTTAAAAATTTTTAACTTGTATAAATATAACTATTAAATATTATTTATGCAAAATTAATTGACATTTTATTGCATTTTCATTATAATTATTACAGCGTTGGCAAATATAACTTATATATAATGCACCAACGCGAGGTGAAATATGGAAAAACTGGTTTTAACTACACAACAAAAAGAACTTTGCGCACAAACTGATGACATAATCAAAAGCGGTAATGTAAACTTAATGTTAAAGCATTTTGCTTTGCTTATGACTGACGGACTTACTCCTACGCCACGACAAATCGCAAAGGTGAGCGCACACATCTATCAAAAGGGCAATGAAGATTTGGCGCTTGACTTTGCGACTGAATTTGGCGGTATGGGTGCATTTGTGCAAAAATTGGGCGAGATTGTGATTGAGCAAGGTTCTGCTGAGGATAACTTTGATTTCGCGCAATATGTTTCTGGGGCAGATATTATTTTGCATGGCAAAGTTATCAAAAAAAAGAAAAATAAGTTGTGGTGGAATGCTTTTGTAAAGCGTTTTCCTGAACAGGCTAGGATTATTATGCAAGGACAATCAAAAACTAAGGAAGAAACCCTTTCTAGGTAAAAAATAAGGAGTAGAAATGGAAACGGAAAAGTTTAATGTCGATGCCGAATCTTACGAAAAGTTTGATTGCGATTTGGGTTATGTTACGGGCGAACACGATATTTTGCAAATGAAAGTAGAACGCTTCAAAGAAGAAGTGTTTTGTGGACTTATCGGTACTTTTGACGATAACGGCAAATATACTATTCCAGATGAAATTCTTGTTGAGTTGGTTGGGTTGACTAAAAAAATTGATGCTCAAACAATCAACGGGACAGAGGCGCGTGCCTTTGTAGGGGATAAAGTTTTGCATTTTAATATGACTCCTCCTCAAATGTTGGAGAATGGCAACGCTTATTGTTATCTCGAACTCAAAGAGGAAGTGCCTCATATCAATGGGTATTATATCGACACTCTGACTACAATTATCGCAACTTACGAATACAAAGCCGATCCATTTTTTATGAATAATGCATATAATGCCTTTAATCTAAAAGAGTTTAAAGCCGATGACCCCGATGCCACCGCTCCGCAGTTGGTCCCTGATTATTTGGGGCAGAGGTATGCGGTGCTAGAAGCAATGCTAAATCAATGCGGAGATGCGCTCGACAAACTAGAAGAAGCGTACTTTAACAAGCGCTTACAACTTTTGTCCGAGCATACGGAGGTTGCGCTAATTTTGGCTGAATTTGCGAATAAGCGCAACAAGTTAGAGCCGTATTTTGCAAAATCAGAGCATAAGTACTACTTTTTAAATCAAATACTCGATGAAGTGTTGGAAATGGAGCAGTGCAAAAAATGCTTAAATCAATCAAATGTTAAATACCATTTGAATGAAGCAGACTTGAAATATTTTAGACTCAATATTCAAGCCAAAGAAAAAATGCGCGATAGTTATCAAGTCAAGCACGCGCAAGAAAGTGCTTTATTTGTAGACAAGGGCAAGCCTGCAAATGTAAAGCCTGTACAAAATAAAGTTAAACCAAATGTAAAAGTTAATTCGGGCAATAAAAATAGAGGTAAAGGTGGTGGAGGCAAGCCTAAAGGCAAATCTTCTGCCAAAAAACCTTCTGGTAAAGAAGCTCAGAAAAGTAATGTTTATGTAGCAGGAGATAATCCTTTTGATCAAGTTCTGCTAGGAAAAAAGTCAAAAGTTTTTGAACAACAGCAAGCCAAAACGAGTTCTGTCGAACAACAAATAATTAGATAAATAGACTTTGGACGGTCGAAAAGTTATGTGAATGCGCATAACTTTTTTGTTTTTCGTAGATTAAAAACATTATTAGTGCTATAGGGGTAAGTTTAGTATACTTAAAAGAGAAATTGTCAAAATTTAGAAAAACCTGAAAATAACGCACAAACTCTGCGCAAAATGCATAGCATAATACATTGCATAGTACTAAATTTTACTTTTGTATTGAAATGTATTAAATTTTGTGGTATAATGAAATAGTAATAACCAAAAGGAGTTTTTATTATGGACGCTAAGGATTACAAAAAATTTGACAGCAAAGAAGCGCTTTCTGCAAGACTAATTGCCGAAGGTTGGGCAAAGGGAATTGATATGCGTACACAAGATGAGTTTTTGGATTTAAAACCTATGACTCTTGAACAACGCAAGACTTTTGTTGAGGCTTTAAATAAGTATGTGCTTGATGCGATTTTGGAGCAAGAAAGACTCATATCTAACACTCACTTCAATATTACTCTTTTGCAATTTTCTCACTACAATGCTGATATGACTGATGAGGTGTTGGCGTGCGCAGTTAGGGAGGCTGGTTTGGACTTAAACTACTTGCCTTCATATTCGTACGCAAAGGTATTCGTATCAAAAGACAACAAAATTAAACTCGACTTAAACACAACTGAGGAAAACAAGCGCGATGCCTACATTATTACCGAGAATAAAACTGACAAAGGCGTAGATTTAGATGTATTAAATTTCCACCCACAACCAGGTATCGACCTTAACGACTATGTAATGCTTTACCTAGAACCACAAATGGGGAAATAAATTTTTAATTGAGGGCTAAGGCTCTCTTTTTTTGTTAAAAAATTTTACAATTTTAGTCAAATTCTGCCAAAAACTTTCATAAAATGAAAATGATAAAAATTATTTAAAAAATTTGCTAAAATTAGTTGACTTTTTTTGAATTTTATCTCTATAATAAAATTGAGAAAATGCGCTGGCGAAAATAAATAATAGTAGGGGTAGTTTTAGCGAAGTTTGCTAATAGTGAAATCTGCATAAAAAAGTTTTTTAAATTGCGCTTTTTACAAAGTTGAGGGGGTATGAAAAATGCGTAATGCACTATTGACAAAATTTAAGGAATCTTGCATTTCCATACTACCCATAATGTGTATAGTGTTACTTTTGGGCGTAACACTTGTGCCTATGTCTTGGCAAATAATTGTGCAATTTGTGTTTGCGTGTATTTTACTGATTGTGGGTATGGCACTTTTTACACTCGGCGCGGACAACTCTATGCTACCTATCGGACAAAATATAGGTGCATTTGTGTCGCGTTCAAATAAAATTTGGTTAACGCTCTTAATCGGTTTTTTAATGGGGGTTATAATAACGGTTGCCGAACCTGATTTATCAGTGCTTGCGGGGCAAGTGCCAGGTATAAATAACTGGTTGCTTATCTTTGCTGTTGCGCTGGGTGTGGGGCTATTTATGTTGCTTGGTGTTATGCGCACGATATTTAAAATTCCATTGCACTGGATACTCACGATTGCGTATGTAACAATTTTTGTATTAGCGATTTTTGTGCCTGCTCAGTTTGCGCCATTATCGTTTGATAGTGGTAGTGTAACGACTGGTCCTATTAGTGTGCCATTTTTAATGGCATTTGGACTGGGGCTTGCTGCCGTGCGTGGTGGTAAGACTCAAAGCGATGATAGTTTTGGCTTGGTAGCACTTGGTAGTGCGGGACCTATAATTGCAGTTATGATTTTAGGACTTTTTGTGGACCCAAACACACTTACTGCAACCACTACTGAGGTTGCTGTTGCTCCCGAAAATTTTGGTGGCATAATGCTAGCATTTGTAAATGCTCTTCCAGAACACCTTATGCAAGTTGCGCTTGTATTGTGTCCGATTTTGGTTGCCTTCTTTATATTTCAAGTTACTGCACTAAAACTGCCCAAACAACAAGTTTTCCGTATATTAATTGGTATTTTTTGCGTGTTTGTCGGTATAACATTGTTTTTTACGGGCGTAAGTGTAGGTTTCTTGCCTGTGGGCAATGCAATCGGCAGTGGAATTGCTGGTGGCGCACATAGTTGGTTGTTAATTCCTATTGCGTGTATAATCGGACTGGTAATTGTACTTGCCGAACCCGCTGTGCATATTTTAACCAAACAAGTTGAATTATTAACAGACGGTAAGATTTCATCAAAAACAATTTTAATTAGTATGTGCATAGGAGTTGCGATTAGTTTAGGTTTTTGCGCAATGAGAGTGCTTTTCCAAATTCCTATTTGGTATATTTTGGTGCCAGCCTATGTGGTGGCAATTACTTTATCATTCTTTGTGCCAAAAATTTTTACGGGAATTGCGTTTGACTCGGGCGGTGTGGCGACAGGTGCAATGGCTACTACTTTTGTATTACCACTCATAATGGGTGCTTGTGGTGCCTTGGGTGTAGATTCAATGTTATATGGGTTTGGAACGCTTGCGTACATTGCGGTGACCCCATTACTGACTATTCAAATTTTAGGTTTGATAATTAAGATTGTAAATAAACACAAACTCGCTGTCGAAGAAGCGACTATCGAAAAAGATGCTCGCGTGGATATTGTAGAATTTGATTAAGGGGAAAAAGTATGTCTAAAATGAAAAAATCACCGTTCAAAGTGCTAGTTTGCATTGTGGACAAGGAAAAAGCAGATTTGGCGTGGAAAATTCTAGAAAATGCACGCGAAAGTTTCAATATATCTAGTATGGTCGAAAGTATGGAAAAAACTTCAAAACTGGCAATGGTTGGTTTTAGCACAATTCGTAGAATAATGATTACTGGGTTAGTGCGAACTGATAACGCAACTAGGGTGTTACAAGGACTTGATTTGGTTTTGTGCCCCGATGATGATAAATCATACGGCTATGCGTTTACGATAAATTTGAGTAGTATCAGCCGTGAAATGCTCAATTATTTTGTCAAAAAGCAAAAGGAGGAAGTGTAATGTTTTTGAAACAAGAATTTAATCTTATAGTTACTATTGTAGATAGAGGTTTTTCCGACCCTGTAATTACTTCCGCGAGGAGTGCGGGGGCTGAGGGTGCAACTATAATTACTGCGCGCGGTGCTGGTATTCACGAAACTGATACCTTTATGGGTGTTGCTATTCAACCTGAAAAAGAAATGGTGTTGATTTTGGTAAAAAAACTTATTCGCAAAAAAGTTATGCGCGAGATTTGTAAGAGTTGTGGGCTTACCGATGAAGGGAAAGGTATGTGTTTTAGTGTGCCTGTCGATGAAATAGGCGGTATCACTCACCTTATGGGTTTATCTAAGAAAAAGGGTGTAGCGGACCGTAAACCTACTGCAAAAAAAGATAAAAACGAGGACAAAATCGAGAAAGAACAAAAACAAGTAGAAAAAACGGACACTGCAAAAAAGGAAATAGTAAAAGTCGAAAAAGCCGAAAAATCACCAAAAGATGAAAAGACCGAAAATGAAAAAACAGACAAAGCAGAAAAAATAGAGGAAAATACCGAAACTAAATTAGATAAAAAAACAAAGGAAGCAGATAAAAAAGAGGACGAAAAAACGGACTAATTAAAAATTTGTATATTTTTGATAAAAACTTAAACAAATTTTGATATTTTGTATAAAAATAGTGATAATTTTCTTGCCTATTGAATAAATATATGCTATACTCAGCTTATATTTTTTTAGAGGTGAGGGAAAATGGAGAAAAAGACTATTGAAAAAAGCACCAGCAAAGCAATAATTTTTAGTTTATTGATTTGCTTAGGGTGCGCAGTACTTTGGGGACTTGTTTATTCGGTTGGATACATTACCTACATTGTAGGTTTTGCGAGCGTAGCGTTATCTAGTTATGTATTCGCAGTTTACTACAAAAAGTTTCCTTTTTGGGCTTGCTTAATGATAATAGTAGCAGAGTTGATTTTTACTGAAATTGCATTGTTTGTGTCTGCAACTATTATGGTTTCTAGTGAGATGGCAATGAGTTTTGGTGAAGCATTTAATTATGTATTTGAACTCATAGGCGGGAATGAAGAATTTGCACAAGCAATTTTACAAGATTCGCTTATTAACGCTATTGTAATTATTCTTGTGGGTATTCTCACTTGGGTAAGTATTCACTTAAAGACTAAAAAAGAAATCGAGCAACAAAAGGCTATTGAAGCCTCTCAACAAGCAGTTAAAAATACAGAAACAACTGAAAATGTAGATGAAAATCAAGAAATTTCTGCTGATGGTGAAAATCAAGAAAAAGAAGCAAAAAAGAATAATTTATAAACTCTAAATCAGTGATTAACAACAAATTTTATTGACTTGTTAAATAAAAAGACACATTATCTATTTAATGTGTCTTTTCTTATTTTTATTTCAAATTATTTAATTGTTTTTCAATCGGTACTAAAAAAATTGACTATAAGTTTGTCTAAGTATATCGCGTTTTGTTAATCTGCGCTCAATATCAGCACGCGATTTTGCATACAAACCTCTATCAGTGCGGTCTTTTTGCCAAACGGGAGTGTCAATATTTCCATAAATGTGATTACACATATATTTCCATTGATTGAGTGCGGTTTCGCATTGTTTGATACCATCATCAAAGCGTTGCTCGGTTGCAACTGCCATCAAAGTTGTTGCACGCGCATCAGGTTGCATTTGGTGCAAATTTGGGCAGTTTTGTGCATAAATCCAATTCATATTGCCTCGTGAGATAAATAAATGACTAGTCATTATTTTAATCGCTTGTGAATTTTCAAGTTTTGTAATTTCATCTAAAATTGCAAAATCAATGAGGTAGTTTATTTTGTTTCCAACAAAACTTGTGATTAAAAATACACTGGTGATTTCGCACAATTCGTGGCTAATTTGCTTTTGTGCTTCACGGTATTGCAAAGTGTTTAAGAAAGCATACGCCATTGTTTTTTGAGCGTAAGTCATAAGAGCAAAATTATCACGCGACACTACTTGTTCGAGAGTAGGGGCGCTAGGGTTATTTAGACTTGCATCTGTAAAATAAACGGCACATTTTTGAGGCGCGCGAAGTGCAAGGTTTGCTAATTTTTGATTGCAGTATTCAAAATTGAAATGCTTTAACTTTTCTGGAAATTGCGAATACATATCGCCAAATTCTGCACTAGGCTTCAAATATCTACCTAACGGAAAATAATTTTTATAATTCATAATTTGCTCCTATTGTTGCGCTTCGGTTTGAGGTTTATTGGTTTGAGTTTGTTGCTGACTTTGTGCCGATTGCTGTTTTGCCATTTGTGTTCTTATATAGTTAATTTGTTCATTATGTAATTTATTTGAGTCATCACAAAATTGCTTGTACAACGAAACTACATTTGTTGATTTTAATTGTTCGTTAATAAATTGTTCGCTTTCATAATTTGAACTGCGGTTAGGAAAATTATATTTTAATGGTGTTGTTGAAAATTTTTTCACTGAATCCCAAATAATATTGTATATAACACGAGCATTGTCTTTGCTTAAAAATTTTTCTGCTGTGAAAATTATTTGTATGTCGCGTAAATACGAATTATCGCGTTTCATCATTAATAGTGCGTTCGTTCTAACATTATAATCTGGGCTAGTGAGCATTTCTAGCATTTTTTGATAATCAATTCCAACCAAATACCCGCACCTCAAAATAGAACGATTTGGATTGTCTAGCGAATAAGACTTTTGAAATTGCTCCATAAAGTGTGGTGCGATATTGCCATTTAAGTATTCATACGCGATACAACCGTGGTTTGGTGGAAGGTATGCACAATTAATTTGAGTAGGTGGCTTCCTTAAAGGGCGGTTTGATTTGTTTGTAAAATAATCAGTGTTGAGGTACAAAAAACTAGTCCTAGTCTTGCAAGCGAATACATTATCAAGCAATTCAAAAGGCTTAGTTTTTGTAAAATTTTCATTAGGAATAGACTTGTCAAAAGTAAGCATAATAAATTCTCCTTTTCGTTATTATATCACAAAAGTTACTAGACTTCAATACTTTTCTAAAAAAAGGAAAAGACACAAAAATTTAAAAATCCTGTGTCTTCTTATATTATTTGTTAAATTCTACCTTTTTCTCTTCGCCAGTGTTGTAAATAATGTTGTTTACGCTACCAACAGCCTTTATATCAATTTCGTTTTCTTTTACAAAATCACTATAATTTGTAACAATCATTTCATTGATTTCTGCTTTCATACTGAGGTTATTTTGTGATTTAAAACCACGAATTTGCGAAACAATGTCGCAAACTTCATCACCATTAGCGATTAATTGCGCATCAATTTTATCCCCCAAATCTAGGTAACCTGAAATGTGTATAGACTTGCAATTTTCAAGTTTTGCAAAAGCATCTTGATAGATAACTTCGGTAATGTGTGGCATATAAATTGAAAATAATTTTAGCAATCCACGCAAAACAGTACTGCTGGCATATTGTGCGCTTTCTTTTGCTTGCTCGCCGTAAATTTCAGGTTTGTAGAGCCTATTTTTGGCAATTTCAATATAGTTATCACAGAAATTCCAGAAAAGATGCTCAATTTCATTCAATGCAAGACCCATTTCGTATTTTTCAAGACTTCGCTTAAAGCGAATAAATGTATCTTTGTAACATTCGATAATCCACGCATCCATAGGGAGTAGTTTTACTTCTTTTGGAGTGTAATTTTCGATAAATGGCAATACAAAACGACTAGCGTTCCACAATTTTTGCATCAATTTTGTACCATTGTTAAATTCTTCATCAACAATAAATACATCTTTGCCTAGACTGGCATTACTTGCCCAGTAGCGTGTAACATCAGCACTATATTTTTCGCAAGCCTGAGGTGGGGTAAGAGTACCACCGTTAGACTTTGATTTTGAAAGTTTAGTACCAGTTGCACTCAAACCCCAACCGCTAATCATTACATTTTCCCAAGGAAGTTTACCAAAGTGGAGTAGGGACTTTGCGATAGTGTAAAAGTCCCAAACACGAATATTATCGTGCGCGTTAGGGCGTAAATCCATAGGAATATAACTATCATCTAAGCCCTTGTGTGTAAACAAATCGCACGCAAGTTGAGGGGTTAAGGAACTCGTAGCCCAAGTGTCAAGTACATCTTTTTCAGGGGTAAAGTTTTTACCACCACATTTAGGACAAGCGCATTTTGGAGCGGTAACGCTAGGGTCAACAGGTAAATCTTCGATATTTGCCACAATAGTTTCACCACAGTCTGCACAATACCAAACAGGGAAAGGAATACCAAAATATCTTTGTCTACTGATACACCAGTCCCACTTCAAGCCTTCTACCCAGTTTAAGAAACGCTTTTTCATAGTTTCTGGATACCACTTGCATTTGTCACCCGCTGAGTAAATCTCGTTTTTGCGTTCGAGCAATTTGATAAACCATTGAGGTTTTGTCAAAATTTCAATAGCAGTACCACAGCGCTCGTGAGTTGCTACATTGTGTACAATTTCTTGTTGGTCGTAAAGAATACCTTTTTCTTTTAATTTTTCCACAATCGCCTTGCGCGCTTCGGTAACTTTTAAACCTTCAAATTCGCCCGCAAGTGCAGTCATTCTGCCGTTGTAACCGATTGCTTCCAACACGGGTAAACCAAATTGCTTTTGCCATTTTGCATCGGCTTCATCACCAAAAGTACAGCACATTACAGCACCAGTACCTTTCTCCATATCTACATCAGGGTTAGCAATAATAGGCACTTCTTTTTCGTAAAGCGGACTAATGGCGGTTTTTCCCACAAGCGAAGCGCGCTTTTTGTCATCGGGGTGAACAAATACGCATACACACGCACTCAACAGTTCTGGGCGAGTGGTAGCAATTTTTAATACTTCATCGCTATCTTTAATTTTAAATGTAATGTAGTTCATTGCACTTGGAAGTTCGACAGTGTCGATTTCTGATTGAGCAATAGCAGTCCTACATTCAGGACACCAGAGAGAAGCGGAGTTTCTACGCTCAATATGACCCTTGTTGTATAATTCAATAAAAGATTGTTGGCTAATTTTTTGAGTATTTTGCGAGTATGAAGAATATGTGTTTACAAAATCAGCACTTATGCCCAAGCCTTTGAAAATATCACGATAGATATTTTTCATTTCCAAAGTCTTTTCATTGCAAAGTTTAGTAAAATCGGCACGCGAAATTTCATTTAATTTAACTTTTGATTCGCGTTGAACATACTTTTCAGTAGGTAAACCATTATCATCGTAACCAAAAGGATAAAATACAGAGTTGCCCAGCATTCTTTGATGGCGCGCAATTACATCAGTTTGAATGTAACTAAATGCGTGTCCTAAGTGAATATTACCACTAATTGTAGGAGGTGGGGTGTCAATCATATAACGATTTTTTGCAGTTGGGTCGAATTGATAAATTTTTTCATCTTCCCAAAATTGTTGGAGTTCTTTTTCTTTTTCAATAAAATTAAAACGCTTGTCTAACATAATGTTTTCCTTTAATAAATAGTATCATCTTTGTCATCTTGTAGTTCTTTTTTCCACAAAGAATGTAAATTGCAGTAAGCATAAAAACAAATCGGTTTTGCTCCACCGTCCATACGGAAATTTGCCACTGGCTCATCGTTTGGATTTAGATAGCGCAACTGCCCGCCCTTTGTAGATTCAAGAAAAATCCATTGAATGTAATGTTCCTCAGTCATAGGGTGAGGTATCACGCCTACACTCACGGTAACATTATTATCTACTTGTGCAAACACGGGAATGTGTCGCTCGCTTGAAGCATCAGTTGTATTTGGAATAAGTGCTTGCATAGGTTGCCCGCAACAATTCAATTCTTGCGTGCTGTCCAAAACTTTCATCGCTACATTGCCACAAACAGGGCAACGGTAAAAAGTAATATTTGTCATAATACATACCTCAAAAATGTTTTGATTTTATTATATCATAATGCAACAAGATTTGTCTAGTGGGTAAATTATTTTTTAATAAAAATAAGCACTTAGTTTTGCATAAATCTAAGTGCTTATTATTTTATTGCATTATTAAAAAGTTAAGTAACTATATTTTTTATAAAATTTTTTTAGTTATTCATCGTCATCGCGTTTGTTGTTTTCGTAATTGTAACTGCTTGCACACATCTCTTTTATAGTGTAATTTGCGTGCCAATCTAGGATATTGTTTGCCTTGTTAGGATTTGCGTAAATTTCAGCCACATCACCGCTACGGCGCTCTGCAATCTTGTATTTGACCTTTCCACCGCAAACCTCGTTGTACGCGTTTACAATGTCCATTACACTACAACCATTACCAGTCCCGATATTGAAATATTCAATTTTGGTTTCTTTGTGTTTGTCCATATATTCAAGCGCTTTGAGGTGCGCATTTGCTAAATCTACTACATGCAAATAATCTCTCACGCCTGTGCCATCTTTTGTAGGATAGTCATTGCCAAATACACTCAAAAATTCCAACTTGCCAGTTACAACTCTTGAAATAAATGGTAAAAGATTGTTTGGGATACCGTTAGGGTCATCACCGATAAGACCGCTTGCGTGCGCGCCAATAGGATTGAAGTAACGCAAAATAATCGCCCTAATATTTGAGTTTGAAGCCACTTCATCGCGCAACATTTCTTCTATAAAAAATTTGGTGCGCCCGTAAGGATTGCAAGGCTTTAAATTTGCATTTTCATCTAACGGCATAGGTTGATTTGCATCATAAACAGTTGCTGAACTGCTAAATACGATTAAATCTACACCAAATTTTTTCATACATTTCATAATATTTATTGTAGTTAACAAATTATTTTCATAATACATCAATGGCTCTTTGCAAGATTCACCAACTGCCTTGTAGCCAGCCAAATGAATAACTGCATCGAGTTTATTTTCTGCAAAAATCTTTTCTACATTGTCATAATTTTTTAAATCAAAATCATAAAATTTAAATTCTTTGCCAGTGATAGTTTTTATTGAATTTACCACATCAATTTTACTATTGCTCAAATCATCTGCAATGATAACATTGTGATTATTTTCCAACAATTCCACCGCAATGTGCGAACCAATATAACCCAGTCCGCCCGCTAACAAAACATTCATAAATTTCCTCCAAAATGTTTATGCATCTATTATATCAAAATTTAAAGTAAAAGTAAAGTAATGCCACATATGATTTAATTTTGTGTTTAATTTTTAATTGAAAAGGGGTAGGAAAAGTGTGATATTTTCTTTATGCTTTTACTTATTGCTTAAATCTAATAATTTATGCTTTTTTAGAAAAATTCGATTATTAGGGAAGAACTATGCGCAAAATTGGTTGCATAATACATTGCATAGTAGTATTTTTTTGAGCATTAAGTTTCTTTTTGACTCAATAAATTTATTGATAGAAGATTTTTGGAGAAAGTGAGGTATTTTGTAATTTTAGAAAAAACAATTTTTAAAAACAGCATATTTGCTTTCATTTTGTATAAAATATAAGTAGGAGGTGCGATATGGATAAGAAAAAAGGTTTGCCCAAAATTGAAGAATTAGCGTGGCAAAATTTTTATGAAACTGGTGAAATTGGCGCATATTTATTTTACAAAGAATTAACAAAAAATGAAGACAAACAAAAGCCTAGCAAAGAGAAAACAAATAATAAAAATGATTGACTTTTGACCGATTGATTTCGGTAATATATTATTCGCTAAACGGCGAATTTTTTATTTTGAAAAATTACTCAAATTCGCTATATAATTTTTGCAAAATATGATAAAATAATAAAAAAACGAAGGAAAATTTTATGCAACAAATTATTACACAAGGCGTAGTGACGCGCGCAATAGACTATCTCGATAATGATAAAATTATCACTATCATCACCCCAGAACACGGTAGAATGTCTGCTCTTTTAAAAGGGGTTAAAAAAGTGACCGCCAAGATGAAATTTGCTTCACAACCTTTTTGCTTTGCGCAATTTAAACTGGTAGGTAAGGGGGATTTGCTAACGGTCGCTAGCGCAACAGAAATAGAGAGTTTTTTTGATATTACACAAGATTACCGCGCCACAGTTGCGGGTAGTGCAATACTTGAAATGGCTGATAGTGTGGGGGTAGTACAAGAGCCAGACCACTTGCTATTTTCAGGGCTTTTACACGCGCTCAAAACTCTAGCGGTTACCGAAACTGACCCTGATGTCGTAATGATGCGTTTTGCTTTGGGCGTATTTAAAATTTCAGGCTATGCGATGAACCTTAAAACTTGCAAAACTTGTGGTAAATTACTTGCAAACGATATGGTGCGTTTTGATGTTAATAGTGGTGAATTTTGTTGTATTCAATGTCCAACGGAACACTATGTTCCTATTTCTGCGCGCACGCTAGAATTGCTACAAAATATGTCTAAACTGCAATTTGCTGAACTGGAAAATATCGTGATAAACGAGATAGAAGCAAAGGAATTTCACCAAATTATTCGCGCAAATTTCTTGTTGCGTTTTGGTAAAGAACTGCGCAGTATTTCACTAAATTAGGATATGATTATATTGTAAACTAAATAAAAATAGGACAACTATATTGTGTTTGATTGCTTAAACGGCAGAATATAAGTTGAATATGCCGAGCGACACAAAATTAAAATGATTTTTATAAATTTAATTTTTGATATAAAAAATAAAAGACAAGCTATCATAGTTTGCCTTTTTTAGTTACTCTTAAATTTATCTAAAATAGTGGTTACCGTCTCGAAGTCTTCCTCATTTAGCCTGTAATACGCTTTTGTGTCTTTATTCTTTACTGTTATAATCGTAAAATTAGAAAAATAATCACTGGTAGTAGGGTACTTGTATGTTTCGTTACCAGTAACTAGATATTCAAGGGTCGTATCTAAATAATTTGCAATCTTTTTCATTAATTCTATATCTACATTCATAGAGCGCCTTTGAAACAAACTTGCCAAAGTACTATAAGAAATATTTAAAGTTTGGCTCATTTCTTTTTTAGTGAGCCTTTTTTCCTTTAATAATCCTGCAATTCTGTCGTAAATATCCATTTTCTACCTCAATAAATTTATATATATTATATCGCAAAATGAATAAAAAAACAACATTTTTTATACAAAGTTTAATTATTTTAACTCAAATCGCGAATTTATGCTTGACTTTTATTTAAAATGAATATAAAATATAAGAGATTAACGCGATTTGCGTAATATTTAACTCAAAAAGCGTGTTATGAGGTGGGTTATGTATGGTTATTTAAGGTTGTTGATGATTGAAAATGATATTTCTATCAAGCAAATGGCAAAAAAATTGGGGATAAGTTCGGCAAATTTATCCAAAAAATTAAGCGGTAAGACTATAATGGCGCTAAATGAGTTGATAGAAATACGCAATGCCTTTTTCCCTGAGTATACTTTGGATATTCTAGTAGCCCATAATGTAAATGTAGGTGCTTAAAAATAATTAAGCGTTAAAATTTTAAGATAAACTAAGGAGAATTTTATGAAAGAATTACAATTTGAAGGCAAAACATATATCTATGTAAATAACAAATTTCTCAATGAAGATTTTTCAGAGGTTCCTACAAATCTTAGAAAAATACTTGCAAAGGTTTTCTTTGTAGTAGATTATAAAACTTTGCCACCTTATGGGGCTTTGGAGTATTTAAAAGAAGTAAAAAAAGCAGGTGAATACAAATTAGCCTGCGAAATTTGCGAGTATCTTATGGAAACTTATCCAGATGATGTAAATTTAGTTAGAGGCTTTTTGTCTATTTGGTCTAGCAGCTATCGTATGTTAAGACAACCTGCTCAGGCTGTAAAATTGGAAGAATATGTAATGAAAAATGCAAGTTTAGAGAATTGTTCTTTTTACACTTCTCTTGCAGCTGCTTATTGTGATTTAAATGATATAGATTCTGCAATAAATATGGTAAAGTATGCATATGCTTTGCGCGGATGGAATAAGGGAAATAAGTTTGAGTTAATAAGTGTTATGAAACGAATTAAGTCTATTATTGGTGATCAAAGTGAATTTATAAATAAGGCATTGGAAAATTTTTAATAGTATTAATAAAAAATTTTAGGTTTGAAATTTTTTATTGGAGTTGTGTATGAGTTTTAGAAAAATTGAGTACGAAGGCGAAATATACTATTATCTAAGAGGTAGGTTTTTAGATGCTAGTTTTATAGAAGTGCCTGCTATTTTGAGAGAAAAACTTACCAAATTTTATTTTTTAAATATAGATTACAAAGCTTTACCACCTTTAGATGCGCTACATTATCTTATTGATATTAAAGATTCGGGAATGTATGATTTGTCAATACAAGTTGGTGAGTACTTATTGGAAGTGCAAAGTAATAATTTAAGAATTATTAAAATTGTAGTACCAATTTTAATGAGTAGTTATAGACAATTTGAGCAACCTGTAAAGGCAATTAAACTTTTTTATGAATATAGTATCTTGCACCCAGAAATTGTTAATAGTGTATGGCTTACTCCACTTGCATCGGCATATTTAGATACTCGTAATATTGCAGAAGGAATAAAATATGCGATACTGGCATACGAAAAACAGGGTGATAAATATCGTATGACTGCACTGACAGTGGTTTTTGAAAGAATAAAATTTATTATTAATAGAGATATTTTAGCTGAACTAAAAAGCGGAAAATTGGAAAGCCTTAAAAAAGAGTTTCTATAAGACTAGTTTGCTCGCAAAATTTTTAGAGAAAACGAAACTATTATTAAAATAAACCTAAAAGTTAGAGAATAATAAAGTTTTTTCATTTGTAAACTAGTCGTATAAAAAGTTCAAAATGAAACAAAAAAACTAGACAATTATTTTTGTCTAGTTTTTATTATGCCAAAATAAGATTTTGAACATATAAATTGTAATTTGTTCGTATAGAACGATACTTGGTGACCCGTCCGCGACTCGAACGCGGGACAACTTGATTAAAAGAACTACTAAAACTTAGGATTATAAGCACTTTTTTAAAAATTACCCCATTTTGACCCCACTTTTCAATCAGCCTTTTTGGCTAATTTTTAATCGCCGAATATAGCATCTACTTCTTTTTTGTCTTGCTCGTTAAGTTCTAATGGCAGTTCTTATTGTATATGAGTATCATATGGTTGTATATCGCGTTCGATATGGTGGTTGTGATTCTCATCTATATATATAATCTTGTGAACACGGCGCAGTAATGCTCGAAATTGTTCGGGTTTTTCTTCTTGGACATTTCGATATTGCTCATATAATTTTAGGTTACTAATAATATAGACTGTATCATAGCAAGCTACTTTGTTTGCATAACGACAAGGTAATTGTGTCGGATATATATCTAGATAGTTAAGCATTTCCGTTAGTGGGAGGGAACTATCAAACTCATCAAATATAATAATTTTCTCATTGTTATAAAAATCAAAACAATTTTTTCGATAATTAGTCATACGATATAAGTTCTCATAACCGTGCTTACGAATTACGCTACTTGTTTTACCGCAACCTGGAGGACCATATATATAAGTTACTTTCACTTTGCGCTCTATTTTGCGATAATCATTGTATATTTGTTCCTGTCGCACCTTGTCCAATTTATCAATATATGTAAGATATTGAGTAGGAAATAAGCGTTTTATGTCTAGATTGCTTGCACCATTATCTATTAATTCAATAATATTAGCCAAATCAGTGCGTGCGCGTTGTTCGGCGAATTGACCTAACTCATAAGGTCCACTAACACGGGTATCTTCTTTGCTACAATATTCACGACATTCAACATTAGTCCCTTTGGCTTTTTCAATGTGGGCAGTAGGAAAGTAATCTTTTACGGTCGTAAACCATTTGCCGACAGTGAACACTAAGAACATTTGAATATGCTCTGTTTCTTTTTTGTGTCCTTTTTCGCGTTGGAACATACAATACTTGAAATGCTCCAAACCTTGTACATAAGAACATAACTCCTCATCGGTGCGCGTATCGTTGTTAATGGTAAGCATATAACGCCTTGCTTGTGTATTATTGCTCATAATTTTCTCCTGTTTTTTAGAACATTTATACCTAAATTGTTACGCAGTGAAGGCTTGTTACGCAGTAAAAATTGTAAAATTGTAACAGAATTAGGTGCCAAAAAGCCCATTGTTAAGCCAAAAAATGCAAAATGTTACAATGTTACGCAGTTGTTAGGGGGTAATACTAGCCCTAACAACCCGTGCTCCGCACGGCGTTCGCGTGCGAATCGCCTTTGCGGAGAACGACTCTCCGTGTGGTTCTTGCTTGTTCGGGGAGCGCGCTGGGGGCTTATCGGCTGGTTAAGCAATGCCGAAGTGCGATTCAGCATTGCGGGTGTGATTGTATCGCGGTAGGGCAGTCAAATGGCGAAAGCGCGGAACGCGCTCGTTGATTTTTGCGTTCGCAAAAATAATTCGCTCCAACATTTGACAGCCCTGCGTGTTACTCTACTCAATCTCTCGTGGTGGCTCTACTTGCCGTTGGACTGTTGGGTACAGTGTTGGTGGTTGCGGTGGCTGTGATTGTGTGTTGGGCTTGTCTTGTTGTTGTGCCATTCTTAACTTGCACTGTATCCAGAGTTTGTGGTGTATAATACGCCATAATAGTCCGTGTGGGGCTGTATGTATTGCTTGTTGTATGCGCAATTCTAATTTTTGGCGCTTATAAAGGGGCTTATTGTACAACCTAATATAACGAATACAAGCCTTGTCCAGCGTGTGCAAGACATTTTCGGGCGCCTTATTTATATTAAAATATTCGCCTAGTTTGTCGTACTCGGTGCAGACAAAATCGGTTAGGTCAGAATAGTTATTAATCTCCATTATATGCTCCTTTTTGGGTTAGTAATTCTTTGTCCTTTGTTGGGTTCTTCCAGTAGCCTTGCGGGGCGGTAAAATAGTGGTTAGCATTGTATTCCACAAAACTAGATAGCGTGAACTCATAACCACTCTCAGTATAGTAATCTATCTTAGAATAGTAGTTATCAGCGTAAAACGCTGGACGGCAAGACTTAGAATTATAGCAAGAAAATATGTCAAAATCGCACCCGGCGCGGAATTCCTTGCCTGTATCACACTTGTCGGAATTGAGAAGATAACTCTCAGCACTATCAGCAGAAGCGAACTCTCTGCCAGTCCATACAACCTTGCAGACTTGTCCATAATCGTTCTCGGTAGTCTTGCATTGTTCTAAGACAATCACGCGTTCGGCAAGCGCGCGAATATTAACATCTATATTAGCAGGGCGTTGGCAAGCAAGATAGACTGAGTAGTCCATATGGCGATGGAACTGGTACCAGTGATACACCTCATCGCGCAAATATCGAGACATACGGCTATCATAGTAGCGTTGCGCTTCATCTAAAAATATAGAAGAATAAGGGGGCAGGAAAGTTGAGGCAAAAAAAGGGTTAGCAAGACCTATTGTAAAGCCGTCTAGCCAGTATGTACGCAAGCGCCTACCAAAATGGACTGAGTTATCACTATATACACAATGGCGCTGTGTTGGTAAGTCATATTCTGCACCACTTTCATTAAGTTGCAATAACTCACGCTTGCACGCACGATAATTAGTGCCACCGTCCAACATAGCCTGCACGACTAAATAAGCCATATAACTAGATTTACCAGCGCCAGGAACGCCACAAACCATTGTAATCATTGTTTTTACTCCTTTTTTTGTATTTTTTTTGCACAAAGTGTTGACTTTTTTGAATTTTTGCGTATAATAATAGATGAAAAGTCAATAGTGCTTGCACTACTTGACCTACTTATCGAGAGGCAACACAAATGTCGTTGTCAACTTACTAAGGGCTTGACCCTTAGTTTTTTTATTTCATAAATTTACCAATAAAAAATCTATGTCTTTTCCTTAATTTCTTCTTATCAATGTCAAGAATGTTTGCTACGGGTATATTTTTAATAGCATTACAATTAACTCCAGACCAACGAGTAAAAGTTGCATCTTTTTTCGGAATTACATAAATGTTTCCATTTCGTACTTGCTTTAATTTTCTTAACGAATATTTGCCTGACCTCTCTTCCAGTGAAGTAACAACATTAACATTACAAGTACCATTGCGATTATCTTCTCTAATGTACACATAATGACCGCCCTTCAAGTAATTGCCACTCTTATCTCTTAATCTTAATGTCTTATTATCACAATAACCTATCTTTCCGGTTAATTTTTTGCTCATTTGCACCTCCAAAAATAAACTAGCAATATTGCTAGAATTGTAAGGGGTTTTGAGATTAGCCCCTAAAAACTTAAATAAATGTGTAAACATCCTCACCAATAGTCAAACTTGTATCAGTTAACACAAAATTGGAAACTACACCTTGATTATTGAATCCACCTGTATAATAATAAATCTTATCACCAACAATAAAATAAGTATATGTCGAAGAAACTACGCTCCCCAAAAATAGTTGGTAACCATTTATTTTTATAGAATAATTAACCGCATTACCCGAGAAATCCTTACCTGTATACTGTTTATCTATTCCAACAATATAAGTTTGTTCCATTCTATCGGTAGTTTTTGTTAACAAGAATGTCAATACTGGAGTGGTGCATACAAACCTTAAATTATTATCTTCCTCATAAACCTTAAACTCAACACTCCCCAAAATAGAAAAATAATAATATTTACCCTTTGTATCATAAGTGTAAACAATAGGTGCATTTTCAAAATTCCTATTCTCAGTTATGTTTACAGTCAGCAAAGCTACACCAGAATCTGATATTTTTATGGTTAAGGTTTTAGTACTATCAGTAGTACAGTTACCACTCCAAACGCCAGCCCATTTATGGCCATAAACCCCGATAAATGTGGTATCTTGTGTAATCACATAACTAGAACAATCAACTACATTGTATCCATCAATACTCCAGCCAACAAATAGCTTATCTGCAACATCGGGATACGCTTCACAATTGTATGCATAAGTCCCACACTCTACCATTTGTTCATCAATCAATTCATCTTCCACCATATATTTCCGAAGAAATAATTCATTGAACACTGCTATGAATGTTGTATTTTGAGTAATCTTATATGTAGATACCTTAATAATATTAGTCCCATCTACACTCCAGCCCTTAAACACATATTTGGTCTTTGTAGGTGCCGTTGGAGCGGTTGCGTACTCATTACGCGCAACTATTTGTGAGTCGCCATACACAATGTTATCTACCTCGAATTGCACATCGTACTTGTATAGCAATTTAGCGGTAAATGTTGTGTCTTGCGTGATTGGGTAAGTTGTTGGGTCAACCTCCACGCCGTTAACTGTCCAGCCCTGGAACACCTTGTATGCGGTGCTGGTGTAAGTGTAAGGAGTAGAGTATTCGCAATTATTAACTGATTGAGTGTCTAGCACTACATCTTCTGCGACATACTGCACTGTGTGTACTTGTGTCCACTTTGCCACGAATGCTGTGTCTTGTGTAATTGGGTATGTTGTTGGGTCCTCAACAGTGCCATTAACTAGCCAACCGCCGAACGAATAGCCCTCGCGTGTTGGGTTAGCGGGTACAGTTGCATACTCATTGCGAGTAACTATTTGTGAGTTCGTGATTACATCGTTAGACACGAATGAGACATTGTACCTATAAATTACCTTAGCAACGAATTCGGTGTTAGTAGTTAACGGGTAATTAGACAATGTTACATCTGTGCCGTTAACAGTCCAGCCCTCAAAGATAATATAAGTCGTACTTGTTGGGTTCGCAACTGATACAGTTGTACCTTTTGGGGTTACTTGTATGCTATACAACGAACCATTAAATACGAATGTTGCCACTGATTGCGTATCATTTTCTAGACCTTGCAAAAATTGCTCATATACTGTTATTGAATTATTAAGTTTTGCGATTTGTGCGTTGAGGCTAGATATTGTGTCTGCCTGTGTCGCTATCTGTGAGGTTAGAGTATTAATCTGTGTGCTAAGACTTGCAATCTGCGTGTTGAGAGTTGCGATAGTATTAGCGTTAGTAGTGTTGGTGTTATTAAGAGTGGTTATCTGCTCATTAAGCAGAGTGATTTGCGAGTTAAGGCTGTTGATAGTTGCAAGGTTGTCCGTGTTAGTCTTGTCTAGACTATCAATTTGCGCCTTGTACTCATTTACTAGAGTGGTTAGTCTAGTGATTTCGAGTGTGTTAGCCTCATTTTTTGCAGTGAGGGTGGCGCACTGTGTTTGCAACTCCTCTTTCTTGTTTTCGAGAGTTGTTTTCTCATTTGTTAGTTGTGTGATATTGTTGTTAGCAGTGTCTAGTTGTGCGTTTAGTGATTGCTTATCGTTTTTTAATTTCGTGATTTCAATCTCGAATTTGCCTTTATCTTCGATACCAGCATTATAACCATCGTTATAAGCAGTGTCTTGTTTATCTTTGTTCTTCCAAAACAAAACAGTACACGAAATTAAAAAAGCAAATAGCACAAGCGTTACGATACTACCAACGGTGATTGCTATTGCTCTTTGTGTCATATTATCCTCCTAAAAAGTTAAATGTGCAGTAGTGTCTGCATCAGGTGTTGCTGGGTCTACTGGTGCTGGGTCTGCTGGTGCAACGCCAAAGATATTGTTAATGGTGTCCACGAATGATGTACCGTCAACACCAGACTTGATAGCAACAGCAATAAAGAAAATTGCAACAGCAAGCACAATAACACTAGCAACAATACTTAATACTGATGATGTTCTCATAATCCATACGCTCCTTTTGTATACGAATTTCGCCACAGGGGCAATGGTACAGCAACCACTAAGCAGGTTGACTGATTACCGCTATTGTTATTTTTTAAGGTAAAACGGCCAAGCGAACAGCCAATAGATACCTATCGCAAGATACTTAATTATGTACCAGATAATTATTGCTATGTACTTGATTAGCACGACCAACGCGCGCAAGATTGTTGGAAGCAATGGTATTAATACAATAACTAATACTATCGCAAGGAGTATCCATAACAAGCGCTCCCACCAATTATCAGGCTTATTATCAGGAATGAGTGAGCCAGATTGTTTGTTGTCCACAACTCCTAAGTTATACACTACGCCTTGAGTTTCGAACTTTAAGCGCAAGATAGTAACCTCTTCAATGGCGGTACCTTCTTTGTATGAAGTGCCACCAGTACCTGAGTTGTGTGAATATGGGGTTTCACAAAATCGCAATATCCAAGACTTGCCAATCAGTAACGACTTAGTATCGTCATTAACATTTTCGTTACTCAAAAAATCTGATACAGACTCAATTCGATTCCAGGTGTAGGTTGTACCCCACAAGCCTGCGGAATTACTAGCCTTATCTGTGTATTGTAATGTTGTATCGTGCGATACTGGGTCTTGATATGTAACTCTCTCACCAAGAACAAGAGAAGTTGAACTCGTATATAATTTAGAGATATAACTAACATCAGCCTCATATAACTGCTCAATAGGTATATCAGTTGAGAACGCTATATAATGGCTATCACAAGAACCTTGATACAACTTAAACCCATTATCATAACGAACAAAGCCAACATACTTATCACTAACAACAATCACCTCAGTAGTTGTACAAGTATAAGACACAACACCTTGCACCGTGCTTGCCGTATATAACTTGGCAATAGTATAAGGGACCTCTTGTACTGTATTATCACCGCTAGCGGGCTTGTCTATATCCGATTGCCACACACGGAAGATAGAAGGTATATCATAATAGCGTAAGGCATCTGATTTAACAGCAAAGTCTTGCACTAAGTATTTTACGAATTGCTTATTTCGTGATAGTTGTGTTAACTTGTAATTGCGATACTGGACATTATCATTAATACCAGTAGATATATTGATACTACTAGCAACTATCATTGAGTTTACGCTCGGCTGATATGTATAGATAAGTAACTCGCCGTTGGTACTCTCTGCTATCTGTATAACATTAATTGAGTAATCAGTAGCATTGGTCGGGTAGTCCTCAATATCGAATGTGTTATCTTTGCGCAAGTCTTGTAGCACATCGCTATACTCGTTATCTGCATATAGAGTTAGAGCGCCTATGGGTACACAAGTAAGCGCAATAACTAGTAACAATAAGCCGTAGATAATAGACCTTACTATTGATTGTCTTTTTAGCCTTTGCAATTCACACCTCCTAGTGTTGTATAATGGTAACCGCGCGTGCAAAACAGGAGTAAAAAATGTTATATAAAAATTATATTATTTCATTTGCGAATAAATGGAGAATATTATATACCACAAAAAATCTAAACACGCGCGGAATGGTAAGGGGTTTTATAGTGAAGCCCCTGAAAACTATTATCTTTTGGTGCTTGTAAGTTCTTTTTGCTCTCTGATTTGAGCGAGTTCCAACTCTGATTGCAAGACATCTGGGAACATACGGTTATCGCCTGAGAAGAATAGTCGGCAAGACTTTCCGGCCTTGCTCTCAATCTCCACGCAAAAATACTCGTTACCCTTTGCCGAAGTTGCTTTTACAAGTTCGCACTTTTTGATAATGTCTTTTAATTCCATAATTAATTCTCCTTAATAATATTGTGTAACCGCGTGCACTCGATTACAGTGGTACAGCAACCACTATGCAGGTTAGACTGATTACCGCATTAACATTAATCTACTTAACGAGCCTTACAACACTTGATTGAGGACTCAATATTACTGTAAGACAGGAATTCTTGCAACTTAAGCGCTTGTTTGAGTGTAGCGCGATAAAATACATTTTTGTCCGTGATAATAGCGTAACAACACATAAGATACCTCTATGAAAATTATTTTGCCACCCAGTGGCAATGGCAGGAGGCTGTGGAATCGCACCACACAATAACACTAGTACCCCCACGATAAGGCATTACGCCTTACAATTTAATTGTTACATTTGTAACTTTGGTTGCTGTACGCTTTTTTGTTGAGCGACTAGCACTACTACGCGTTGCACGCTTTTTACCATAATTTCTACGATAAGCCATACATACACCTCCATACATTTTTGCGCTTATACCCACCTACAAATCGCTTGCACACTTCCGCATACATACTCATGTGCCCCCATATATTAATTAGTCATCTTCCAGTATTAATTGTCTGACCGAGGCGTCCACTCCTGAGGCTAGATAGACACAAGTGCCTAATTCACCAGCCATATGCACCTCAGGGTTGTCCTTAACATTGGTACAACCTAGCACAAACGAGCAACAATCTATTATGCGTTCACATGTGCCATTCTCATAGATAATGATTTTAATATTGTCTTTCTTTTTCATATTTTACTCCTTTTTTGATAACTTTTGATTCATTATAACACAAATTGTGTGTAATTGCAACTAATTTAACACAAATTTTGCGTATTTATATAAAAAATTACACAAACATTGATTTTTAACAAGTTTTTCTATATAATCTCGCTAAAAGGAGTTGAAAGAATGAGAGAATTAAAACTAAAAGAGTTGAGAGAACAAGAGAAATTAACCCAACAAGAAATAGCACAAAAATTAAATGCAACACAACAAAACTACGCCAGGTGGGAATCAAATAAAAATTACCCAAATATTGATATGCTTATAAAAATTGCCGATTACTATAAAGTATCACTAGATTATATTTGCAACCACAAGAATCTAGGAACAACGGAGATAGGTTATCTAAATGAATCTCAAAAAGAATTGATAAATGCAATCAAAAAATTAAACGAAATAAATACAATAAAGGCAATTGGGTATATTAGTGGCTTAATTGCTGGACAATAGGAGAAAATATGTCAGCCAAAACTTGTAAAATTTGTGGAACCCCTTCTGGAATGTATCCATTATGCAAACATCATCTACAACTAAAGAATGAAGGGAAAGTAATAAAGAATGAAAATGGTGATTGGATAGAAATAGAAGAAAATGTTGATGATGTTGACTTATTTGATAACGATATAGGAATGAATATAAAAAAAGATAATCCAGAGCAAGAATGTATAGTATGCAAGGAATATGCACCTAATGGCTTGCTATGTAAACAATGCTATTACGACATGCTAAATTATCAAGACCAATTTGATAAAAACTCAAAGATGTATGAATTAACAGACTACTATTATAACTTAAAAGATAATATTTATAGGATGCAAAACCCCCAAAAAATAGAAGAAAATTGTAAAAAATTATTTGCATTAGCCGATTTAGCAGAAAATCTTTACTCAAATACAACACTACTACAAAAAATAAAAAATGATATAAAAAAAATAATAGAAATAAAAATTAATAATGAAAAAACTATAGAAAATACAACTATTCAAACTAAATTATACCAAAAAGATTCTCAAAAAGAAGAATTGTTGCGTACTATTGATGGACACAAGGTGAAGAGCCGTGGTGAAAAAATTATAGATGATATTCTATTCACTAATAGAATTCCACATGCTTACAGTATGACTGTAGCAGAAATTGATACAAGAGTGGATCGTTCTATTGAATGTGATTGGTTCATACCAATAATAGGCAGTGGGAAAGGGGTATATATAGAATACTGGGGAATGGATACAAAAGATTATAATGATAACAAAAAAGAAAAGGCTATATTATATGAGAAATATGAATTACCGCTTATCCAAATTGAAAAAGATGAAATAGATGATTCACAAGCATTAAACATAAGAATACGCAGAGAAATAAATAGACTAGCAAAAGAAAAATTTAAGACTATTGTAGATTTTTAATTTTTATATTATAATCTCCCAAAATAGGAAAAAACTATTTAGGAGATTTTTATGTTTAACAAAAAAATTTTTGAAAATTTTTTAAAAGATTTCGGAGGCACAAGGAGAGCAAATTGAAAAAATAAAAAACGCAAACCTTGTAATAACTGAATTCTTGCGTGGAATGTTGGAAGCCACGAAAAACGAAAAGAACAACAGTGCTTATAGTCCTACAATACAATTATTGGAGGACCCAGAAATGAAAAATATAAGAAAACGCGCCGATGGTAGATATGAAGCGCGAATACAAATTAATAATAAGCGAATTAGTGTATATGGTAGCACGCAAAAAATATGTTACAAAAACCTACAAAAACTAAAACAAGGCAAACTTACAAAACAACCGCAAACAAGTTATACACTGTATAACTACATAGATTATTGGTACAAAACTTTTAAAGAACCATTTGTAAAATTAGACACGCAAAGTAGCATACTGTACACTATAAAAAGAATAAAGCAAAAGTTTCCAGATAAACAATTAAATTATTTTACGCTTGAAACTGTGCAACCGATTATAAATAGTTATGAAAAATCTCGTGGCAAAGAGTTAATGATAACATACCTAAAAGCGATGTTCGAAACTGCGCTAGAATTACAATTCATAGATAGGAATCCGTTTAAACTTGTAAAAAGAGAAGCAAAGATAAATACGATTAGAAATGCTCTAACATACACAGAACAAGCAACTTTATTAGCAAAAACAAAAGGCACAATTATAGAAACGCATATATTATTCTTTCTGCTTACAGGAATTAGAAAAGGGGAATACGATACCATTAATCTTAATACTGATATAGATTATCAGAATAAGACACTAAAAATTCAATCAGAAAAAAAGCGGGGAGATAATGTAGTATATCGCTATATAGATTTAAGTGATAAATTACTTAACTACATATCAATGCATAAATCGCAATTACAATCATTAAAGGCACAAGCAATATACAAAAACTTAAAAAAGGTGTTAGCAGATACCAACATAAATGCAAGCCTACATCACCTTAGACATACTTATACTACAAACTATGCTTGTTTAGGTGCACCTATCAAATTAGTAAGCGAATGGCTAGGGCACGAAAAAGTAGAACTTACGCAAAATATTTATAACCATATAGATAGAACTCTAACGAAAGACAAGATAATTAAATTATATAATAATTTATATTTAAAATTTTGACCCCATATTGACCACATAATTATAGAAAAATAGGGTATAAACTGTGTCAAAATAAAGGGAAAGGCTTCTCAGCAAAACTTGCCGAAAAGCCTTTATTTAAGCCAAAAACCTTGGTGACCCGTCCGCGACTCGAACGCGGGACAACTTGATTAAAAGTCAAGTGCTCTACCAACTGAGCTAACGGGCCATAATACACCTTGCGGTGTTGTGGCAGGGGTGGCAGGATTTGAACCTACGCATGCTAGAGTCAAAGTCTAGTGCCTTACCGCTTGGCTACACCCCTAAATATTTTCTTAGGGGCTTACACTGCAATATGCAGATGCCCATTGGCAGGGGCAGAAGGATTTGAACCCTCGGATGCTTGAGTCAGAGTCAAGTGCCTTACCGCTTGGCGATACCCCTACGCGTGGCCAACAGCCACATTAATGGGGTGAATAGTGGGACTCGAACCCACGACCTCCAGGGCCACAACCTGGCGCTCTACCAACTAAGCTATATCCACCATACAGGTGAACGCCTCATTCGCCACAGAAAAGTGCTAAAATTTCACCCTAATGGTGCACCCAGAGAGACTCGAACCCCCAACCTTCACCTTAGAAGGGTGTTGCTCTATCCTGTTGAGCTATGGGTGCAAGTGTGACGGGTGTTGCACTCCTATCCCTTTTGATAATTAAAAACATCTTAAATCAACAAGATGCTTTTTTATAATACCATAAAAAAACAAACAAGTCAACATAAAATCAATAAAAATTCAAAAAAATTAAAAAAATTTTCAATCCTATTAAAAAATTTTTATTTTAATTAAATTTTGGGCTGTTTGTTGACAAAAAATGCGAAGTATATTAAAATAATTTAAGGAGAAAGATTATGCGGAAGAATATGTTTTATTATGTAAAGCGTTTTGGGTCTTTTACATTATCTCAGTTGCCTTTTAATGAAGTCGATGCGCTTATTTTGAGCGAATTGTCTTATATGGATTTTTGTGGGTTAGTTCATACTATCAGGGAGGATATGGAGCCTGTCGATTTTTTGAGTTTAAATAGTGAAAATCTACTCAAACAGATGACCGCAAATACTTTGGCTGAACCAGATAACGCAAAATTAATGAAGATGATGTTTGAAACGGAACGATATAAAAATATGAAATTAAATTTTTACCGTAGCCGTTTTGATGCGGACTTAGAATTGCAATTTTCCGCAATAGTATTTATATTTGAAGAATGTAATTTTGTGGCATTTCGAGGCACTGACGCGACAATTATTGGTTGGAAAGAAGATTTTAATATGTCTTTTTTAGATGTAGTGCCTTCGCAAAAACAGTGCTTGCTGTATTTAGAAAAAATAGCCCACAAATTAACTGGTAAATTATATTTGGGCGGTCACTCCAAAGGGGGGAATCTTGCGTGTTTTGCTGGAATTTACACGCAAAAATCTATTCAAGACAGAATTGAAAAAATCTATGATTTTGATGGTCCAGGGTTTAAATATGATATATTTGATTCGCCTAACTACAAGCGAGTTGAACACAAAATAAAAAAGTATGTTACGCGCGACTCAATGATTGGGGTAATTATGCACTTTGTGGAAAATTACGAAGTTGTGCGCTGTTATGGTGTATCTCTAATGCAACACGCTCCTTTTCGTTGGATGGTGACAGATGAAGGGAAATTGGATACTACTGAAACTACTTCGTTTAACTGTAAGGTTTTTGCGCGCGCGGTAAAAGACTGGATGCTTTGCTATACTGATGAAGAGCGTTCAAAAGTGATTGATATTTGGTTTGATTTATTGAGTGCGAGTGAAAAATCTACCGTGATTGAATTTAAATGGCAGGTTTTGCGTTGCATAAAAATGATACGCAAAAGATATAAACAACTTGACCCTGAAACGGTTGTTTATCTCAAAAAAACTATGCGCCAGTACTGGAATATTTATTTTTACAATCGAGAGTTGATGAAAGATGAGCGCAAGCGCGCGCGCAAAATGGGTAGAAAGTATTAATTATTGATTTTGGTAATTTCACCATTTGACTTGATTTATAGGCAAATATATTATATAATACATATATTATAATACAAATTTTGGAGTATTTAGATGAAAGACGACTTAAATATGGTAGAACTAGTAGCGCTTTGCAAAAATCGTGGTTTTATTTTTGCGGGCAGTGAAATTTATGGAGGTTTGAGCAATTCTTGGGACTATGGTCCATTGGGTGTTGAGTTGAAAAATAACCTCAAAAATGCGTGGTGGCGTAGATTTGTGCAACAAGAACCAAACAATGTGGGTATTGATAGTGCAATTATTATGAACCCTAGCGTGTGGAAGGCAAGTGGACACTTAGATGGCTTTAGTGACCCATTGTTAGATTGTAAGCAGTGTAAGACTCGCCACCGTGCTGATAAATTAATTGAGGAATGGCTTTTTAATGAAGAAAAGAAAGGCAACAAGCACGAAATCGGCAGTGTAGAGGCGATGAGTGATGAAGAAATGCAAAACTTTATCGCTGACAACAAAATAATTTGTCCAAATTGTGGTAAATGCGATTTTACGCCTATTAGAAAATTCAATTTAATGTTCAAGACATTTATTGGGGTAACAGAGGACAATACAAATACAGTTTACTTACGACCAGAAACCGCGGGTGGTATATTTGTAAACTTCAAAAATGTTATGCGCGCTACTCGTAGTAAATTACCTATGGGTATTTGCCAAATAGGTAAAGCATTTAGAAACGAGATTACCCCAGGGAACTTTATTTTCCGTATGCGTGAGTTTGAGCAAATGGAAATGGAGTTTTTCTGCCAACCTGACTCTGCTATGGACTGGCACAAGTATTATAGGCAAGCCTGCTTTGACTTTTTGGTGAGCGTTGGTATTGAAAAAGATGCCTTGCGCTTCCGTGACCACAGCCCAGAAGAATTGTGTTTCTACTCAAAGGCAACAACTGATATTGAATTTAAATTCCCATTCGGTTGGGGGGAGTTGTGGGGGATTGCAAATCGTACTGATTACGACCTAAATCAACATCAAAAATTCAGTGGTGAGGACTTGTCTTATACAGACCCATTTACAAATGAAAATTATATTCCTTATGTAGTTGAGCCTAGCGTAGGTGTGGATAGAATGTTTTTAGCGACCTTGTGCAGTGCTTATTTTGTGGAAAAACTTGCTGAAGATGATGAGCGTGTAGTGATGCGCTTTAATCCGAAAATTGCACCAATCAAATGTGCTGTTTTGCCTTTGAGCAAAAAGTTGGAAGAAAAATCTTTTGCTCTTTACAATAAACTTAACGAACAATTTAGATGCGAGTACGACACAACAGGCTCAATCGGTAAGCGCTACCGTAGGCAAGATGAAATCGGTACACCATTCTGTATTACATACGATTTTGACAGCGAGGAAGATAACTGTGTAACAGTTCGTGACCGTGATACTATGCAACAAGAAAGAATTAAAATTGAAGATTTAAGTGCATATCTTGCTAAAAAAATTTACGGCTAGACAATAAATTTAATATTCAAAATAAAACATACTTTTTAGATTTTGTCCAAACAAAGCAATTACAAGGGTAAAAGTAACTAAAAAGCGTGTTTTTTATTAAAAATTTTTTAACACATTTTCCCAAAACGCTAAAAATGGCATTTTGCTTTATTTTATTTGATTTTTTATTGAATTTATGGCAAAATTAAATCGTATAATAAAAGCAGGTGAATTTATGAAAATAAAAATTACAGCAGATTCTAGTTGCGATTTAAACGATGAATTAATCAAAAAATATAATTTTTCTATTCTTCCAGTTCACATTAGTTTGGGGGACAAGGAATACATAGATAGCCGTGATATTTCGCAAGAGGAATTTTACAAATTTTTGAAAGAAACCTCAGTTATGCCTAGAACAAGTGCATACAACCCTATGGAAGCAGAGGAGTTTTTTAAACAACAATTAGAAAGTGATGGCGGATACGATGCAATTATTCACTTTACAATTTCATCAAAATTAAGCGTAATTTATCAAAATTCTTGCACGGGTGCGCAAAGTTTTAACGGCAAGGTGTTTGTCGTTGACTCTATGTCGCTATCTACTGGTGTTGCATTGCAAATGATGTATGCATATGATTTGGTGCAAGAGGGATTAGATGCGCAAGAAATTTACGAAAAGTTGCTAGACCGTAGAGAAAAGGTGCAAGCAAGTTTCGTAATCGACAAGTTAACCTACCTTCACAAAGGTGGTCGTTGCTCTGGTGTTGCGCTTTTTGGGTCTAATTTGTTGCAAATTAAACCTATCATTGTATTGAAAGATGGTGAAATGAAAGTTGGTAAAAAATTAATGGGCAAGTTTGAAAAGGTTGTGCCTCAATATGTCGAGCATATTTTGGAAACATTCCCTGACATTGATAAAAAGCGTTGCTTTATTACACATACACCAGTTGACCAAGAAATTGCCGATGCAATCCGAGAGCAAATCAAAGACAAATTTGATGAGATTATGGAAACAACAGCGGGGTGTACTGTTGGTACTCACTGTGGACCAAACACAATCGGTATTTTATATTACAGAAAATAATTCAAAAGACATTGTATCTTCAATTTTAACGATTGAATTTTACAATGCCTTTTTATATATTATATGGATAATAGGGATAATTTTGCAAAATTAACTCAATTTTTTGTTAAAAATGCAGGTTAAACCAGTATCGGGGTAGTTGTATTCGGTATCTAGTTTTTCGTAACCCAAATGTTTATAAATATTTTGTGCCATTACATTAGTTTTCCTTGTCGAAAGCGTGATATTTTTGTACCCCTTGTCTTTGACAGAGTTTTCCATTGCGTGCATTAATTGAGAAAAATACCCGTTGCCTCTATATTTGCTGTTAACGAAACAATTTTTAATAAGTGCGGTTTTTTCTTTATTTAATAACATTTTTTCATATTCAAACTCTTTTTCTTGTCTAAAATCTTTAAAAACGAGTATGCCAGCGCCTACAAATTTATCATTATCATTATATATAAAAAAGTATTTCATATCAACAAGCGGGTTATCAAACATATCAAGGTCATAAGCAATATGTTTTTGCATATCACTGCGTATTGTTTCTGGGATTGAGTCATAGTAATTTTGTAAATCTTTTTTTGTTATTTCTACTATCATAATTATTCACCTAAATTTAGGTTAACATAAAGATTTTAAAAAGTCAATTTTGATTAATAGTTTTGCGATAAAAAATTATTTGCTAGTGAAATCAAAATTTTGCGAATAGCATTTTGTTGACTTTTGGGGGTGTATTTGGTATAATTCAAACACAAAAGGGAGTACATAATGAATAAAAAAGACTGGGAAAGCGAAGAGAAATATCTAAATGATACAATTAGTGTTATGAACGAGCAGATAAAATCACTGACAAATTCAGTGGCTCAGGCGAAAGATTTTGTGAATGATTTGCGTGAATATTATATTCAAGGTACACAAATATTTGGTGACATTGACAATGCGGAGCAAGTCGGTATAAATGAACGCATTAATAATATTGTAGATATAAGCAATGATAGTATTGTAAAAGCAGAAAAACTTTCGCGTAATCGCACAAGACCATATTTTGGGCGTGTTCGTTTTGAAAATGATGAAATTGATGATTTTAGAATTGGTCTAATGAGTGTGGAGCAAAATAATCAATACTATGTCTATGACTGGCGTGCGCCTATTTGCGAACTTTTTTACGAATATGGGAAGGGAAAGGCGCAATACAAGACTCCAAATGGAGATAAAATTACGGGCGATATTACTCTAAAACGACAATATGATATTGAAAATGGGAAATTGCTTGATTTTTACGATGTGGATAAAGATATTTTTGATGAATATTTGCAAAAAGTTTTAAATAAAATCAGTACAGACCAGTTGCATAATATCGCATCAACAATTCAGCGTGAACAAGATGACATAATTCGTGATTTGCGCGATGATTTGGTAATTGTGCAAGGTTATGCAGGGAGTGGAAAAACAACTGTTGCCTTGCATAGAATTGCTTATGCGTTGTATAGATTGAAAGATTTACAGTCCGCAAATGTGTTAATTTTTACGCTAAATGAGGCGTTTATGTCGCACATTCAAGGCGTTTTGCCAGAGTTGGGCGAACAAAATACTAGAAATGCCACCCTTGCAAGATTTTGCTCAAGACTTTTGAAGTTGCTAAAACCAGTTGAAGAAAACGACCAGTTTTTAGACAGATATTTGACTGCAAATGAGATTGAGCGAAAGACAATAAGTGAAAAATTAAATCTCAATGTCAAACAGAAAATAAATGATTTTGTGCAAAATTTTTCTAATATAAACGCTGAAAAAGGTTTCAAAGTGCGTGATATGCCTTTTCCTCCAAAATTGCTTAACAAATTGAACGAGGAATATAGTGATTTACCTATTTTTAATCGCTTGAATATGATTGGCGAATATGTGGCGAAAAAATTAAAAGTTGACAAATACGAAGATATGCGAATTTTAATTAAGCGACAAGTGGTAAAATGCTTCAATACGACCGTTGACCTTGAAGAAATTTACACTCAGTTTTGTTTACACAATGGCTGGCAAAAACCAAATTTTGATATAATTTATGTTGAAGATGCGATTTTAATGTGTCTTTTGAAGCAAAAACTCGAAGATATGGTCGTAAAAATGGATATAAAACACATCGTTATTGATGAGGCTCAAGAGTACCCATTACTATTTGTTGAATTTTTGATGAAGTTGTTTCCGCGTGCTAGTTTTAGTATTTTTGGTGATAAATATCAGCGTACAAATCCAGTGGGAATAGCGGACTTGCAACAAATCATTGATATAAAAGCGGTTTATCGCGAAGCAAAACTATACACACTAGATAATACTTACAGAAGTAGTGAGGAAATTGTAGATTATTGTTCAAAAATCATCGGCAATCCGCGCCACAATGCGTTTAGATTAAATAATGGCAATGCGGTTATTGAAGAAATTTTGGCGGGTGATAACAAACAAATTGCGAGCCAAATTTTATCTATGTTGGAAAAAGATATTGCAGAAAATGGTACGATAGGTATTATAATTGGAAGCGTAAATTCTGCACGAGAAATTGAAAGTGAAATTTCAAAAATTTGCCCTGACAAAGTTTGTGTTGTTGATGATGCAAAGAGTAACGCTTTTGCGCAAATTCAAGTATTACCTGTTAGTTTGTCAAAAGGTTTAGAGTTTAACACTGTGGTTGTTGTAAATGACGGAAATTTATTTGATACTGAACTAGGACAAAATTTATTTTATATCGCTTGTTCACGAGCAGTTAACAAATTGGTAGTATTCAAAAAGAAAGAAAAAAATGCAGTTAAGTGATAAAATTTGGCGACTTAGTGGTAAATTTGTGCGGGTAGGTTGTAAAAATGAGGTATAAGTATGAAATGTAAATTTTGTGGCTGTGTAGATACAAAAGTAATTGATTCAAGAGAAAATGAAGATTCAACAAGTGTGCGCAGGCGTAGGGAATGTCCAAATTGCGGTCGCCGTTTTACCACATTTGAGGAGTATGAAACGATACCAGTTTTAGTGATAAAATCGGACGGCAGTAGGCAACCTTTTGATAGGGAAAAAATTAGACGCGGTATGATTAAGGCTTGTGAAAAGCGACCTGTTACTTTTGCTCAAATCGAGGAAATGGTTTCAAATGTTGAAAAGGGTATATATAATCTCCTGGAGCAAGAGGTTGATAGTAAAAAAATCGGCGAGTTGGTTATGGAGCAAATCAAGCGGGTAGATGAGGTAGCATATATTCGTTTCGCATCGGTTTATAGGCAGTTTAAAGATGTTAGCAACTTTATTGATTTGCTAAATGATTTTAAAAAAGATATTGAAAACACTGAAAAAAATATCAAAAATTAGCGAAAAAACGCAAAAAATAACAGTACTATGCAATGTTTTTGTCACACTTTTATACAAAGTGTGGCTTTTTTATTCTTAAAATTAATCAAATTTCATAATTTATTATATGAGATTATGCGATGCAAAAATTAATACAAAATATAAAATAATAGAAGTAAATGCGCCGTTAAAAATGAAGCGCAGGATTTTCGATTTGGGGTGTGTACCAAATACAATAATTTCAGTTTACGCAAAGACTAAGCAAAGTAGTGCATACATTGTGCGTGGTGTGGTGGTTTCGATTGATAAGAATATTGCAAAATGCATAGTGGTGGCAGGCGTATGAAAAAAATATATTTAGTTGGGTTACCCAATGCGGGCAAATCAAGCATTTTTAACAAATTAACCCATAGTGATGTGCATACAGGGAACTGGCACGGGGTTACTGTAAACAAATCGGTCGCAAATGTAACTATTGAAAATGAAAAATATCTCATTACTGATTTACCAGGGATTTATGGACTAGTGCCTTTTTCGCCCGAGGAAAGCGTGTCAATAAGTGAAATTTTAGATAATCAAGACAGTATTTTTGTAAATGTGATTGATTGTAACAATTTGGAAAGGTCGTTAAATTTGACTTTGCAACTTTTAGAATTAGAACTTAATGTTGTTATTTTGTTAAATTTTATCGAAGATAGCAAAAAACGCGGTGTTTTACTAGATAGTAAATCACTTGCAAACTCTTTGGGTATAATGGTTGAAAATGCATATCTAAATTCAAAAAATTTGCAAAAAACCTTTAAAAATATAGTAAAAAACGCAAAAAAATCACAAAAAATCACATATTTACAGCATTTTGACTTGAATTTGGCGCAAAATGTGGTAAAAGAATACTGTGAAGAAAAATATGTTTTATACAATTCGTTAAGGCTAATCGAAGGCGATACTGATAATTTTTGGAAATGTAATGTTCCGCTAAAAATTCAACCTACTTTAAAAAATTATGCAATAAAAAATGGGTTAGAACTACTTTATAATTCGCGTGCTGAATTTATAAAAAAGGTTATGTTTTGCTGTGTTCGTGCTAAACCAAAAGCCTATGGTAGTAGTAAGGTTGATAAAATTTTTTTAAATAAATTTACCGCACTACCTGTATTTTTTGCAATAATGTTCATTGTATTTTGGCTTACTTTTGGCGTTTTTGGTGGCTTTTTAAGCGAAATTGCAGTATTTTTGGTAAATTTTTGTGGAAAAGGCTTGATTTTGTTGTTAACCAGCCTTTCAGCACCTATATGGCTACAAGATTTTGTAAATAATGCAATAATAAGTGGGGTCGGTAGCGTTTTTGGCTTTTTGCCACAAGTAATTTTGCTATTTTTGTTTCTTGAAATTTTGGAACAAAGCGGGTATTTATGTAGAATTGCGTGGCTAATGGAAGCGCCTTTGTCAAAAATTGGGCTATCTGGAAGAAGTGTTTTTTCACTATTAATGGGGTTTGGTTGTAGTACTACTGCAATACCGACAACAACTACTTTACAAAATGAGCGCGCTCGAACTAAAACTGCAATCTTGATACCGTTTATGTCGTGTAGTGCTAAATTGCCAGTTTATTCCGCTATTGCTGGGGCTTTTTTTAGTGGTGGAAGCGTATTGCTAATTTTTTCATTATATTTATTAGGTATCTTGATTGCATTATTAATTGCATTGTTACTACAAAAATTTTACCCCACAAAATATAATGATGAAATGTTGGAATTTACTCCTTTTCGTAATGTGAAATGGGGTAAAATATTTGCGATAGTTGGACAAAATTCATATAGATTTATCGCTAGAATATTTACGGTACTACTTGCTTGTACGATAATAATTTGGTTTTTCAATAATTTTACAATCACGCTTGAGTATATCACTAATCCAGAAATGCAACATTCAATTCTAGAAACGATTTCACTATTAATCGCGCCGGTATTTAGTCCGCTAGGTTTTGGGTGGGGCGCGGTGTGCGTGCTGTTGTTTGGGTTGGTTGCAAAAGAACTTATTATCTCGGGAATTGCTGTATTAAATGGGGTGGCTGGCGCTAGTATCGGGACAAGCCTTTTGGGTGGGGGAATTGTAAGTTTTACCCCCGAAGGTTGTCTGGCATTTCTAGTATTTTGCTTGCTATATTCGCCTTGTATAAGCGCGCTAATTTCTCTAAAAAATGTTGTGTCTAAAAAAGTATTTTGGTTGTATTTTATTGCCCAATTTGGTATTGCATACTTAGTTAGTTTCATTTGCTACAATTTAAGTTTTTTGATTGCAAAAATTGGTTTTATTAATTTTGGTTGGTTATTGATTGCTTCGATTTTTGTAATTGCACTTGTTTGTTGGCTTTTAATTCGTTTGGGTAATAAAAGAAAATGTATAGGGTGTGATAAATGTAATTTTGGTTAAAAATATAAAAAGTGAGTTTTGCGTGTTTTTCTGTAAAAAATACTTATTTTATCGCGTTTTTAGTACTATGCAATCATTGCATAGTACTTTGCATAGTACTATAAATTATCAATTTCATTTATAAAGAACTGGTTGTTTTATAATGGAAATCAAGTTTAAATTATAAATAAAGGTGGGTTATATTAAGGGTGAAAAAGGACAAGTTTCAGGGTCATTTTTGGTCTTATTTATCGCGTTTTTAAATTCAAATTTTTGCAGTAAATTTAAACAAAAAAGTGTTGTAAAATATAACAAAATATGGTAAAATTAAACTATAAAGATTTAGAGGTGAAAATAATGGCAAAGCCTATTGTGGCTGTTGTGGGGCGACCTAATGTAGGAAAATCAAGTTTTTTCAATCGTGTAGCAGGCAAGCGTATTAGTATAGTTGAGGATACCCCAGGGGTGACTCGTGATAGATTGTACGCTGATTGCGATTGGGCGGGCTGCGCTTTTACTTTGATAGATACAGGTGGTATCACTCCTAGCAAAGAAGATGAATGGCAAGAGTATATTTTGATGCAAGCACAACTTGCGATTGATGTTGCTGATGTGGTATTGATGATTACCGATGGGCGCGATGGGGTGACTGCAAATGATAGACATGTGGCTCAAATTTTGCGTAAAAGCGGTAAGCCTATAATTTTGGCTGTAAATAAGCAAGAAAATAGCGACAATATTTCTTTTATGCAATTTTACGAATTAGGCCTAGGTGACCCTATGTGTATGAGTTGCACTCATGGTGTGGGGGTAGGTGATGTACTTGATGCGATTGTTGCAAAATTTAAGAGTAAAGTTGATGCACTGCAAGAAAATACAAAATTGAATATCGCTATTGTTGGTAGACCGAATGCTGGTAAAAGTAGTATTACTAACCGTTTGTTAGGTGAGGAGCGTGTGGTTGTAAGTAATATCGCGGGTACTACTCGTGATGCTGTGGATATTCCGTTTAAATATAATGGCAAAGAATACAATTTGATTGATACCGCGGGTATTCGCAGAAAAAACAAGATTGATTACGAGAGTATTGAGGGTTTCAGCGTAATGCGTAGTTTAACTGCTATTCGTAGGGCTGATATTGTAATTTATGTGCTTGATGCTTCTGGTGAAATCACTGAGCAAGATATCCGCATTTTGGGTTATGTCCACGAGCAGGGCAAACCTTCTGTAATCTTGTACAACAAATGGGACTTGGTGGAAAAAGATAGTAGCACTGTAAATTTGTACAAAAAACAATTAGCAAATAGCCTAAAATTTATGGATTATTTTGTAGTTGAATATGTGTCAGCGCTCACGGGTACTAGATTGGGTAAAATTATGGAAAAAGTAGAGTATGTGTATAATAATGCTTGTACGCGTATTACGACTGGACTTTTAAATGAAATTTTGCAAGATGCTCTCAGTACGCAGGAGCCTCCAACGCACAATGGTAAACGCTTGAAAATCAATTATATTACGCAAGTGGCTGTTTGTCCTCCAACTTTTGCTGTGTTTGTGAACAATCCAGAACTGGTGCATTTTAGTTATTTGAGATATTTGGAGAATTGCTTGCGTAGGGCGAAAAATTTTGAGGGAACGCCTATTCGTATTTATTTAAGAAAGAAAAGCGAAAAATAAGAGGGTAAATTATGAATGGTTGGTTATTAGCAATTTTGGTGCTAGCAAGTTACCTTTTGGGTAGTGTGAGTTTTGGCAGAATTTTGTCCGCAAAAGAAAAAGTTGATGTCACTAGTCAAGGCTCAGGTAATGTAGGTGCTACAAATATGTTACGCACTTACGGTGCAAAATTGGGATTGCTTACCTTGCTACTTGATTTGCTAAAAGGTGTAATCCCAGCAATGGCGGGATACTTTGTATTCGATGGCGGATTGAATATGCCCGAAAGTTACATAGCATTGTATAGTTGTGGCTTGGGCGCGGTAGTAGGTCACATTTTCCCTATATACTACAAATTTAAAGGAGGCAAGGCGGCAGCAACCGCTTGTGGTGTGTTTTTAATTGCGCAACCAGTCGTTGCTTTATGCGCATTTGTATTGTGTGTGGCTCTCGCTTGCATTACTCAATATGTGTCGCCTATGTCACTTTTGTTTATTCTCATTAATGTAGTGTGGCAAAATATCTTTATGCCTGAATTTATGGTTATGCAACAATTTAGCCTCGCTGTGTGTTTGCTGAGTATTGCGATACTCGTATTGGTATTTTTTGCACATAGACAAAATATTGTTAGATTGCTTACGGGTAAAGAGCGCAAAACGGATATTTGGGGCAAAATTTTCAAAAAAGATAAAAAAGAAACTATAAATCAAAATAATACAGAAGTTTCACATACAGAAAATTCGCAAAATACGGAAAACACAAAAAATAATGAGAATATTGAAAATCAAAAAGATGATTAATTGATTTTGAATTAATTAAAATTTGAAGTTGTACCTATTCTGCCATATAATATATATAGGAAGCAAATTTTACATAAATTATAGATAGATAAAGGGAGGTGTGGTATGGAATATTGGTTGCTTGCGATTTTGGTAGTAGCGAGTTACTTTTTAGGTAATATAAATTTTGGTAAACTTATCGCAAAAGCGCAAAATGTTGACTTGACTAAAAAAGGCTCGGGTAATCTGGGAGCGACTAATGTATATCGCAACCTCGGCGCAAAGTTGGGCTATCTCACTATGTTACTTGATGCTCTCAAAGGTATCATTCCTGCCTTGACTGGCTACTTTGTGTTTGGTGGAGCGGGGGGCTACCCAGATAATTTGATAGGTCTATATTCTTGTGGACTATCGGCAGTCGTTGGGCATATATTCCCTGTAATCAACAAATTTAAGGGGGGTAAAGGCATTTCTACCACTTTGGGTGTGTTTATCGTATCACAACCTCTTGTAATGCTGGTGACTTTTGTCTTTTGTTTTGCGCTCGTGTGGTTTGTAAAATATGTGTCGCTTGCTTCTCTAATTTTGGTGACTGTGGCTGTCGTGTGGCAAAATGTGTTTTTGCCCGAGCCAAATCTAGCAATCAGTTTGCTGACATTCGCTATCTTTGCGCTTACTTGGTTTGCGCACCGCTCAAATATTGAAAGATTGATTATTGGTAAAGAGCGCGAAACGAATATAAAGGCAAAAATTAAGCGCGACCAAAAACGCCACGAAAAATTGGAGCAACGACAAGAAATTCGTGAAGAGAAAGAAGAAAAAAGACAAGAAATCAAGCAAGAAAAACAAGCACTAAAAGTGGAAAAGCAAGAAAACAAAGCGCAGAAAAAACAAACAAAAAAGAAACATTCAAAGCACAAGCGCAAGTTAAAAAGTAAAGGCAAAAACTAGTCTATTGGCTGATAAGTTGCACTAAATTTGCTCAAATAGCCCAGTCCTATAATTTTGAGCAATATGAGGTTTTGGTGCTTGCGAAAATTTTAAGTAATATTAAAAATATTTAGAGGGAAATAGTATTTCCTTCTTTTTTATTTTGTGATAGGTAATTGAAAGTTTGATTTAAAGAATAGATAATTTGAAAATTTTTTGTTAACACTTGTGAATTTTGAATTTTTTTGAGAAATTATTTGATACAATAGATATTGTAGGGTATTTAACACCCCGCAGGGGTGTCTTTGCGAGGGAGCGAAACGACCGCGGCAATCTCTACAAATTTTTATTTTTTCGTGCGAAAAATGTCTAAATTTGGCGGAAAATAGTGAAAAAGTGCAATTTTTTAAAAAATTTTTCAATTTAGGGCTCATTTTATTTGAAAATTTACACAAAATAAGATATAATTAAAGGAGTAAAAAATGCAAAATGGTAACAAAAAAAGGAGTGAATTATGTACCAAAACAGAGAACGAAACCCGCAGGGGGGGGGGGCGCTTAAATAGCCCTAAAATTGTTGAAAAGCAAAGAAATATTTGGTTTTATTCAACAATTTTGACTTTGTGTCTTGTGCTAATTGGTGGTAGCCTTTTACTGATTTTTTCACTGTTGCCAAAGGCTAATAGTGTGGCAGATGGTTATATTACTATCTATGTTTCACCCTCGGCTGGTGGTACTGTGAATGGTCAAAAAGATGGCTCAACATATGGATATGGTTTGGGGAATGTGAATTACTTTACAGCAACTGCTAACTCGGGGTATTATTTTGACCATTGGGGAGGTGGACGCAAGGAGAAGAAATTGTCTCAGGTATCCATTGGGGATATATACGATAATAGCGTAAGTAAATATATCGCATACTTTTCCGTTGGCAGTGCATATTATATAACTCCTGTATCATCTAATACAACTATGGGAACGGTATCTGGTGAGGGTAATACAAAGGTAGGTTCTAGCGCGACTGTGGTTGCAACCGCTAAAACTGGTTATAGTCTTGTTAGTTGGACAAACGCAAGTGGCGTGGTTGTTTCTACAAGTGCGACTTACACATTTACCCCAACCGCTGATACTACTTTGACTGCTAATTTTTCAAAAAATGATGCAATATTAACGCTTAATAGTAATGATACTAGTATGGGTACTGTTTCTGGAGCGGGTACATATTTGAAGAATAAAACCGTTACAGCAACTGCGACACCTGCAAGCGGATATATGTTTGTTTGTTGGAAAAATAGCGCGGGTGCGGTTGTGTCATATGATGCGGTTTACAGTTTTACCATAACTGAAAGCATTACGCTTACTGCATATTTTAGTGATTTTGTGGTAATGGAAAACACTGGCACTGCGATTGCTAATGTCATAAAGGCGTACGATACCGATAGGTTAGAAATGACATTGTTGATTAAGCCTGACACGGGTAAATATATATCGGCAATTTCGTTTGATAATAGCGTGTATTATTCGATAGATTACCTTGAAGCCACCATTTACGAGGCTTGCCCATATGCGCAAAATGTTAGTTATGCGGTAAACAAAGCCACAAATTACTTAGGACTTACCTTTAAATATGTAAATACCACAGCATTTAAAATGTATGTAATGACTACTAGCGAAAATTATTCTTCACTTAAAAAACCTGTTAGTGGCGGTTTGTTTAGCGGGGTTGCAGTAAGTGCAACGCTTGGTGGGGCGGTATTGCTTGTGGGCGATGACTACGATAATTTATCGGACACTAGCACTATCACTTGTTCGGCGATTGTAAATCAGCAAGGGTATACTTTTGCGGGCTGGTACTATGCGAGTGATATGAATACGCCTATTTCCACAAAAGCAAGTGATAGGTTTGAAAAATCTGCTATTTATGGACAAGAAGTTGTGGCAAAATTTGTGCAAGCAAACAATCCCAATGTAAATAGTGAAACGAACAATACAACCGACTTTTTGTAAGAAAGTATTAAAAGCGCTATTTAAGAATGATATTTTTATTATTGCGCTAGATAAATTATAATTCATCTTTTCCAATAAATTTGCTTTTATATTATAAAAAACGGAGTTAGTGATTAACTTCGTTTTTTAGTTTTTGCGCATAGTTTTGCCGTTGAAAACTATATTTATTTTTCAATTTGGAGTTTTAAAGTTTTTTGGTAGTCTAGCGATAATTGTGCGGGGTGTGGCTACAAAACTTTGCTCATCTTGATTGAGAGCGTTTACGGTGATTTCTTCTGCATTATTGTGGGTGTGTGTTGTGTGGTGAGGGGCAAAAGAACCATTTGTATATTTTTTGTTGGTATCGTTGATAAGGGCGATTCCGTTGTTAAAGCCGATTATATTTTTAGGCTCAATTTCATTTTCGTTGGTTAAAATTTTGACAATTCGCAATTTTTCATCAAGTTCCATCTCGACTACGCGTCCACAGTCTTTTCCGCTTAGCGAAATTGCACTGCTATTCATAATATTGGGCACTTGTGCATCACTTGTTACGCTTAGTGCGGTTTTGTTGCGCACAATAACTGCATTATTTATGGCAAAAATACGATTAGTTGGCAAAATGTAGGTAATTTCATCATCGGCTCCCGATAAAATCAAATGTTTAATTTGCGTATTGAGTGCGTTCATTTGCATATTTATGACTGTGCCTAAGTATTCGCAGTTGTGTGCAGAAATCACTTTTGCGCCTATAATTTCAGTAAATTTTTGCATTATATCTCCTTTTTTTGTTTGATAGTTTAATTTATGCGTAAACCTTAAATAAAAACACCAAAAATTACGGCAAATTTTAGCGAATTAGCAAAAATTTTTTTAAAATTTATAGCAAATGAATTTGATAATTTCATAAAATTTGATATAATAATAAAAAAGATTTAAGGGGAAAGCAATGTTCGGTTGGTTTAAAAAAGAAAAAGTCAAGACTTTGAGTTTGCCTGATAAGCAAATGGGCGGATTTATTCAGCCGTTAACTTCAAGGTTGCTGGAAATAAATTTGGGTGAAAAACTGGTCGTGCCTGTGGGGTACTGTGCGGTGATTGTATCAAAAGATAAGCCTTTGGACATTTTTACTGCGGGTGAGTATGACCTAAGCATACCTAGTTTGCCGAAAACAACAAAAGCCCTCAAATTAGACAAAAGCAAGGTAAAGAAGAAAAAAGGCGAAAAACAAATCATTTTCCCTACCAAATTTAAGTGTGACTTGTATTTTGTGAATATGGCTGTTTTTGAAGGGCAAGAATGGGTGGCAAATCGCATTTATATAAAAGATAAACAGTGTGGTAAATTCAATCTATCTATGTCTGGGAAATTTAGTTTTCAGGTAAGCGATGTCGCAAATACAATAAAATTATTTTTGTTAGAATGGGCATATATTGGCGCGAGCAAGGCTCAAATTAGGCTCAAACAATATATGGGCGAGTTTGTTGGTGATGCGGTAGAATGGGGCAAAGTCACTAACCCTATTGTTTTAAACGATAGTGTGCAAATGAGTGAAATTTTATCGCCATTGCTTGTGAAAAAGTTTGGAAAATACGGCATTGCTATATCAAATTTTGTGGTAGAAAAAGTAGATTTTGGGCGTGAAGTTACGGCAATTTTAGAACAAAAAGAAAGGGAAAACAAACCAGAAGAAAAAGAGCCTGATGCTGATATTATAAAAGAAGTGACTACTCAAAATAATGAAACCGCCCCAAATGAGGTTGCCGATAATTTACAAAATCAATCAAAACAAGAGAAGCAAGAAACTCAATCAATTAGTGATAGTGAAAATGCTGTCGTTGACCTAAGTATTCTTGATAGCGAGATAGACAAAAAAGACAATGAAATAGAATTTGTGGAGAAAAAGCCCGCCAAAATTGATTTCTCTGCTATGAGTGATGAAGATTTGCTATCAAAAAGTTTTACAAAGAATAAAAATAAAGATACCGCAAATACTACCTTCGACAACACTAAAAAATGTCCTAAATGCGGGAAAATTCACTCTATTGATGACCAAATTTGCGAATGTGGTTGCAATTTAGATTGATTTGTAGTAAAATAAGCGTACACTTTTTTAGTGTAAAATGAAATTTTGCCAAAAGGAGAAATTAAATGTCTAAGTTTAGCAAAGAAATGACTATGGGCGAAATCCTTGCTATCGACCCTAAGGCGCGCGAAGTGCTAGAAGGTTTTGGTATGCACTGCTGTGGTTGTCCTGTTAGTCAGGCTGAAGCACTACAAGATGCTTGTGATGTTCACGATGTTGATGTAGAACTCGTGCTTGAAGAACTCGAAGAACTTGAAGAGTTGGAGAGAGCAGAGGGTTGCGAATGTGGTTGCGGTGAGCATTGCGAATGTACTGAAGATGACAACTGTGGTTGCACTTGTTGGGAAGAAGATGAGTGCGACTGTGATGATTGTGACGATGATGAATGTGACTGTGGTTGCAATCAATAGTCTATATTTTAGTAAAGTCGAAAATATTTCGGCTTTATTTTTTTGAAAAATTTTTTGGAAATTTGAAAAATGTTATTAAATTCTCACTACTTTATGATATAATAAAGAGGACAAGGAGGTTACTATGACAAAAAATATAAGTAAAATTTGTTTAAATTTGTGTTTAGCGGTTAGCGTTATGTTTGCTTTTTTGGGTATTATGCTATGCGCGCTAGATAAGTCTTTTGTCACAGCAAATGTAGAAAAAAGTTTTGAGTATAAGGCTCAACTTAGCGAAAAACAAGTAAAATATTACGATTTAATTAAAGATAGTGCGGAAAAGCAACTTTTCCGTGAGGGCAACAAGTCGGTTGATTTGATAGAAAATAATGTTGTTACCAAAGAGGAAGTCGCAAATTACGCAAAGGGCGATAGCACAATATTGACAGACTTTGGTTCAGCGCGCGATGCGTTTATGCTCGACTATCCGCAATATTTTTATATTGATTATGACAAACTAACTCTAAATATTGCTCAAAAAGGCAACGACTATATCGCTGAAATAGGCGCGGGCAGAGATAGTAACTACTACATTGCAAGTGATTTGGACAATCAAAAAGTAACTCAAATGGAAGTAGATTTACAACAAAAAATCCACGCAATGCAAGGTGATATAAATCTTTATCAATCAAATTTTGAGGGAACAGAGAAAACCAAAGAAATAATTAAGCGTACAATTTATTTAATCTCGCCTAATGCAGGACCTTCGTTTGCGCTTATGTATGATTTTTGCGAAAATAACCCACAAGATGCACCATACATTCGTACTGCGTATAGTTTGGTGACAAGTAATGCAGTTTGTCAAGGATATGTAAAAGTATTCAAAATGCTTATGGACTATTACCAAATTCCTTGTATCGAAGTTGATGGTTATTACTTGCATTACGATTTAGCGCAAGATAGAAACCTTAGCGAGCCACACGCGTGGACATATTGCAAGGTTGGTGATAACTGGTATTTGGTGGACCCAACTTATATGGCAAGTGGTACAGAATTTGCGCTACTAGGTAGCAATTCTACCGCAAATTATCTTGCAAGCAAGTCTGTTTCAAACAGTGGGAAAGAGTTTGATTTGCCAGTTTTAGCAGTTTTTGACTACGGAACGACAGAAATACAAACTAAAATCTTAGGCGATTTTGATAGTGTAGAAGTAGATTACACAAACCCGTACAGTACTGATGCTTGTTATTTGGTTGCGAATACTGGTGTTTTTAAAAATGGTGAATTTACTTGGTATGGTTACTTTGGTACTGGTAGTTCATTTACGGCTACCACTGGTTGGGCAATAGGTCTTACTGAAAATGTACAGTTGTATCAATTTTTTGTTACTACACAAAAACCTACAAAGACTGACAGCGGGCAGGCAATTTGGGACAGTTTGGACACAAACAAAGTAATTGCAAAAAGTAATATTGTAGTAAATGAAAATTACAACGAAGCAGAGGCGGAAAAACCTTTGATTTCCGCTATTTCTCCTAGCAATAGCGTATATCAAAATGCAAATAAAAAGCACGAAATAGTTGTGACTTATAGTAAAAATTTAAAAGCAACTGGCACACCAAATGTAAGAGTATTTTCTAGCAGTTACGAAGATATGACTAAGTATGTAAAAGTGCAAAATGTTACTATTTTAGACAACCAACTTAAATTTGTGTTTACACCTAGTAAAATGTACAAACATTTTTCTATGCAATACATTTTTGAACCACAAAATATGTTAACTATTGATGATTATGAAGTAACTAACTTTACAATGTCATTTGCTATGCCAACTACTGTTTGTAGCCAAGTATTTAACAATGGTAGGCTATATATTGATAGTTTTGCGACTCCAACACTTGTAGATAATCAAGATTTGAGTTTGGAAGGGTGGCTTGTAAATGGAGATGTTATCTCTCAAAATCAACGCAGTCAAATGGCTTTGGTAGTTTCTACCGTTGATGATAAAGATTCAAACGATATGGAAGCAAGTGTAGAGGACAATGTAAATATCAAAAAATCTAGTACTTATGAACTTGACCTCAATATTTGTGGTTCTGTGGTACAAATTCCTAGTGGGTCATATGTAAAAGTTGCTTTTGGTTACCCAGAAGGGTTTAGTTTTGATAGTAAAAACACCACTTACAAACTTTACCACTTCAAGCGTGACTCAAACGGCAATATTGACCGTAGTTCGGCAGAGGAAATAAAAATCACTATGACTGAATATGGAATTGTTGCGATTTTGAATAGTTTTAGTCCGTTTATGTTAGTTGCAACCGATAGTGTGGAAGTTAGTGCAAAGAGCGTATATGTTAGAAATGTCAACAACGGCGGTAATTTTGTATCAACTATAAACGAAACCAGCCAAGATGCAGTCGCTTATGTAAACGAAAACGAAACATTGCAAATTACAATTAATGCCGACACTGACTACCAAATCGACTATTGTTTGGTAAATAAAAAGGCAGTTGCTGTTGTAGATAGCAAAATTTCGCTCAGTTATGCAGAATTAGAACAAAACAACACTGTGGAAATTGCTTATGTTGCGAAAACAGTCGCTGACTTTGAAAGCGCAAACAATATCGAAAATTTAAACAATACATTCTCGCAAAACACATCTAGTCAAGACTTTACGCCTGCTCCTGCAAAGGATAGGACTTGGTTTTATGTGGGGCTTGCAGTGATTATTGTTGATATTATTGCCATTGTGGCTTTGATTATCTACGCACGCAAAAAAAGCGCAAAGCAAGCACAAAAGGCTAAATAATGGTTAAAAGTTTATAAATCGTTAAATAGTAAAAAAAAGATATTTCATTTGAAATATCTTTTTTAAATTTCTAATTCACTTTAACCTTAAATTCGACAGTGATTGTTGCATTTGGGGCAAGGTCATCTAAATTAAATCCTTCGTTTGGTACATAATCGACTTTTTCCTCACCGTTTACTTTTACACTGCCAGTGACAAAAGTCGTACCCTCTGGAATTTCATCGGTAAATAATAGGTTGGTGTTGGTGAGTGTGCCGTTGTTTGTAATCGTAATAGTGTAGGTGATTGTATCGCCAGATTGCACTGCAACTGTGTCCGCTGACTTGTTTATCCAAATTTCATTATCAACAATGTCTATGCTTGCTTCATTTGAGTTGATATTGAAATTCTTATTATCAAGCGAAACGGTAAGTTGTGTTTTGTCCGTGATCGCATTGCTTTCTGGATAAGCGTTTACTTCTATCAAATATGTCATCTCCATTTCAGCCCCAAAACCAGCAATACTTATAGGTAAGGTAAAACCAGTCGTGGGGTCAACATTTTCATATTTTTGCGAACCAATTTCTACCGAGCCTGCCACAAAACTGGCATCACTCGACAAAGTATCAAGTATGGTAATATTCTCGATATCTAGGCTAGAATTATTCGTAAAAGTAGTTTTTATTTGCAGTTGGTCTTTTGGTAGCGCCCAATTTTTGGAAGTTGTTTTGAGTATAACGATATCAGTGCTGACATTTTCTGCTCTATGTGTGTTACTCTTTGTGTTTACATCAACGGTATCGCCATTGTATGTAATGGTAGATTTCAAATTCGCTACATTTAAAATTGGCATAAATTATCTCCTAAAATATATTATTCAATTAACTTTAATTTAGTGAAAAATAGTTTTAGTAGTAAATTTAGAGTAGAAAGTCAATAAAAACGAAATCAAATTTTGATACTTTTTTATATAACTTAAAAACTTTACCTAGAAATTTTGCATATAAATAGATATGAGTTTTTTAAAAAATTTGGAAATTGAGTATCAAAAGTTGGTAGATTTAGGGGCGGAGAAAATCGAGATAGGCAGGACAATGTTAAATCGTCCTATTTATGCTTTTGCGATAGGGTGCGGTTATCCCAAAATTATCGCGCAATACGCAATTCACGCGCGTGAGTATATCACTTATTATCTTGCGAACCTTCACGCAGTGACCTTGCTAAAAAAAATATCCAAAGGCGAAGGTACGATTTATATTATACCCGTTGTAAATATTGATGGCGTTGCGTTATGTTTAGATGGCGTAGATACCGCGCGTGATTACGCAGATGAGTTGTTGGAGTTGAATAATTCTAACGATTTTTCATTGTGGAAAGCAAATGTACGCGGGGTAGATTTAAATGTAAATTTCCCTGCATTGTGGGGAACTGGTGCCAAAAATGCACGGCACGCAGGCGCGCAAAATTATATAGGCTTGTGTCCCGCAAGCGAAAATGAAACACGCGCGCTAATGGGGTTTACAAATAAAATTAAACCTGACTTAACACTCAGTTTTCATAGTAAGGGCGAGGTGATTTTCTATGATTTTCACCAGCCTTTAAAGCAAAAGATATTTGATAAAAAAGTTGCAAAAGTGGTATCAAAAAGCACAGGTTACAAAATTTTACCTTCTGGAAAAAGTGCGGGCGGATATAAGGACTGGTGTATTACGCACGGCATAACCGCACTTACGATTGAAGTTGGCGAAGATGATTTAACTCACCCTATAAAGCCCGTGTCATTGCCTCAAATTTGGCAAAAAACTCGCACAATTTACGATGATTTGTTGGAGTTTTATCATAAAAAAGCAAAATAATCTAAAATTCTATTAGTTTACTAATAGTTTTTATTTTTTTGTAGCAAAAATATTTGCGATTTTGTGAAATTTTGGGTATAATAAGTTGATTTGGAGTGATGAAGATGACTGAACAAGAAAAATTTATGTTGCAAGCACTCAAAGAAGCAGAAAAGGCTCGCCTTGAAGATGAAGTGCCTATCGGGGCTGTGGTTGTGCAGAACGGCAAAGTAATTGCGCGTGCGCACAATACTAAAAACAAGAATGGCAACGCTCTTGAACACGCTGAAATTTTGGTGCTAAATAAGTGTGCAAAGAAGTTGGGCGGGTGGAGGCTATTGGATTGTGACTTGTATGTGACACTTGAACCTTGCCCTATGTGTGCTGGGGCTTGTATCAATGCTCGTGTACGCTCGGTTATTTTTGGTGCGTACGACCAAAAAGCAGGTTGTTGTGGCACTTTATATAACCTTCCTAGCGACCCTCGATTTAATCATAGACCTGGGGTAATCGGCGGGGTATGTGAAAAGGAATGTGCGAGCATTTTGACTGATTTTTTCCAAAATTTAAGAAAACACGACAAATTAAAAGGGGAATAATATGGGTATTTTAAGTATGGATTTTGAAACGGAAACTGAAAAAGTAGATATTTCTTCAATAGACACACTTTGGGAAAGAGGTATGCAAAAAGAACCTATTGATAGCGATGTGGCTGTGATAATTTTGAAGATACATCACCCTGCATTTGGAAATAATAGGCGTAGTTTTTCAATGTCTATTTGTGGAAAAACTATGACAGAATGGGTGGAATTGGCGTTTGATAAATGCCCTATTTTGGAGATAGAAACCACACAGGGTGCAGACATTTTGGACACAATTAGACCATATTTGTCGGACAAAAAATATACCGCAGTTTTTTACGCTGATACACCACTTTTGCAAAGAAAAACTTTTTTAGCGTGTGTGGATTTTGCAAAATTAAAGGGTATGAATGTATGCAAGTTTGAGAGAGGTTATATATTCGTGACCGATTATGTGCGTAATGCGGAAAAAATTTATTCTAGCACTTTGCCAAATTTTGCGGGTCAACAAGACTTTATGCTCGTGTGTGATATGGATACTTTTGCAAAAGCGGAAAATGTATTGAAAAAGCGCATAATTGATTTTCATTTGCAACACGGTGTGCAGATTTTGGATACCACTTGGACAAGTATTGATGCCGATGTCGAAATAGGCGAAAACGCCGTTATTTACCCAAATAATGTGATTCAAGGTAAAACAAAAATCGGCGATAATGTAATTTTGCAAGTTGGTAATACTATTATCAACAGTCAAATAGGCGATAATTGCAGATTAATGCAAAGCGTAATTGTAGAAAGTAAAATTACAAACAATAGCGACATAACGCCGTTTACTTTTATTGAAAAGGGCGAAATTAAAAAATAGAGGTGGAAAAATGAAATTGATAGTTGGTTTAGGTAACCCAGGTCCTGAATTTAATAATACTCCGCACAATGTAGGGTTTGCAACAATAGATAAAATTGCAGAATATTTGAAAGTTGAGATAAAGAAGAAACGCAAAAATGGCTTGATGTGCGAAACGCATATAGGCGAAGAAGATGTAATTTTATTGAAACCGTTGACTTTTATGAATAGTAGTGGTGATTGTGTATATGCTATCGCAAAAAAATACAATATCGCAGAAAAAGATATTTGCGTTATTTTAGATGATGTAGATTTGACTGCTGGGTTGTGTAGGGCGCGCCCTAGCGGGTCTGCGGGAACGCATAATGGCTTGCGTTCTGTGACAGCAAGATTAGGTACAACTGAATTTTCACGGATTAGAATAGGGGTAGATAGCCCTAGCAGGGGGTCGGACCTTGCGGAGTATGTTTTGCGCAAAATGGACCCAAAGACAAGCGAGAATGTCGGTATAGGTATTGACAAAGCAATTCAATATGTTAAAATGTTTATACAATCAGGAGCAATCTCCGATACCAAATAGGTGCCGATATGCAAAAATTATTTCAAGAAAACAGCAAAATAAATCAAATTTTAAATGATATACACTCACACGAAAAGGTGAGTGTTTTTGGCTTTAATAAGGGCGAGCGTACTTTTGTTAGTTCATTAATTAATCAGCCGATTTGTTATGTAACCGCCGAAAATAACGATTTGGAGTTATTGAAAAAGTCTTTTGAAAGTATGGGCAGAAAAGTCGCAATACTTGACTACGCGCCAGATGATTATTGCTTACATACTCTTGAATTTGGTAGCGCTGGAATTGACGCACAAGTGGCTATTTTTGATTGCATTAATAAAAAGGTTGATACTTTGATTGTGACTGCGGAAACGCTAAATTCAAATTTTGCACCGCTCAAAGTTTGGCAAAGAAATACCTTTGAAATTTGCAAAAATCAAGATATTGAAATCGAGAAATTAGGCAAAATGTTGACATCAATCGGCTACAATCGTGTGGAAACGGTAGATGCAAGGGGGCAATGGGCGAAACGCGGTGATGTGGTAGATATTTTCCCATTAAATAGTGAATTACCTTATCGTGTGCATTTTTTTGATACGCAAGTAGAAAAAATTACGACATTTAATATTCTCACACAATTTAAAATTAGCGAAGTTGAGCAGTTTTGCATATGTCCAAATGGCTTTACGCTAGAAGAAAGTGACAAGTTAGATGCAGTGGCTTTTATTGAAAGTCAGGACAAAACTATGCGTAAAAGTGCTGGAAAGTCGCAAAATAGCGCAGATTTTTTAGCAAATCTTGATGCGCTAAATCACGCAAAAAATTTATTTCAAACAGGCATACCGCGTTCAGCGTGGCAATTTTGTGCTGGTTTTACCGATAGTGTTAGACTCGCTACACTTTTGGCAGAATGGACTTTTATTTTGGACCAGCCAAAGCAAATTTGGACAAATTTACTTACACATCTTGACATTTGCAAGCAAAATATTCTTGCTGGTCTTAATAGCGGACAACTAGCAAATGCACACAAAAATTTGATTTATAGCTTTGAAGAAATAGCCAGCGATTTTGAGAATTTTAGCGTGTTATCTTTTCAATCGTTGATGACGCAAAATAAATTTGTAGCGCCTACAAAAGTATATAATATCGAAACTTTGCCCGTTCCAAAGTTGGGGAGAGATTATCAAGCGTTTGCGGGCAGTTTGCAAGAATTTTTAGATACTGGATACAGGGTAGTTTTGTGTGCGGGGGACGCAAGTATTGCTGGCGACATTGCTGAAAAATTAGCACGCTACATAAAGGTAGAACAAATATCAAATATTAATGATGTCTTACAAAATAGAATAAATATTCTTGTTCATTCACTTGCATTAGGGGCTCGTTTTATCGAGGATAAATTGCTTTTTTTAGGTAGCAATGAAACAAGATTTGAAAAAGTCAAAACAAAATGGGACAAGCATATTGTTAATGTTACCGATACTTTTACACTCCCAGAACAAGGCGACTATGTTGTACACGCAATTCACGGTATAGGTGTTTGTGAAGGTGTAACGCAACTTTCCGTTGGCGGAGCAAAACGCGATTATGTGGTCGTTAGTTATAAAAATAATGATAGACTTTATGTGCCTACTGAGCAATTAGATATGCTCGGTAGATATATAGGGGGCGACAAAAATCCTACATTGTCGAGTATCGGTAGCAACGCCTTTGAAAAAGCAAAACAGCGCGTGCGCGAGAGTGTAAAACAACTTGCTTTTGACCTCTTGAAACTTTACCGCGAACGCGAAAATAGTAAAGGTATTGTGATGAAAGTCGATAGTGCTACTATGGCTGAATTTGAGCAAAGCTTTGGCTTTACGCCGACCCCTGACCAAGAAAAAGCCTTTAATGATGTCTATACCGACCTCGCTAGTGGTAAAATTATGGATAGACTGATTGTGGGCGATGTGGGGTATGGAAAAACAGAGGTCGCAATTCGTGCTTCATTTGTTGCAGTAATGAGCGGTTATCAAGTAGCCGTTATTGTGCCAACTACAATTCTTAGCGAACAACATTTCAACAATTTTAGCGCAAGGCTAAAAAATTATGGTATTGAAGTTCGTTGCTTAAATAGATTTAGGTCAACAAAAGAGCAAAAACAAATCATAGAAGATGTGGCAAACGGTAAGGTAAATATTTTGATTGGCACACACCGCGCTCTTAGCAAAGATGTAAAATTTGACAATTTAGGTATGCTTGTTTTAGATGAAGAACAGCGTTTTGGGGTGGGCGATAAGGAAAAACTAAAAAACTTAAAAAAGAACATTCATGTGCTTACTTTGTCCGCAACTCCTATTCCGCGTACTTTGCATATTTCGCTAGTGGGTATCCGCGATATTACGACTATTGAGACCCCTCCACTAGACCGTTTGCCTGTGCAAACCATTGTGTCGCAATTTAGTTATAACCTTATCGGCACGGCACTCAGGAGAGAAAAGGCAAGAAATGGACAAAGTCTTGTTGTATATCCGCGTGTAGAAAATATCGAGGCTTTTGCGCAGAGTTTGCGTGCAGAATTGGGCGAAAACTATGTTGTTGCGGTTGCACACGGACAAATGGAGAAAGACAAAATTGAAGAAGTTATGCTAGAAGTGTACAAAGGCAATGTTGATGTTTTGGTAGCAACAACACTGATTGAAAACGGTATTGATGTGCCAAATGCAAATACATTATTTGTAGTGTCTGCTGAAAAATTGGGCTTGTCACAGTTGTATCAGTTGCGTGGGCGTGTGGGTAGAAGTGATAGACTTGCGTGGGCTTATTTCACCTATATGGACGAGGGAAAACTCACAGGGCAAGCGTATGAGAGGTTGTCTGTGCTAATGCAATATACAGCATTAGGTAGTGGGTTTAAAATCGCTATGCGTGACCTAGAAATTCGAGGCGCTGGCAATATTTTAGGTCCAGAACAACACGGTCAAATGGAAAAAGTCGGTTACGATATGTATTGTAAATTGCTTGACAGCAGTATCGCAAGCCTAAAAGGTGAGGAAGTGCGAGAGGTTAGTCCTGTCAAGATTGAGGTAGATATTGATGCCTACATTCCGCAAGATTTTATTACTGATAAAGTGCAACGAATGGAAGTTTACAGCGCAATCGCAAATATTGGCGGGCAAGAAGATTACGAGCGTGTGCAAAACAATATTTTAGACAAATGGGGAGATATGCCATCTGCTGTTGAGGGATTGTGTAAAGTGGCTTTGTTAAAAGCAAAGTGTCAAAATTTGGGAGCCGTGCGAGCAAGTGTTACGCGTGCGCACAGCAATATCTATTTTGCGCAAGATAGTGAATTTATCAAAAATTTATCAAATTTCAATTTGGGTAAATTTGTTGTATATCAAAAGGATAGTTTGACAATACTTAAAACTGATAATACTGGATTAAGTATAGATAAAATTTGGCAAAATGTGTTTCAATTTCTTGATAATTTGATTTCAAAATATTGTGCTAAATAATTGCCAAAAGTGCGGTTTTGTGGTACAATCTAACTACAACTATATTTATATGGAGAGAAAAGTGGCTAAAATTAAGTTATTTAAGATGAGTGTTTTAATGCTTTGCATGTTGCTAGTGCCTGCTTTTGCTGGATGTACGCTCGTGACTACAAATGTTGATAAGCAATTAAACGAAGTCGTTGCAAATTACGACAATGGCAGAGTGACTGTTACGCGTGAGCAGTTGATTATGACATATAATAGTATTGGTAACAGCCGATACGACAATTCTTCTACTGTTACAGAGGAAGGTGTGGAAAAGACTCTTGACCTTGCGCTTGACCGTTCGATTTTGGTAGATTTTTTGACCGCTGATGACAAGCAAGCAGAGCGCGAGGCGTTGGGTATTGATAAAATTGTGTTGACTACTTACGAGGCAAACGAAGTATGGCGCAATGTTTATTCATACATTAATAGTTCAGTTAAATCATATGAAACTGAATTGCGCGAGGCTGACAATGCTGTGATTTCTAGTGATGAAGAAGAAAGTAGCGATTCTACTGCATATTCTGCTTACGAAAAGAAGTACACATATTACCAAGATGATGATGGCAAATATATACTAGAATATATAAATGCTGATGAAACCGTTGAAAACAAGTCTATTGCGATTTACGACATTAATTCGGACAAAACTTTTGCTGAGAAAGCAAAAGATGCTTACAACAATTTTAGGACAACTTACTGGGAATACACAGACAGTAAGGTAATGGACCCAACTTTTGAAACAAAGACAAGTTACAGCGACAAGGCGTGGAACAAATATATCAACGCACTTATTCGTGCAGAGGCTGACAGAAATTTGAGCAAAGAGCCTGCTGAGGTATTTTTGCGCAGAGTGCAAGAAATATATCAAGTTTACTATCAAAACCAAGTTTTGACTAGATTACAAAATGACTTTAACGACCAAAACTTAGTGACTATCAATATGGTCGCTACCAAGTTTAAAGAATTGTACAGCGCTCAAAAAGAGCAATTTGATGCAAACCCAAGCGCTTTTGATAGTTTGGTGTCTACTAGTGCTGAAAAAATCTACTATATGTATGACACGACTGGCTATTTCAAAGTTAACCACATTTTGGTAAAATTTAGTGATGACCAAACAAAGCGCATTGAGGCTGAAAAAACAAAACTTAGCAATTTGCAAATAACAAAATCACAGTACGAAGCAAATGTGCAAGCGATAAAGTCTGAAACTAAGGCGTACAACCGCGATACAAAAGAATATGAAAGCCTTGACTCATTTATGGCAAAATTAAAGAACGCTCTAAATGCGGTAAGTGGTGAAGAAGCAAGAATGGCTGTTTTCCGCGAGTTTATGCACCGTTACAGTCAAGATGACAACACGCTAAACGCTGAGTCTTGCTATTACATTCCAACAGATAGTTCAAAAGACACAATGCAAGAAGATTTTGCAAATGTTAGTCGTGAATTGTATAATGATGGTAAAGGTCAAGTTAGTGCTATCAAAGGTTTTGCTGAAACAAGTTATGGTTACCATGTGATTATGTACACTGGTGAGGCTGAAAGAGTAAGTGATGCTGGCAGTAACGAAACTATTTTGAGTAATCTTGATGCATATAGGTTGAACCCACTTTACAACAAGACTATGCTTGACAAGGTTATCGAAAGTGTAACACTTACTAGTTACTCTCAATATGAATCAAATATTTTAAATCAAGTAAAAGCAGGCAAGACTATCACTAAAAAGCCTTCTGCCTACAAAGATTTGTATAGCAAATAAAAGATTAAGCGGGCGACAAAGCCCCTTTTTCTTTACAAAAATAAATGAATGTGTTAAAATAAATTAGAGGTGAAATGATATGAAATATAGCGGAATGTTGATTACCTTCGAAGGTGGAGATGGTGCGGGCAAATCTACACAAGCGGAGTTGCTAAAAAATTACCTTGCAATAAAAGGCGTGTCGGTCTTTTCTACTCGCGAGCCAGGCGGGACTGACTTTTCAGAGGCTGTGAGGGCGTTGACAAAAGATGTTCGTTTTCAAGATAAGAGTCCTATTAGTGAATTATTGCTCTTTGAGTCTGCGCGCGCTGACATCGTGGAAAAAAGAATTATTCCAGCCTTAAAAGAGGGAAAAGTGGTAATAATGGATAGATTTTACGATTCTACGACCGCCTACCAGAGTTTTGGGCGAGGAATGGATAGGGAAATGGTGGAAAGACTAAATCTATTCGCTTCACAAAATTTGGTGCCTGATATTACTTTTTATATGAGTATTGAGCCTAAAATTGCGTTTGAGCGCAAGGGGGGAGCGGAAAAAAGCGATGCTATTGAATCTGCGGGGCTCGAATTCCACAAAAAGGTAAAATACGGTTTTGATTGTTTGGCAAAAGAGAATCCAAATCGTTTTGTCGTGTTAGATAGCACGATGCCAGTGAGCCAAGTTTATGAAACCGTTATAGAAAAATACGAGGAAAAAGTGCGACAAAAATCAAATAGCCACCAAAAATAATACAATGGAGAAAAAATGAAAACTAGTTTGCGAAATTTCAAGGAAAGTGCTGTCAATAAAGATATTTGTGACAAAAAATTGAGTCATAGTTTGTTGCTGATTAGCAGAGATAGCTACGCTCTTTTAAACTATGCAAAAAATTTGGTTATGTCGCTAATGTGTGAGAGCGAAGATAAGCCTTGTTTTGAATGCGCAGAATGTAAGAAAATTTTACACGACAACAATGTCGATGTATTGTATTATCCTATAAAAAATGAAAAAACGCTTAACTCTGCCGGGATTAGTGACTTAATCGAGCAGGCGTTTAGTGCGCCGTATGAGGCTGATAAAAAGATTTTTGTTATTCGCAACGCAAATTCTATTGATGCTAGTATGCAAAATAAATTATTAAAGACTTTGGAGGAGCCACCTCACAACACTTATTTTATTTTGCTTGCAACTATGGACAACAATATTTTGCCAACCATAAAATCGCGTTGTAGGATTGTGCGCGTACCTAGTATTTCAATGGAAGAAATTAGGGAAGAATTGCATAAAAACTCAGTTAGTGATGATACAGCAAATTTAGCGCTTAAATATTGCGATAATAATTGTGATTTGGCATTGAAATATGCGCTAAATCCCAATTTCAAACAAACCGTAGAAATGGTAGAGGACATTTTCCTCAAATTCCGCAAGTCTTGGCAAATGTTAGATTTTTCATCAAGATTGTACAAATTTAATGATAATTTTGAAGATATAATTGAGATTTTTTTGGCAGTAATTGCCCGCGCTACACAAGTTTTAAACGGCAAAAATCTTGATGATGAGTTGGCAAAATTTGTGGTGCAAAATTTTAGTATTGATGCACTTGTAAATTTAACAAAAGAGTGTAACAGTATCATTGAAAAAAGGCGTAGAAATTGCAATTTCAGTGCGGTTGTTGATTACTTTTTGTTTATGATTTTGGAGGTAAGGCACAAATGGCCTATATAGCAAATATTCAATTAAACGATATGCGAGTTTTGCCTTTTGCGAGTGAGATTGAATTAAAAAAAGGCGACAAGGTGATAGTAGAAGTTACTGATTCTGCTTTGGAATTTGGTATTTTTCATAGTATAGAAAAAGAAAAACAAGAGTCAATAGGCAAAGTATTGCGTATCGCAAGTGAAAACGATATTGTAGAAAACAATAGATTATTAGGCTTTCAAAAAGATGACAGGCAAAAAGTTGCTGAAAAAGTTAAAGCAAACAATATACAACTAAAATTAGTGGCAGTTTTGCGTTCTTTTGATAGTAAAAAAATTTTGGTTATGTACACAGCGGAGGATAGAGTAGATTTCAGACAGTTAGTGCGTGACCTTGCTGGGATTTTCCATATGCGCGTGGAAATGCGCCAAATTAGTGAGCGCGATGAGGCGAAAATTCGCGGAGGTTGTGGACAATGCGGGCAGGTTTTGTGTTGTAGGAGATTCTTAGGTTGTCCTCGACAAACTTCAATCAAAATGGCAAAGGTACAAGGAATTGCTTTAACTCCAAACAAGGTAAACGGCGTTTGTGGAAAATTGATGTGCTGTTTGCAGTATGAGTATTCAAATTATCGTGATATTTTAGATAAAATGCCGACTATCGGTAGCATAGTTGAAACCCCGAACGGTAAAGGCGAAATTGTTTATTTAGATTTGCTTAGAGAACTTGTGGCTGTTAAGCTTGAAAATGAAAATAAAACGGTAGAAAAATTTAAAAAAGATGACCTAAAAATTTTGACATCTGCAAAGAAAAGGGAAGAAGATGATGACTAACGGAAAGGTTTATTTTGTAGCAACACCTATTGGCAATTTAGGTGATATAACTGTTCGCGCGCTAGATATTTTAAAAAGTGTAGATAAAATTGCTTGTGAAGACACTAGACATTCTGGTATTTTATTAAATCACTATGAAATCAAAAAACCTACATTTTCTTATCACAAATTTAATGAAAATAAAACAAAGAGTCATATTATTGACTTAGTTAGGAATGGAGAAAATATTGCAGTTATTAGCGATGCAGGTATGCCTATTATTTCCGACCCAGGAGCAATTTTGGTAAAAGAATTAATAGAAAATGCCATCGAATTTGAGATAATCCCTGGGGCTTGTGCTTGTGTGACTGCTCTTGCAAATTCAGGGCTTGATAGTTACTCTTTTACATACGGAGGCTTTTTACCAGAGAAAAAGCAAGATAGAATAAATTATATCACTAGACTTGCAACTGCTGAAACGACCTTGATTTTTTACTCAGCGTGCCACGACATAAACAAAGATTTGTGCGATTTGTCTAGGGTGTTGGGTAGCAGGAAAGTGGTCGTAAGTAATGATTTAACCAAAAAATTTGAAATGCATTATCGCGGAATTTTGGGGGAGTTGGAAATAACAGAACCTAAGGGCGAGTTTGTGATTTGTGTAGAAGGGAAGGGGCTTGCCAACACATTAAATAATTTACCACTGGAAGAACATATTGAGCATTACTTAAATACTGGTGTAAGTAGAATGGAAGCACTGAAACTTGTGGCGAAAGATAGAAATCTCAGCAAGAGTGAAGTATATAATTCTTCCCTAAAAAAATAAGTAAATTTACTATAAAAAACATTGCATAGTACTGCATAGTACTTTGCATAGTATTAAAAAATAGCGTATTTTACGCTATTTTTTTGTTAAAAATCTATATTTTTGTTAATTTTTCCTTGCGCGACTAGTATGACAAACTAGATATATTACTTGAAAATCTTTGCTAATTTCTTGCAACATATCTAGTCCTTTTTGAGTTTTTTCATCATCAAGATTGTTGAATGGGTCGTCCATAATAAGTGGTGGAGTTTCGTTTTCAAAGAGAGTTTTTGCAAGCGCTAATCGCATACATAATTCAATCACATCACGCCCGCCACTGCTATAATAATCGCTAGATTTCTTTTCCCCATTTTGCTCAATCATAACATTGAGTGAGGTGTCAATGCTTACTTTATCAAATTTGCTACCGACTATTCTTTGTGAAAATTCTTTAAACGCATTTGATAGTGGGGTGAGATACTTCGCGGTTAAATTATTTTTTGCTTGCGTCAAAAATTCACGAGTAAGTTTAATTGTGTTTAAGTCGCGAGAGTATTTTTCAATTTCTTCTTCAAGAGATTGTTTGGTAGCATTTAGCCCACTTTCGTTGATTGCGATGTTGCTTAAATTAATTAACCGCGAATTTATGGAGTTATTGTTGCGGTTGTAAATCTCTTTTTGTTGCTCTAACATCTTAATTTTTTGTTCAAGCGGGGTAATATCAAGGTTTACGTTGCTTAGTTCTTGCATATTTACTTGATTTGTGCTTGCAAAATCGGCTAAATCTTTATTTTTTTGTTCAAGCGACTGGTTGATAAATTTTAGCCTCTCATATAGCGAGCGACACTCTTTTAGGCAAGAATTAAAGTGTTCGTAATTGGCGAAATACTTGCTGTAATACTCGCAAAGTTTTGCCTTAAATTGTTTAATTTTTAGCTCTAATTCTTGTTTTCTTTCGTTTTTGTTTTCAATATTTGATTGGTACTCGTTATATTGTCTTAAATTGAATGAAATATTTTGTAATGCTTGCGCATAATCACTTGTATCTTCGTTGTATTTTTCTAGGAAAGAGTTTAGTTGTTGAGTGTGGTTTTCGCGTTCATTTTTTAGGTTTTCTAGATTTAGTTTATTTGCAGAAATTGTAGGCTTAGTGTCTAAATTTTTAGGCTTAATAACAAAAATAAGCGATATAAACGCAAAAATTACGCCTATGCCTATAAATGTAAAGAGTAGTGGAAGGTTACCCAAAAATGCAATCAGTCCTATCAAAATAAACAAAATTGCACCCACGCCAAAACCGATAGGTAATATTTTATTTAGTGGGAGAGTTTTGGTACTTTGTTGAGGTAAAACACTGGTTGAAAACTGAATTTTGTTGTCTATATTTTGTATTTTTTCTTGTAAATTTTTTGCGTTTTGTAGGTCTTGCTCAGTTGGTATTCCAGCGCTAAAATATCCCTTCAATTTTTGAAAATTTATAGATTCTCTATTATCGTTTAGTTCCTCCAAACTGCTTCGCAATTTTTCCAAACGATTTTGATATTCGCCAAGGCTATTTAGCGTTTCCTCAGTAGGTGGCTCATTGTGGAAAAAATCAATTACTTGTTGTTGCTCACTTTGTAAGCGCTCTAAATCTTTTTGCATATCCAAGTAACGCTTTTGCACCGCTTGTTGAGTGCGCTCATCATTGACTTGCTGAATTTGTTTGCGCAGTGAGTCGATTTCCACTTGCAATTTTTCCATCAACCCTACATTTTCTGTAAAATTTGAATAAAGTTTTTCTTCTTCAATTTTAGCGGACTTGCAAGCATCAAGTTTGGTGATAATATCTTCTAATTCTGTTTGCTTTTGGTAAATTTTTCCACCTTTTCCACGAATAAATTCCAAACTTTTTTGATAATCTAACAGTTTTTCATCAATTTCAGCAATACTGTTGAGGTCTTGATTTTCTACCAACTTGCCTAATTTTTCCTTGATGCTTTCATCATCAGCGGGGGATATGTAATTGTGTTGAATGAATGTGCTACGCATAAAAGTATTTGCATTGATACCTAATTTGTTTTGAACAAAGTCAGGTTCGTTGATTTGTTGATTTGTGGATAAATCATACATTGCGAACTTATCGCTTGATGCCTTTGCTCCAAAAAATCGCTCAATTCGGTACGCCTTGTTGTCCAGTTCAAATTCTAGCCAGCCACCAAATTTGCCACCTTGCCAAGGAATGTATTTTGCGCGTTCATTTTCATCTAAATTTCGCTTCGTGGTTTGAGGTAGCCCAAAAAGCATAGATTTAATAAAACTAGCAAAAGTTGACTTACCCCAACCGTTTTCCTGCAAAATAATATTGAGGTTATCGGTAAAATCATAATCAAATTGATGAAGTTTGCCATAGTTTTCTATATGACAGCGTAATAATTTCATAATTCTACCTCCTCACCATTTAATGCGCGCAACCCTAGCATAATTACACGCTCTTGTTCTGCAATATCGAGGTCGCTATTTTTCACCAAACGAACAAATTCGCCCGCAATGGAAACATCGTTGATAAAATTTTGTAAATCTAATTTTATGCGAGTTTTGTCTTTAATTTGTACATAAAAAAATCTGTTTTCCAAATTTGCAAGCAGTAGGGAAATGTGCTTTTCCGTTTTTAAGTCGTAAGTACCAGTCAAAACTACGCGCACCAAACTTTCGTGAGAAATTTTTTGCAACTTTTCTTCGATTTTGCCCAAAATTTCACGCGTAGTGTTGGTATCGGTAATATCAACATTTACTTCATACAATGTTCTACGAGCAAAAGACACAAAAGTTGTAGTTAAATTTTCGTGGTCAATATCTAGCAATACGAAACCTTTTTCACCACATTCATCAAAACCACGACCTTCAAGACAACCACTATAACAATATGTAGCGCGACTATCAAGTCTGCCTATTTTGTAAGTGTGCAAATGCCCCAAAGCAAGATAATCTATATTTTTATCCTTTAAAATATCAAGATTTACTGTGTCTGGCGTGTCATATACATACCCGCGTACATCTCCGCCGTGCAGTACGACTATATTAAACTCATTTTTTGGTAAAGAGAGAGCGCGGTAAAGATTTTCATTGTTAATAGTGCCTAATGTTGCACCAACGATATTGATATTGCCTAATTTAAAACTTGTCCAGTTGTTGCCAAAGACAAATAAGTTTTTAGGCAATTTGTCGTCACGGGTGAGTAGGCTATTTTCATCGTGATTTCCGCACAAATAGTAAAATTTGATATTAGGTGCGTTTTCGATAGAATTTATCAAAAAATTACGCGTTTTTATGTCACATTCATTTGTATCGAGCAAATCTCCAGCGATGATGATACCCTCTACTTGATTGCTAATCGCATAGTCAATCATACGCGAAAAAGTAGCAAGCAATTCTTCTTGTCGTTTTTTTGCTTGCTCCTGAGATAAATGTGTGCGCATACTTGCGCCTAAATGAATATCACTGCAATGAATTAGTTTCATTTTGCACCCCTTTTTTAATTGCAAAAGTCAGGTAGGCTTTTGTTCATTCCGTTAATCACAATCTCTACTTTTTGCAAAAGTGATTTGCGCGCAGAGTCGAGCGAAGTTTTACCCAAACTCATTTCGATTATTGAAGTGAGTAGTAGGCTGAACAAAATTTCTCTACGCAAATTTAATTGTTCACGAATTTCAGGTGTAATGTTAATACCTTTTTCGTTGAGATTTTTCTCTAAATGTGAATTTATGGTTTCGCCGAATTTATCAAAGGCTTCTAAAATTAAATCTTGCACCTCGGTAGAAAGATTGTTACTGATTTTTTCAAACAAACCGTGTTCAAACGAACTCAAATGCGTAAAATAATCAAAAACTTGCAACACAACATCGTTTATATCAGTTGCTTTTATGTAAATGTTGAGTAAATCTTGTTCGAGCCTATTTTTATAGGCATTTATAACGGTTAAGTAGCAGTCCTCTTTGTCGGTAAAATATAGATAAAAACTACCGCGCGAAATGTCAGCTTGGTCGGCAATATCGCGAACAGAAACTTCTGAATATTCCTTAGTCGCAAACTCGCGTGTTCCTGCTTTTATGATAGCATTTTTTCGGTCAGTTTTTAATTTTTCAAAATGTTGTGTAGGCATACAAAACCTCCTTAAATAGCAAAATTTTTCATTCAATAATAATTATATAGAAAAATTGAACACTTGTCTAGCGTTTAAGTAGTGCAAAAGTTGAAAATTTGTAGTTTTTGTTTTATTTAAACTCATTGACAATTAGGGGTTTAGGTGTTATAATTCGGCTAAATAAGATTAAATTTTAATTTAATATTTTTATCACTAGTGGAGGAAATTATGTCAATAGAAGAATTTAGAGAAAAAATTAAAAAAGGCGAAGATGTAAGTTTTGCTCGTTTCAACGACACTGCTTCAAGTGTGCGTGATTTGGTTTTAAAACAAGGTAGCCCGCTAACAAATGCAAGTATGTTAAAAGCAATTAGAAATAGCGACTTGCCTGAAAAACGCAAGATAGATATGGAGTATCAACACTATCTAAATATTTTGAATAGTAGAAATAAGCAAGCGTGTCTAGAATGTTATAGAATAAGTAACCTAACTTTCGCGCGTGCTTTGGAAGTTTTGAATGATAAATCTGATTTAGTTTACTATAAAATTTACTTACAAGAAAAAATGAAAAGAATGAGTAAGTCTAACGAAGCATACAAACTAAATGCTGATATTGTTACATTGAATAATGTTGATTCTTCGCGTATGTTTTTGGCATATTTATCAAAATTAAATTGTGACAAGAGTATTCAACTTAACTGTTGGCAAGAAAATATTGGTGTTTTTGAGAATGGATTTGACAACAAAACTTTATCTGCAAACGATGCTATTTGGTTTTTGACTCAGTGCCCTGATAGTATAAAAATTCCTAACGAAACATTTGAAAATTTTGAGCGAGTGATATTAGACTCTAAAAATGGTAGTTACAATTTCTTCTTTATGGTTAAGTATCCAAACACCAATTTTCGCGCTCATGAGCAAGCAATTTTAGATTCAAAATGTGGTATGACTATTAGTCAGTATGCATGCGAATTTAGTGTTCATTACGCAAAAGATTTTAACAAGGTAGAGGACAATGTAGAACTTGCAAATATTCCTGCTTGCGCTGATGCAATTATAGATGGCGATAGCGACAATGCGGTACGCGTGTTTGCGGAAAATTTTGCTAGCACTTTGAAACCAGAAGTTTTAAACAAAATGTACACTAGACTTGCAAATTCGCAAAATACAACTTGTAGCACTTTCGGTAAAAATGCATTAAATATTGAAAATCAAATGTAAGTATATACTATATATAGAAAATATTGCAAAGATTGTTGACTTTGAAATATTGTATTTGTTAAAATAGTAGCAGGAGGTAGTATGGAAGAAAAAAATAATAACAATGAAAAGAAAAAGTTTAATGTTGGACTTAAAATTTCACTTGTGATAGGTTTAATTCTGGTAGTAATAGGTTTCGTATTATTTTTTATGCGAGACCCTACGCTATCAATGGTGAGTATTTTTGTTTTGTTTGTTGGTTTTGCCTTAACAATGGTAGGGCTTATCCCCCTAATGGCAAAGTTGAATATTAAGATAGGTAAGCACATTGTTGAGCAAAACAAAGATGATTTGGCGGAATTGTCAAAATACGGTGTAGATATAAACAAAAAAGTAATTACCGATAAGCAAGAGGATTTAACGGATATTGCTAATATGAAAGCTGATATTGCACAAGATGCTGTAAAGAAAACTGCAAAATCAGCAAGTGAAGGCTGGGAAGATGGACAAGGGAATGCAAAGTTTTGCGCAAATTGTGGGCAAAAGATTTCTGCAAGTGCCAAATTCTGTCCTAATTGCGGTCAAAAGATTGACGAGTAAAAGTAAAAATTTTAGAAAACATAGTATTTTGTTTGACTTTTATGGTAAAAATTAGTAATATAGAAGTAGGCTAAATGTGGCTCTACTACTACTTTTGGCTAAAATTTAAAAGGATGGTACACCGACTTGATGAAAATTACTGACATTCGCATTCGTATTGTTAAGAAAGATGACAACAAATTAAAGGCTGTTGCTTCACTTACTATTGACGATTGTTTTGCAGTTCACGACATTAAGGTTATTGAAGGTAATCAAGGTTTGTTTATCGCAATGCCTAGTCGTAAGACACCAGAGGGAAACTTCAAAGACATCGTTCACCCTCTTAACACAGAGACAAGAGAGATGATTCGTGATCTCATTCTTGCCGAATACGAGAAGGCTTTGGCGGAGGCTACCGCAGAGTAGTACAGTCCCAAGAAAAAGGAAACCAATTTGGTTTCCTTTTTTGTTTTTTTATATTTAGTTATATCAAATTTTTCAAGTTTAAATTAAGCTGAGGGGCGTAATTCTAAGTCAATTTTTAGTACTATGCAATGTACTATGCAACCCATTTTACGCATAGTTTGCGGCTAAAATTAAGGGAATACGCATTTTTCACTCTTTGTTTTTTATTGATTGATAAAAAGCGTATTGTGTTTTTTTGTTTGCATTATTTCAGATTTTTCTGTAAATCAATAGTGCGATATTCTATTTGGTTTGCAAAATCTTCTTCGTGCGAAACGAATATTACCGTACCGTTAAAATCATTCACGGCTCTTGCAAGTGAGTTTTTTGCAATCGTATCTAAGTGGTTGGTAGGCTCATCTAAAACCAGCATATTAAAAGGCTGTAAAATAAATTTACAAAGTTTTACTTTTGTTTGTTCACCACCGCTTAGACTTTTGAGCGGTTGCATTTGTAATTTGCTAGGCACGCCTGACTGCGCAAGACACGCACGAATTTGCTTATCCTCCATTTTGGGAAATTCCGCATGCAATTCTTCAATAGGAGTGAGGTTGTCTTGTTCCCAACTAATATCTTGCGCAAAATAACCGATATTGAGTAGATGGTGCTTGCTTACACTGCCTGCAAGTGCAGGAATTTCACCTATAATAGTCTTTAAAAAAGTACTTTTTCCCAGTCCGTTAAAACCAGTTACTCGTATTTTTTCGTTGTTATCTACGGTAAGGTTTATATCTTTGAGTAACGGGTAATAGTAGCCAACGGACAAGTTTTTTACCTCAATCAAAGTCTTTGCAACTAGCGGGGTAAATTTGAATCTATATTTTGGTGTAGGTGGGGTTTCGGGCTTTTCTATGCGTTCAATTTTTGATAATTGCTTTGCGCGACTTTGCGCTTGCCTTGCAGTTGCTGCGCGAACGCCGTTTTTCGCGATATAATCTTCTAATTTTTGAATTTTTTGTTCTTGCTTAATGATTGATTTTTCGGTCAAAATCTCTCTTTCAGCCTTTTGCTTTAAAAATTGAGTGTAATTTCCGTTGTATCTATTGATTGTTAAATACTCAACACTCCAAATCGTATTGCATACGGCATCTAAAAAGTGCGTATCGTGCGATACAATCAAGAAAGTACCATCAAAATTTTTTAGATATGTTTCTAGCCATTCAATGTGTTTGGTATCCAAAAAGTTTGTAGGCTCATCGAGTATAATCAAATCGGGCTGAGAAAGTAACAATTTGGATAAAATTACCTTTGCGCGCTGACCCCCACTCAAATTTTCAATTTTGGTATCAAGCCCTAAATCTACTACGCCTAGACCGCTTGCAACTTTTTTGATTGTGCTATCAATGGAGTAAAAATCGTGCTCATCTAGGTATTCAAATAGGGAAGTAGCCTTTTTTGATAATTCATCAAATTCATCGGGCGAAGCAGTTGCAAATTTTTCGTTTATAGCGTTATATTCTTCTTCTACCTTTTTGATGTCATCAAAAGCCTGTTCCAAATATTCATAAATTGTTAGACTAGGGTCAATTTTTGCGTATTGGTCGAGATAGCCAACTTTGTGTTTTTTCTCCCAAACAAGGCTACCTTTATCACTAATTAAGTTCCCATTAAGTATATTTATAAGAGTAGATTTTCCGCTACCATTTGTGCCAACAAGACCGATTTTTTCGCCCTTATTGATACGAATATTTACATTTTTGTATAGTTCACGGTCACCGAAGCCGTGACTTAAATCTTTAATTTCTAACATTTTTTATTCCTTTTGTGTGTTTTTATGAATAAAAAGTGTACCGCTAAATACACAAAAAAGAATTTCCGCAAAGGCAAGTTTTGCCTTCTTTAAAAAATCTTTGTAATAACATTCGCTTGCCTCCTTTTGTAAAATTAAATTAATTATACCACAAAAATAGAGAAAAGTACATAATAAAACCTCAAACTACAAAAAATAATTCCAAACACGCATAAATTTGACTTTTTTATCGAAAAAAGTAGATTTTGGAGTGCTTTTTGCTTTTGTTTCTAGAAAAATTATGCTAAAATTTAATTGATAACTTTAATTAAAGGGGTTTGCAAGTGAGTTATATTGTTTTGGCAAGTTTAGTTGTGCTTTTGGTGGGACTTTACTTTATTTTTAAAAAATTTGTTGATAAAAATGCTAATACAATATTTAAATGCCTGTCGCTAGTGCTAGCGGTTGTATTTTTCGTGCGCTATTTTGCGGTAGATGGTTCGCTACTTGATGGGGTGCTAAATCTTACGACAAACAATCCTTTTTCATCACCATTTTTATGCTTTTTGGTTGCAATAAGTGTATGGCTAGAAATAGCCTCTGTCGTGGTGTTGACTCTATATTCGTTCTTTAAATTCGATATTCTCAAAAACTATGCAAAAACTTTTTGTCTGTTTGCCTTGATACTAAATATTGCGTTTTTACCGCAAGTCGTGTACTCATACACGGGTAGTTACGACTGGTCGCTTTGTGGTGTCTTTATGGAAATTGAAATTGCTATTTCGCTAGCAATGAGTGTTTACTTGTTTTGTAAAAACAGTTTTTTCAAAATACCAAAAAAGCAACTGATTGAGATGCTAGTTGCTTTGCCTATTGTGCTACTTGCTACAATGCCTCCGTTTATTTTGGGGGATTTCTTTGGAATTGTTGGGGCTTATAATGTAAAAAGTTTTCATATGAACCACAGATTTTATCTATATTTTGCCTTTATCGTTTTGTTTGTGTTGTATTTGCTACTCAAAAGAAAAGACAAAGAATATTGCCGAATGGCTTTGTTATTTATCTCGCTAGGCACTTTGATTTCGTATTGCTTTTACTATGATTTTAGTTTATTTGTTACTCCGTGGGACTGGCCACTACACTTGTGTAATACAGCAATGTTTATAGTGCCACTTTGCTTGATTTTTAGAATGAAAAGATTATTTTACTTTTCGCTGTTTATAAATGTGCTGGGCGCGTTCCTTGCAATGCTTATACCAAATTTCAATGACATTAATGGAGCATTTTCAACAAGTGTAGTAAGATTTTGGATAAACCACATTATTGCCTTTGTTATGCCACTTTTGATAGTTTTACTTCGTGTGTACGAAAGACCAAAATTAAAGCAATTTTATTATTCAATAATGGGATTTGGCGGATATTTCTTGTTTGTAATGATAGTAAACGCGTGGTTCTCAAATTATCTAGTTACTGTCGATTACTTCTTTATAAACTCTGATTTTGTGGCAAGTAAGTTAGGCTACTGGGCGGAAAGTCTAAGGAATATAATTTGGGGCATACAAGTTGGTAATGTAACTTTAATTATCTATCCGTTGTATCAATTTTTGTATTTCTTAGTTTATGTGCTTATGGGGTTAGGGTGTTGGTTTATATTTGCGTGGATATTCCAAATTCAAGACTTTTATCTCGCGGTATCGGAGAAAAACCAAAAAATCAAACTCGATGCAAACGCACTTTGTGTGAAATATGGTAAAAAGGATGTAAATCAGTGTATGAATAGTGAAAGTGTAAATAAACTGGTCGTTAAAAATGTGTACAAACGCTACGGCACTAATAAATATTATTCCGTACAAAATGCAAATATTGAGGTGCAAGCGGGCGAAATATTCGGCTTTTTAGGTCCAAATGGAGCGGGTAAAAGTACGATTATTAAATGTATCGTAGGTATTCAGCCAGTGACAAAAGGTTCTATCGAAATCAACGGTTACGATATTGAAAAACAACCAGTAAAGGCAAAAGAGCAATTTGGTTTTGTGCCAGACCATTACGCATTGTACGAAAAATTGACAGGTAGGGAATATATCAACTATATTGCCGATCTCTATGGCGTTTCGCAAAAAGATAGAGATGAAAGATTAAATAAATATGTCACTATGCTCGCTATGGAAAATTCCTTTGATAATCAAATTCGTACATACAGTCACGGAATGAAACAAAAAATCGCCATTATGTCGGCGCTTGTGCATAACCCTAAATTGTGGATACTAGATGAGCCTCTTACAGGGCTTGACCCAACTTCTATCTATCAAGTAAAAGAATGTATGAAAGAACACGCTAAGTCTGGCAATATAGTGTTCTTTTCGAGTCATATTATTGATATTGTTGAGAAACTTTGCGACCGTATAATGATAATAAAGAAAGGACAAATCAAGACTTCGGTTACACTCGATGAATTAAAAGAGAAGAATATCAGCCTAGAAAAATTTTACCTAGATATCATCGAAGGTGAGGAAGAAGATAATCGCGAAATTGTCGAAGAAAATCCAGACTTTCACGACAATACGCCAGATACAAAATTCTTTAAAAACAAGCCGACACTCGTTGAAAAGTGGAGAGCGAAAAGAAACGCAAAGAAACAAAAACAGTTTTATTTAGAGCAAAACTGTGCGCAAAATGGAGAAAATACTGAAAATCAAGTATCTTTAAACGCTGAAAACACCGTACAACAAGAGAACGAAAAAGTTGAAGATAGCAAAACTATTGAAAGTATCGGGCAAGATAAGGTTGTTACTAAAAAATCTACTACCAAAAATACAAGTGCCACTAAGCCCCAACTTTCAAGGGTAACGGCAAAACGCTCACCCAAAACTAATAAAACTAAAAAATAAAAAGGATAAGTATGAGTAAATTTAAGACTATATTTATGATGCAATTAAAGGAAAAATTAGATTTATCTTTCCTTAAAAGCAAAAAGCAGACAATGTTTAAAGTCGTATTTAGTATACTAGGTTTTGCACTAATTACGGCAGTCGCTTTTTTGATACTTTGGTTGTGTCAATTTCTAAATTTATTATCAGCGCTTAATCACATACCACTAAGTTTTATGGCGGTAGTATTTTGCATAATGTTTGTGTTAAGTTTATTCACTTGCACGGTTGGACTAAGCAAAACTTTGTATTATGCAAAAGACAATCAAGTTTTGATTACATATCCAGTCACTTCAAATACACTCTATTTATCTAAAATGTTAGTTTATTATATAAACGAAATAAAAAAGACATTTACATTTATTATACCTATTTTCTTTGCATACGGGTTGCTAAGCAGTTTGCCTATTCTATATTATATATGGATGCCTCTAATGCTAATTATCTTTGCAAGTATTCCTGTGCTTTTGGGCGGAATTTTGTCTATACCCACAAACTATATAATGAGATTTTTCAAAAATTACCCTATCGTAAAAGTTATATTGCTATGCTTACTGCTAGGTGGGGTGGTGGTAGGTGTGGTTGCTATCATAAATGCAATTCCAGATAATATCAACCTAATAGAAAGTTGGACGACCGTATCAAAGACAATTCGTGAATTTTTGAGTTGGTTTACGCAATATTTCTATGTATTTTATGCTTTTATCATTTTCCTTTGTGGAAAATATGAAAACTTGACCTCTACTTTGTTTACTGAATATTCGTGGATAGTGATGCTTGTTATGATAGGCGTAATCGCGGTCTTAGTGGCGCTAAATTATTTGCTTTCACGCCCCCTATATCTCAAAATTGCCTCAAAGCAGTTTGAATTTAACAAAGATATAGTGTTCAAGAAAAAACACAACCCTACGCACAAAACTTTTGCCTCAGCGTGCCTATACGAGAGTAGGCGGTGCGTAAGAGATACCAATATCTTGTCATCAAGTATTGCGACTTTGATAGTTGCACCTATTGCAATTTTATTGCTAAATAGTATTTATTCTGCTATAAATACGCGTATAATGGGTGATTATTTCACGATTTGTTTCAATATTTTGATTATTTTACTATTTGTGTTGTCCAACAATATCAACATTTCTTCCATTTATAGTAAAGATGGCGAAGCGTTGTATCTCAACAAAACAAAGCCAAACAAGCCATATATGATTTTGTTCCCTAGACTTATGTTTAATGGAATAATTAGCCTCATTGTGTTGGTAGCCACTTCTTCAATTTTTATGGCAGAATCAAGCCTAAAACCGTTTGACTCCATTTGCATATTCTTTATAATGCTTGGAATTGTGGGTGGCCATATGTTTTGGAGTGCTGAGATTGACTTTTTAAACCCGCGCGCAAATATCTTTAAGACAGAAGGAATGGCGGGGGTCAACCCAAATGAGTTAAAATCGACTATACTTGCGTTTGCTATGGCGGGCATTGTATTTGGCTTTGCGATATTCTTGCTATTTGACAGCACACCGTTTGTGTGGTTAAAATTGGCTATTATTAGTAGTTTGTTTATGGTATATCGAATTTATCTGTTTTATTACAAATCAAAAGTACTATTTAAGGAGAGATAACTATGAGAAAATCGGTAGTTTTTCTATTAGGTGCAATATATTTAGTTTCCATAGTTGTGGTAACCTTTTTCGGTATGCAAGCAAAAATGGACCAATTTCAAATTTATATGACTTCAATCGAAATTACCAGTTACGACCAAATCGTGCGCGGTAACAAATATCTAAATCTCACTTACAACGAAACGGAAGGGTATAGTAGCATTTTCATTACTTACGCATACAACCCTAGTAATGCAACTTTTCCTGAAAAGGTAAGTTTTTCGTTAGTTGGTAATACCTACGAAGATGAAGAAGGTAATACGCAGTTTTATGCCACAATTTCGCCTATGGGTGAACTAGTATTTTACAAACGAAAAGCAGTGACGGTAACCATTACTACGACCGATGGCTCAAAACTGTCGGACTCGGTTATGGTAATTTGCAGATAATGTAAAATTTTGTTTATTTTTGTTTGGTAATTATTAAATATTATGTTATAATATGGGTATTCTATTAAATAGAAAAAATAAGGAGAAAATGAATATGAAAAGACTTGGACAAATAATGTGTAGTGTTTTGTTTGCTTTTTGTATGTTTGGTTTTGTTGCGTGCGGGCCAGATGATGAAGAAGTAACTATTTCTTCAGTTTCTGCGAGCAAAATCAACGATTTCTATTACATTACCGATACTATCGATTTTAGTGCAATAAATGTAACAGTTACTTATAGTGACAAGACAACTAGTACATTGACTAAGGGTGAATTTGACATTAATGCACAAGATGCCAAAGAGGATACTCAATTCATCATTGACACCAAAGGTTTGTTTGGTCAAACTGCTGGTGAGTTGATAGAGGGTGAGTATGCTTTTACTTGTGTGTTGATAGGCAATGATACAGTTTTTGACTTAAAGACTGTTACAGTTTCTAGCAATATGAGTTTGCGTTACAACGCTATTTCATATGTAGAGCCTGAGTTTGTGAGCGCGTTTAAGCGCAATAGTACTGTGACTGAAAATGATGAAAGTTCATTTTACAAAAGTACGGACTACTATGTAGGTGATGACAATGAATTTATATTTAAACCAATTTTGACAATTCAAAAGAACGATGTTGCTGATGCAAAAATGTTTGAAATCGACAACTATGATGTAAATGTCAAAGTTGAGATAAAAAATGGCGATGCGTTTGATGTTTTGACCGATAACACTTATTATGATTATGCAAATTTTGCTTTTCAGTTCAAATCAACTGCTATTGACAAGACTTTTAGGATTACGGTTAGTCCTGTTGACTTTACTGTTGACTTTGCGGGTAATGCAATCGCGCCCGTTGTGTTTACAATTGTTGTAAAAGATGGCTGGAATGCTTATTCAGCGCTAGACTTGGGGCGTATGAGTTTGGTTTCTGATGGTATAAAGGCTCTATACAACAACGGCGAGCCGACTGCAAGCAACCCTTATCTTAGACCAAAATCAGCGCTTATTTTCTGGAAGGGTAGCGGTGCAGAAAGAGAACAACTTGCTTACTACCCAATTTGGGAAGAATTTTTGACTTCAAAAGGTGTCACCAACTTAAACGCAATCAACGGTTTGTTTATGCACGGTGACATTACTGTAACTGCTGATGATTTGCCTAGCAAATTCTTTATTTCCGAAGAAGAAGCAACAGCAAACAACAACCCAGACTTGGCTGGTAGTTTGCGTGACTTTGCATTGCTTTACACTCACTACCTTGAAAACGATTTCTTGTTTAACGGTAATTTGTTTAAACTTGATTGCAGTAGTATTGCGTGGGGTATGTCAAATACTGGTGTAACTGGATATTACTACAAGAGTGGCGCGAGTGATTACACTGCTGGACACTCAACTGTATTAAACTTTTTAGGTAAAATTGATGAAACACAAAGCAAAGCGACTGCCACAGTTTTAAATGTAGAAGCGGTTGGTAATACACAAAATATTGTTTCAGGTGATGCAGACAAAGATGACAGAATTTTAAAAGCATCTGGTGGCTTGATTTTGCTCAAAAGTTACAAGACAACTACTTTTGTAGAAAACTGTATTGCGAAATCTTGGCTTATCGCTTGGTTTGCGGAAAACACACAAACTCTAACTTGTCTTGATATGGATTATGTAAAGACTTACGACTGTTACAACAGTGGTGCGTTTTCTTGGAGAGGTGCTAAAAATGAAATTTCGCACGCCGAATTTAAGCGCTTTGGCGGACCTGTTATGTTTAATGTAACTGGTATTGAAAATTCTGTTGAATACAGTGCTGGCTTTACTGTGGACAAGGCTACTTGCGTAATGGAAAGTTTCCTAACTGGTAGCGAGGCTTGGTTCACTCTTAACAAGGCAAACAGTATTGTGACTGCATTTAAACAAACAGATGCTTTATTTAACGCATATGGTTCAACAATTTTAAAAGATGACAAGTTAAATATGGTTAGCCTTTCTATGGATGGCGATTATTTGATATCAACTCAAAGAAATATACCTACTGAGTTTAGTATGATTGGCGAAAATGAGCAAAAATTTGACTTGCACGACACTGATACTAACCTTATTACTAAGACATTAAAAGCAACATCATACAAAACTCCTGTAATTATGGCTAGTGGTGGACAAGTTGCTTATATCTCTGATAGCCCATCTATGCACCTAGAATTTGTATCAGGTAATGCTCCATTTACTGGCGACTTGCTTTATGTTGCATACCCAGCAAATAATACTGTTGCAGGTATTGTGGTAGAGCGTTATAATTATATAGCACCTAGTGCATAAAAAATAAATTTATCAAATCTATTATTTAAAAACTAAATAAAAATTTTCACAAAAACCACCAAATTTAGGAAAGGCGCATATGCCTTTTCTTTTTTGTGTAAAATCGTTTGACTAATTTTTGCATTAATGATATATAATAGATAAAGGGAAAGGAGAGAGTATATGGAAATGAGGGTAAGACGCCCTATGCTGAGAGCGGGGCTGGTGCTAGCGATTATTTCTAGTCTTGCTACTGCGGTTGTAGGCGGTTTTGTGGGGTATGTACTGTTTTTGATAGGTGCAATCGCTGACGGAGTAAGCGGTGGCGAGGCTTTGCCAGCGATATTTTATGCAGATTTAGCGTTGTTTGTTGCTATGGTAATTATTTCGCTAGTTGTGGTTGGTTTGTCTATTGCGGGATTGATAAAATCTAGTTTGCCGTTGGAGCAGTTCGCAGAAAAGAAAGGACTATACACTGCAATTTTTGTGCTTTTGATTATTACGGCTGGCATTTTGGCTTTGTTTGTGTTGTTAACATTGATAAATTCTTCGAGTTCGGGTGAGTTGGATGCGGACAAGATTTTAGAGTCTATATTGCTGGGAGCAATGTTTTTAGGACTGGTAGTTTCCGCTGTCTTAATAGGTGTATCGAGAAAGGGTGGCAAAGTGCAAAGTATTGTTGACAATGTAGTAGAAGAGAACACTCAAACTCAATTACCAAATAGGCAAGTATCAAATTCTGCCATCAACGATGATGAAGACACGCCAAATCAAGATATTGTAGATAAAGCAGTATAAAAATATAGAGAAATTTTAAAATATAGAAAATTTTATTCTTTTTCACTAGAAGTAAGGGTTGTTTGTGAGTAAACTATTTGCTACAAACAATCTTTTTTTGTTTAAAATATTCAATTCGTTTTACATTAAAGCAAGAAAATGATATAATTAACTCAAATTAAGGGGAAATACTATGGACAAAAAACCAAGAGTTGTGTTTACATTTGTAGAGGCTGGTATGGGGCATATCGTGCCAGCAACAGGAATTAGTGATGCTTTTGAGCAGAAATATGGTGATGTTTGTGAAGTAGTGCGCAGTTATATTTTTACAGAAGATAACAATGCTGATATGCTAGAATATCAACAGGTTTTGATTGATGATACAAAGAAAATGGCAAAGCATATGTCTTATTCGTATTTGGAGCATATAGGTAGTGAAATGATGGGGTCTAGGCTCACATTGAAATTTTTGGACAATCATTTCAAAAAATACATACCTACTTTGGAGCAAAAAGTCAAAGATTTGCAACCTGATTTGTTGTTTAATTCGTATTATTCACCAGGGCATTTTGCTTTAAACTTGCGTGCGCGTGGCGAAATTGATTGCAAAGTTGTGACTTACATTCCAGACCCTATTGTGTATAAGGCGTGGGACAGGCGTTGCGATGCTATGATAACCACAAATCCGCAAAGTTACGGAATTGCTAAAAAGCAATGTAAAGGGCAAGTTTTTGAAGTGCCGTGCGTTTTGCGAAAAGAAGCAGTAAATTTAATTGGTAAAAAACAAGAAATGCGTGAGAAATTGGGTTTGCCACAAGACAAATTTACAATACTACTAAGTGACGGTGCTTATGGACAGAAAAAATTGAAAGAATACACCGAATACCTAATCAGTTTGGATAGGCCTATTACTGTTATCTCTGTTTGTGGAAAAAATGAGGAGTTGTGCAATTATTTAAAGACTTTGACTCCAAATAGTCAAGTAACTTTTGTTCCATTAGGTTTTGTAACTAATATGCTCGAATATAATGCTTCGGCAGATGTCTTTGTAGGTAAAGGTGGTTCAAATTCAATTATGGAAGCAATATGTTTTGATTTGCCAGTATTACTTTCTGGATATGCGAGTGTGTTAGAGTATTGCACATCAAAATACTATATTACTCAAATGCGTTGTGGCGAACTTGTGCTAAAATTAGGTAAATTTAAAAAAGTAATTAATCAAATTTTAGACAACCCTCAAATTCTTGATAATTACAAGAAAAATCTAAAAGTTTATCAAGATTTCTCAGGGGCGGAAAAATCAGCAGACATTATTTTTGAGCAATTAATAGACAAATTCCCAGAGTTGAAAAGTGTTTACGAAAGTAGGCAAAATGTAACTGAAATCGTAGTAGAATAATAAAAAACAAGTTTTGTTAAATTCAAAACTTGTTTTTTTATTAGTTGGTTTTATTCTTAGTCTTTTTGGCTTGTTTTGCTAATTCTTTTTGTCTTAATTTTTCATTATTTTCAGCGATAATTTCGCGATATCTAGCACCAACTTCTTCGGCAACTTGGTCCCAAGTCTTGTAAACTTCTGCATATGCTTTTTCTTTTGTTTTTGCAAGCTGTTCTTTATTACTCAGAACTTCTATAATTTTATCAGCCCAACTCTCGGCGGTTTCATCAGCAAGATAGCCGTTTATATCTTCGTTAATAACCTCTGCCGTTGAGCAACCGCGTGTAAGTAGTGATGGGAGTTTTAGCGCTGCCGCTTCTAGTGGAGAAAGGCTTGCTGTGTCAAAGGTCGAAGGGAACAAGAATAAGTCACTCCTTAGATAGTATGCAGAAAGCAAGTTTCTATCCATAATTTTACCTGTAAAAATTACATCATTTTCAAGTCCTAGTTCTTTTGTATTTTCCTTTAAAGCCTCTAAATAAGAGCCATCACCAACAATTATGTATTTGAATTTCAAGCCTTTTGCTTTGGCAATTTTAAGCGCTTCCAAACACAAATCTAACTTTTTGTTTTCCACAATTCGGCCAACCGAGAGTAAGATATTTTCATCAGGAGCAAAGTGATATAGGTTGTCAATTTGCGCACGCAATTCTTCTGCATTTTCTGGGTAGGTAAGGTCAGTTCCATTTCTAATCACTTCGATATCTTTTTTGTAGCCATATTCGCGCAAGACATCACAAGCACCATTACTAACTGTCCAAACATAGTCGGCTTTGTTGATAACTTTCATTATGTATTTCATCATAAAGTTTTGCAAAGCCTTGGTTTTGAGTAAACGCTCAAAATCTTCTTTAAACTTTGTGTGAAATGAAAAAATAGTAGGAATGTGGTGCTTTTTACCATAGTGAGCGAAATATTTGCCCATTGTGAATGGTGAGTGAAAATGAATTAAATCTATCTTTTTATTTTTGAGATATTTAGTAAGTTTTGCGTCCATTGTAGGTATGCCCGCGTAGTAGCCATCGGCTGATTTCATTGAAGCGGTCCTAAATACTTCAAATGGTTGATTGTCCACATATTTGGGGAATTTTGGCACAACAACAGTAGGTATAATTCCTTTATTTTGTTTCAAAAAACTTTTGCTATAACTGGTGATTACTAGGGTAGGACCATCAAATTTAGGGTAGTAGCAATCTAGTACCTCCAAAACATTTATTTCTTCCATATATTCTCCTCAAAAAAATTGAATTTTGTAACTTGTATAAAATTTTCTACAAAAATAAAAAATTTGTATGGTATATACACATTAATTGTATTAAAAAGTAACAAAAATGTCAAGTTAAACGATAGACTTTTTAAAATTTTATGAATATATAATTTCATTTAGTTGTAAATAATATGCAAATATGCTATTATATCTATATAATAATAACAAAGGAGATACAAAATGGGTATTTTAAAAAATATCGAGTGGACTGATACAAGTAGCAATTTAATCTTGTGGAAGTACCCAATAAACAAAGACCATGTAAACAAGGGGTCTTGCTTGACTGTTAGAGAAAGTCAAGTAGCAATTTTTGTAGATAAAGGTAGGCTTGCTGATGTGTTTTTACCAGGTTTTTACAAACTTGACACACAAAATATGCCTATTCTCACTACTTTGATGTCGTGGAAATATGGATTTGAAACTCCATTTAAATCTGACATTTATTTTGTAAACACAAAGCAATTTACCAACCAAAAATGGGGTACAGCAAACCCAATTTTGGTGCGTGACAAGGACTATGGTGCCATACGCATTAGAGGTTTTGGTTCTTATTCTTTTAAAGTAGATGATGCTTATGTGTTTATGCAAAATCTTAGCGGTACAAACACAAATTTTGACACAAGCGATATTACTGACTATCTAAGAAGTATGGTGCTTTCTGGTATTTCTGATGCAATCGGTGAGTGCAAAATTCCAGTATTAGATTTAGCAGGCAACCTGCAAGAATTGTCAAAAATTGTAGAACAAAAAATGTCTGCTGATTTTAAAGAAATCGGTCTAAAACTCAGCAAATTTGTGTTTGAAAGTTTTTCATTGCCAGAGGAGTTGGAAAAGGCTCTCGACAAGAATACAAGTTTGGGTATGATGCGCGGGAATATGGATGTTTACACGCAAATGGAAACTTTGGAAGCTATGAAAGAGGCCGCTAAAAACCCAGGGACTGCTGGCGGAACAATGGGCGCTGGTATGGGACTCGGAATGGGCATGGGGCTTGGTAATATGTTTGCTAATAATATGCAACAAATGCAAAGCGAATCGCAAGCAAAGAAAAATGCCAAATTCTGTCCTGCTTGTGGTACGCAAATTGCAGGCAATGCAAAATTCTGTCCAGAATGTGGACAAAATCTAAAACCAACTTGTCCAAATTGTGGGACTGAGGTAAAATCTGGTGCAAAATTCTGCCCAGAGTGTGGGAGTAAATTGTAATGAGTGAAAATGTTACTCAAACAAAAAAGACTGCTGAGGAAAAACTGTATTCTGATGAAAAATTAGATACCAGTATATACAAATGTCCAAATTGTGGCGGTGAGTCTGTTTTTGATGCAAAAACGCAAAAAATGCGTTGTTTGTATTGCAATAGTACTTTTGATGTAAAAAATGAAGAAAAAGTCGTTGAAAAAGACCTTGATGAGTTGTTGAGCAATGCAACAGTGTGGCAAGAAGCAGAGGTTTATCAATGTAAGACTTGTGGCGCAAAGGAAATAATTGATAACCACGAAGTGGCAATATCTTGTCCTTTTTGTGGAACTAGTAATGTAGTAAAGACCGAGGAACTTGCAGGGCTAAAACCACAAGGTGTTGTGCCTTTTAAGTTGGATAAAGAGCGTGCGGGTAAGATTGCTACCAACTGGGCAAGGCGTAAATTTTACGCACCGCGTGATTTCAAAAAAAGTGCAACGCCTGAAAAAATTTCTGGTATATATAACCCAGTGTTTACTTTTGATGTGGAAACTAAAAACACATACAAAGGGCGTTTAGGCAAAAATTACACGCGCACAAGCACAGTAAATGGTAAAGTTGTAACTCATACGGAAACAAAATATTTTGATATTAGCGGTGAAAAAGATGTCAATTTTGATGACTATCCTATTCAAGCCTCGTCAAATATGAGTACTGCTACAATAAAGGAAATTTCGCCGTTTCCAACGAACGATGCGCCAGCCTACAAGACAGAGTATTTGCGCGGATTTTCTGCAAGTACTTACAATAAAGATGGCAAGCAATGTTGGAATGAATGTCAGCAGTTGATGAAAAACGACATTGAGCGTGAAATTTTGCGTAAGTATGATTACTCTTTTAAAGAATATCTAAATGTAAAAACAGCTATTTTAAAGCAAAAATACAAGTATGTACTTGTGCCTGTTTATGTAGGACATTGTAAATATAAAGGCAAACTCTACAATTTCTTTGTCAATGGTTCTACTGGTAAAATTACGGGCAAGACACCAGTTTCTGGTTGGAAAGTATTTTTTACCGTTTTGTTAGGACTGTTGATTGTGGGCGGTTTTGTATTTTTGTCTATGTATTTTGGTGATTAATTAAAGGAGGGAAAATATGGTTTGGAGTGAAATTGCACTCATTTGCGTGGCGGTTGTATTGGTAATTGTTGTGTTTGCGTGGATTGCGACTGCTTTGAAGCGAAAAAATCAAGGCAAAGAAAATCGTGTCGATGATATTTTTGTCAAAAATGGCGTACGCTATACAAAAAATGCCGAAGTCGTAAATGAAAAAGGTGAAACGAAAGTTACCCTAAATGTAGGGGACAAGGTGCTAGAAAGAGGCAAAGAGTACAAGGTCGGCAAAGATTTGCTTGCTGGTAAATATACTATTTTATCTGTCGATGAGAATACTGATACAATAAATATTCGTATCGGTGGCTTAGTGCGTGAGTACAAACACTTTTCTTCGATAGCACTTGCTGAAGGCGATACAATTTGTGCCGTATCGGCTGGGATAATTTTGAGATAAAGGAGAAATTTAAAATGAGTATGAGTAGAAATATGTTATATAAGTTGTTGGGCGCGTTATTGGTGTTGGTTGCTGCCGTATTTTGGTTGCTTTCTATCGTATTGCCTGACACTTTTGGTTTTTTTAGCCTTGCGTGGGCAGGTGTAATTATTTGTGGTGGTTTAGGTATTATTATGTTAGTTCAAGGGCTTATTCAAAGAAATATTACCACTATCAAAAAGTCTAAAATTTGGTTTGGCGTAATCCTTATAATTTGCGCTATTATGTGCTTAGTATCTGCTATCGCGTTGCCAAAGAATTTGATTTTGCCTATTATTGCAATAGTTGTTGCATTTGGTTTGGTAATCACTATTTTTGCAACTGGTGGCAAGAAATGGGACGAAGGCGACAACCACAATGTAGGCTACAAAAACTATTTTGAGCGTAAAGCAGAAGAAGAAAAACAAGAAAAGCAAGAAAAGAAAGAAGACTAGGTGAGTTATGGCAAATAGTTCTAATCAAATTACTGCCGACATAAAATCAAAATTAATTTGGGCTTGTATCGGCACTGTTGCACTAGTTGTTGGTATTCCTCTCATTATAGTAGGGGCGACAAAAGGGCTTTGGCCTGTGCTTACGCTAGGAATAATTTGTGTTGTCTTTGGCTTTTACGGGTCGCCAATGCTTTGGATTAGTTATGGTGAGTGTCGCGCACTAAAAAGAGTAGTTGATGCAGTTATGGAGGAAAATTTAACCTCTGTCGCTGAAATTTCTCAACATTTGGTATTAAGTGAAAATGTTACAAAACAACAAATCACAAAGGCAATTAACAAAAAGTACATCAAAGGCTACATTTTTGATGGAGAAAATTTAAAGACTAACGATAAGCAAGCGCCAAAGAAGAAAATGGTGCAAAAAGATAAATGTAAAAACTGTGGCGGTACTTTAACTGAAACCGATGAGGGGTGGGTGTGCGAGTATTGCGGTTCAGTTTTTCATAAAGACTAATAAAATTAAGTAAAAAATAAGTGTCACACATATAATTGTAGGACACTTGTTTTTTTATTGACAATTTTTGCTGTTTGTGTTATATTTGGGGTGAATTTTGGAGGGGAAATTATGCAAAATTTGGAAAATCAAAAACGCCTAGAAGTTATTAACAAAGAAATGCAAGGCTTAAAGAAGAAATATTCAAAGCATACTGAGTATATCAAAAACTGTGATATGACCTATGATTTCCATAAAAATTTGTCAATTCGCGAAACAAGTTCGCTTGGTATGAGTGCTTTATGTGCGCTTTGTGGCGGGGTTACGGGTATGAGTAGTGTAGCGTTAGCGCGTGAGCCCTTGATAAAAAGTTATTTAGGGAAGCCAGAAAATCAACAAATTGTGCAAGATTTGTATGAACAAACTGGATTAAGTAATATAAATGATTTAGGCACTTTTTTAACAGGTAAAGATGGTTTTGCAAAAGTTTTGTATGAGCAAAGTGGCGCGCGCGATTTTATTTTTAATACTACTGTCGAAGTTGTGGTCGGGGTAGCACTAGGCGTAATGGCAATTTCTATTTTTGCTCCTTATGTCAGTCGTAAGTATAAACAAGCGTATTACAAACATTGTAAAATACAAGTAACTGATGAGGAGCGGACTTTGTTGCGATTAAGTGAAGAAAAACAGCAAATTGAACAAGAAATTAGAAACTCAAATAACGCAGAAACTACTCAAACAAGATAAATGCAAATAATGCTAAATACTAATTTGAAAATGAAAGCACTGGTCTAAATGGTTAGATGAGTGTTTTTTTATATAAATTAAAATTTTTTGATTTTTTTTGAAAAAACAGTTGAAATATTTTTCATTTTTGTGTATAATAAATCTATACGCATCAAGCGGAGCGAATATGGAAGGCTGGCTGAGCGGTCGAAAGCGGCGGTCTTGAAAACCGTTGTGCTGAGAGGCACCTGGGGTTCGAATCCCTAGCCTTCCGCCATTAAAATGGCTTAGTTAAGCCAAAAACTCATAGTTTTGTGAATTTCATAAAATTGTGAGTTTTTTCTTTTTGTTTTTTGTTAATTTATGATATAATTGATTGATTAAAAATGGAGGATTTTTATGTTAAAACCTGAGAGATTAAAAAGAGGAAATAAGGTTGCAATAGTTAGTTTATCAAGTGGTATGCTTGGCGAAAATTGGGCAATTCACAAACTTGATATAGCAAAAGAAAGGCTGGAAAAAGAATTTGGTCTAGAAGTTGTGGTAATGCCTAATGCTCTAAAAGGGATTGAATTTCTCGATAAGCACCCTGAAGCACGGGCGAAAGATTTTATGGATGCGTTTAAGGACAAATCTATAAAAGCAATCTTTAATGCAATAGGTGGTGATGATGCTATTCGAATTTTGCCATATATTGATTTTGAGGTTATTAGAAACAATCCAAAAATATTTACAGGTTTTTCAGATACAACTTCAAACCACTTTATGATGTATAAAGCAGGGGTTATTTCATACTATGGAGCGAGTGTTATGAATAATTTTGCCGAGTACATAAAAATTAATGACTATACAAAAGAAGCAATAAACGATATTTTATTTATGCCTAAAGAAAGGCTTGAAATTAAGAGTAGCCCTATATGTAGTTATGAAAAAGACAAAGTTTGGTGGAAGCCTGAAAATACCAATATTCAAAGAACTTTTCACAAAGAAAAGTATGGATATGAGGTTTTGCAGGGAAAAGGAAAAATGCAAGGAGTGTTGTTAGGGGGCTGCGCTGATGTCTTTATCGAGATAATTGGGACAAAGATTTGGCCTTCTACAAATGAATGGAGGGGTAAAATTTTATTTATAGAAACATCGGAAACAAATATGCCAGAGTACCAACTATGTTGGTTATTGCGTGGATTACAAGCACAGGGTATTTTTGATGTGATAAATGGTATTTTGGTGGGTAAGCCAGCATTTGAAGAAAAATATGAAGAATATAAAAAGGTATTTAAAAAAGTTGTCGGTGAAGAAGCGGGGCGACCTGATTTGCCAATAATATATAACGTAAATTTTGGACACGCTGAACCTATTGGGATTATTCCTATAGGTATCGAATGTGAATTGGATTGTGATAATAAAAAGATTACCCTTTTAGAATCAGCAACTTTATAAAATTTAATCACTTTTTTTAAAAATATAGTATAATACATTTAAAGTTTGTTGAATTTGCAGTTTAATTATTTTGCAAGTTTGGCGGGTTTAAAAATATTTATTTCACATTAGGAGGTCTAATTATGAGAACAATTACAATTAAAGGAATGGGCAGTGTTTCGGTAAAGCCAGATTTGATTGTCGTTTCAATGGAACTAGAAACAAAGGACAAAGAATATGAGCAGACTATGGCGTTGGCTTCGCAAAAAATAGATAGTTTAAACAAGTCCCTTGAGGGTATAGGGTTTGAAAAAAATTCAATCAAGACTACCAATTTTGACATAATTATTGATTACGAGAGTGTAAAAAAAGATGGTCAGTATCAGCAGGTTTTTTGTGGATACAAATGTAACCACAATTTAAAAGTTGAGTTTGATTTTGATACAAAACGCCTTGCCGAAGTGCTGAATGAAATCTCAAAATGTGTGGCAAAGCCTGAATTTTCTATTTCGTTTACCGTTAGAGATAAAGAGGTTGTTAGCCGTGAATTATTAAAATCGGCTACTCAAAACGCAAAGGAAAAGGCGGAAATTCTTTGCTCTGCATCAGGGGTGCGTTTAGGAAATTTGTTGTCCATTGATTATAATTGGGGCGAGTTAAATATTCGTTCAAACACGAATTACAGTGTTAGCAGAAATTGCAAAATGGAAACGCTGGCGTGCTTTTCGAGTGTTGAAATTCAACCAGAAAACATAGATTTAAACGACACGGTAACTTTTGTGTGGGAAATTATCTAACGATTACTTATTCTTTCTATATAAATGAAATATATCTACAAAATTTGTTTTGTTGTATAATTTGTTTTACTTATCTTACAATATATGTTATACTAGACCTAAAAAGGAGAGGAAAATATGTTGAAAAATCTAAAAATACTGGTATTTGCTTGTTGTTTTGCAATTTTGCCTGCTATGATTGTATTCGCAGGTTGTGGCACGAATGAGTATCAAATTACCTTTAATAGTGGTATTGTGCCTATAAATTTCTACAAAACAGGTACAACCGAAATGTTTACTGGTGGTGAATTTTCTGCAAACAGTACAGTGACTCTTGACCTTTGGTCCACAAATTCGTTTGATGCTGATACACTTATTTTAAAAGCGAATAACGAAACTATCGAATGGGTAAAAAACACAGAACTTGATGATACCATTATTAATAACGATGCCGTAAAAATTGGTACAGTTACTTTTGAAAAATTAAATAAAAATATTGCACTAACTGCAACTATTGAAGAAAAAAGCATTGCATTTAATTTTGCGTTTAAGAGTGATTTGACAGAGGAGCAAAAGCAAATTGCTAGTATGTTTACACTAGATGATGTAGAAGGTAACCCTACTCTTTTATATGCTTGCGAACACTCTAATGTTGTGATTTCTCGTAAAATTAGTGAATGGAGCGAGCAGTATAATAGTGCAATAAGGTTGACTTGTGCAAAGTCTTATGGATATTTTGTGGGTAATGAGAGTGATGCCGGTCAGTTGCCTCTATTTAGCGACGAATTGAACTTAACTTATGACCAACAAAGTAGCAAATGGTTGTGGTCTATGGTTAATAGTGAATGTAAGACCACCAATACTCTTGTAGTTGATACTACAAAAGTTAACCGCCCTGAATCAATGTGTATTTACAACAAAATGGGTGCTATTATATCTATAAAAAACCAAAGTGGCGAAATTTCAAATAGTATTGCTACTGCCGACTTGCAACAGAAATTAGTTTTTGATATTCAAAACTTAAATGGTGTTGATTTTACAAATGCTAAAATTTGGCTTTGGGACACTGAGTTAAATGTGACTAAAAATGGAAATCAATGGACATACATTTTGGGCGACCAAATGCCGTTTGACTTTTTGAACACACAACACAAAAATGATGTTGAATTCTTAACTACAACTTTTGATGCAACTAAATATGAGTTTTCTTTGTCTGGGGTAGTGTTTGGTAATGATGCAAAGGTTTCTTCTGTAACTATGCAACTTAGGAGTTTGGCGGAAGGCGCAAATGTTGAAATTGACAAAGATTTTTACGATTTTGGTCAAGCCTTATATCGCGATTATGAAAATAACAAAATTTACCTTGCTTCAAGTACTGAGGAAAATGCTCGTGGTATCATTAAGGTAAATGTAGAGAATTACTTAACACCTCAAATTATTATAAACGGTACAGGTAACACAGGTACTTTAAAAGAGCAAACATATTGGTTGAGAGATACTACAGAATTTGAAGTAAATAACTCACAAGAATTTATATATACAGACCATGAGGCTAATATAACCTTTATTGCTGGTTACAGTGAAAATGTGGAACAAGATACAGCCTTTGATATTTCTAAGGTAACTTACTATATAATTGAATTGCCTGTTGTGCCAATTTTGGGTAATGAACCAGCGCAATACGAGGTTATTTTCCAAAGTTTTAAATAAAATATATAAACTTTAATTCAAATTAAGCACATTGAGTATTCAGTGGGCTTTTTTGGGCTTTTGTGTATTAAAATTAATGCAATATTCAAAAATTCCGTTCAATGGTAATATTTTAGTTGACTTTTGCTCAAAATATTTAATATAATTAACTTAACGAAAAACAAGGAGAAAAAGTATGAAATTTAGCAAAATCTCGATGTTTTTGCCAGCATTGGTGTTGTGCTGTTGTGCATTTTTCTTGTCTGCGTGCGGTGATAACCGTTTGGAAAGAGAAGCGCCTAGTATAAGTATGGCAAATATTGTCGTTGTAGATAAGACTGTCACAATAGATGGTTTTAGTAACGCAATGTATAGTAAAGATAGGGGATTAAATTGGCAAGAAAAAAATGTTTTTGCTGATTTAGTGTACGACAAAACCTATTCGTTCTGTGTAAAAATTAAGGCTGATGATACATACAAAGAATCGCCTATTTCAAACATTGTAGAAAAGAAAATCAGTAAGCCTCGCGCTTCAAAACCAGTGCTTAGAAGCAACAATTTTGTAGTTGAAGGCAATAAATTGATTATTCAAGGCTTTACAAATGCAATGTATAGTAATGATAATGGTGCAACTTGGCAAGACGGAAATATTTTTGCAAATCTCACAAACGCGCAAACATATCCAATTCGCGTAAAATACAAAGAAACCGAAACTAACGCGCAAAGCGAACCAAGCGATGCATATATGTTCACTATGCCAAAAAATCAGCAAGATGCACCGCTTTTGGGTGAGAATAGTGTAATTTTTAGTCAAACAAACAAAACTATCCGCGTAAATGGTTTTTCAAATTTGGTGGAATATAGTATTGACGGCGGACAAACAGCGCAAGATAGTAATATTTTTGTAAATTTGGTTGCAGGTTCTACTTACAAAGTTTGCGTTCGCTACAAAGAATCTAACACAAGTTACAAGTCTGATTGGTCAAATATCATTACAATTACTTTTGACAAAGACACACAAGTTAAGCCAATGTTAAGCAGTTCAAATATTGTGCAAAACGGATTTGATTTGAAAGTGACTGGATTTGAGGACAAAACTGCTAGATACAGTATTGACGGCGGTACAACTTGGCAAGAAAGTAACATTTTTGAAAATTTAACCATAGGTACGGAATATTTGGTAACTGTTCAGTTGCTTGAAACTAGTAGTCTTTATGGTACAGAAAAGGCAGATAATTTTGCATACACTATGCAAAAAATTGCTAGACAAACTCCAGTTTTGACACAAGCAAATGTTACACAAAACGAGTTTAGTCTCACAATTTCTGGCTTTGAGAATGAAGATGCTATGTATAGTATTGACAATGGAGCAAATTGGCAAGCAGAAAATACTTTCAACGACTTGTCAGTGACTGGAATTTATACTATTGTAGTAAAATTAAACGAAACTAGCACTCATTTAGCAAGTGAAATTTCAAATTCTTTGACTTTTGCTATGCAAAAATTAGTGCGTAGTGAAGCACCTACACTGACCGAAAGCGACATTACGCAAGAGGGCTTAACTTTGGTAATCGCTAGAAATGACCTTTGTGAATATTCAATCAACGGTGGCGAAAGTTGGCAAGCCAACAATGTGTTTACAATCACAATCGGCACTACTTATAGTGTAACTATTAGATACGCTGAAAATGATACTTACAAAGCAAGTGCAAGTGCTGAATTTGTAGAGTTTACTACTCAAAAACTCACGAGGACTGCACCAACTATTGACTTAGGTAACATATCGCAAAATGGTTTTAATTTGGAAATAATTGGCTTTGAAAACGAAAATGTTTGGTATTCTATCAATAATGGTATTGGTTGGCAAGAAAGTAATATTTTTGAGAATTTGACTATTGGCGAAACATACAACATTACTGTTAAATATGTGGCAACTAACGATTACAATGAAAGTGAACCTGCAACTGCTATTGAATACACTATGCAGAAACTCACTCAAAGCGCGCCTAGTCTAGAAATGAATGTTCAAACTATTGATGATGCGGAATATATAGTTGTGACACCTGTTGAGGGCGCACTTTACAAATTTAATGACAGTGAGTGGAGTACAGAAAATCGTTTACAAGCCACTTGTGCAGATGGCAAAATTAGCGTAAGTATCAAATTAGCAGAAAATTCACAATACTTAGAATCAGAAGCGACTACCAATACTATTAGTGTACCGCACGGCGAATCAATATGGAGATTTCACGAGAAATACATTGTGGTTGGACAACAATATGTTGTTGATGTTATATGCGAAAAATGCGAACTAATCCGTTCTTTCCAGACTATAACAAGGGCTATAAACACCGCAGGCTTATATATGTTTACAAATTACGGTGACTATGCATTAGTTACTGATGATTTTACTTGTCAGAATGACGGCAATAGTATAATTACTTTTGTTTTAGTAGTAGATGAACAAACTGGAAATGATATTTCTATTGGTACAATTCACCAAAAAGTAAACATTTCTTATGTGTGTGATAAAGGCACATTTACTGTTGGGCAAATGGTTGATGAATATCCATACGATTTTGATTTAAACAAGATTGCTGGTTTAAAAGAAATCAATATTTCTTATCAACTTACTGGTGACAGCACAATAACAAAGAAGATTACCTTTACCAATGTAACTACCAACAATAGCGCTTTGGAGGCTTTTGTTGGGGTATATAAAAATATTGATAATGACTCTAAGACGTTTGAAATCAAAAATGACAACGGAACTTACAAAGTTTTATTTGCAAATGCAACGGTAAGCAAGGAAAATCCAGTTGAAGATTGGCACGAAATTTCAGTTGCTAATATTAAATACACAATCTCAAAAAACAATGAAATAACGAGTTCTACTCTGGTTCTGGTAGGGGCTGAGTTTCAGTTTGGTGGCAATTTGGAAGAAGGAGTACTCACTGCTTTAATTACTTACAACTATAATGGTGGTAGCATTGCTAGGGGACACCATTACGCTAAAATAACCACAACTGAAAGCGAATAATGAAAAAGGCTATTTAAAAAATAGTCTTTTTTGCGTATATAAATTCCAAAAACAAAGTATGGGAAAATCGATATTATAGTTACTTTACACCTGCTTTATTGAAAAATAAAACAAGTTAAAAAAACAAAAAAGGCATCAGCAAGATGTCTTTTTGTTTAAACTAAGCAACATTTTGTTTTTGTTGCTCACGGCGTGCCTTCATTGCTTTACGGCACTCAGGACAACGAACTGGTTGAGAAAAGCCTTTTTCGTTGTAGAATTGTTGCTCGCCTTCGGTAAACACAAATTCTTTACCGCAATCTTTGCAGACAATAGTGATGTCAGCCATTTTGCTCCTCCATTGTGAATTTAAAACTGCGATAATAATTAAAAAATTTCTTCATAAATTAATTTAAACAAATTAAGATTACCTAAAGTATTATGTAGTTTTATGTGCTTGATTATAGCATATTTGGTGATAAAAGTCTATCATTTTTAAGTGTTTCATTTTAAATTGTTAAAAATATTGAGAAATTTGCAAATTTCATTAAAAAGTTATTGACTTAAATGTAATTAAATTATATTATAGAACTTATAGGGTAGGTAAAAATGAAAAGATATATTTATGAAATTAGGAATGTTGATTGTGCGCAATGTGCCAAACATTTGGAAACAAGTATCGCAAGAATTAAAGGCTTTACGAATGTTAGTTATAATTTTGCCACAATGAAACTCACTTTTGAAACGGACAGAACTGATGACTTTTATCAAGAACTCAAACGCGCCGTTTACAATACTGAGCCAGATGCTGAGATTGTACACGACAACTCCAAAGCCTCAGCGGTAAAAAAGTTTTTCAATTTAGACTTTTTTATCTTTTTGATAGGTGCGATTGTAGGATTTGTTGGGCTTTTTGTGCCTATGCCAGTTTGGACTAGTTTGGTCTTAGTCAGTATCGGTATGTGTTTACTTTTGTGGAAAACTGCGTACAAAGCGTGCGTGCAGTTGTTTAAAAGCAAAAATATTGGTGAAAATTTACTGATTACGATTGCAGTATTAGGTGCGTTCGGTTTGGGACTTTTCAACACCATTGTGGAAGAAGGCTTTTTGGCACTCGGCGAGGGAATTGAAGAATGCCTAATGGTAATTATACTATATAATATAGGTAAAATGCTTGAAGCCAGCGTGCTTGCAAACTCGCGAAAAAATATTAGCAATTTAATGGAAATTCAGCCTGATTTTGCTATGCTTGTACACGGAAATCATGAACACAAAGTACACCCAGATGAGGTAAAAATCGGCAGTATCATAAAAGTAAGACCGGGCGAGCGTGTGCCGTTGGACGGACTTGTGACTAGCGGGAGCGCGAGTTGTGATATTAGTCATTTGACGGGTGAGAGTTTGCCTATCAGTATGAGCAAAGGTAGTCAAGTGCTTGCGGGTACAATTTTGCTTGATGGGGTTTTGGAGATTGAAACTACTAGCCTTTATCGTGAAAGTGCGGTTGCGCGAATTATGAACTTGATTGATAACGCGAACGATAAAAAGAGCAAGACAGAAACTTTTATCAATAAGTTTGCAAAGTGGTACACTTTGGCGGTAATAGGACTTGCAGTTGTGGTGTTCTTTGGTAGTTGGATTTTGGGTAAACCTCTCACAAGCGGACTATATTACGCGTTGATTTTGTTGTTTATTTCTTGTCCGTGCGCGTTTGCTATTAGTGTGCCACTGGCATATTTCAGTGCCTTAGGTAAAGCAAGTAAAAATGGAATTTTGATAAAAGGTAGCAATTACCTTGATGTGTCCGCAAAACTAAATCGTGTTATTTTTGATAAAACAGGTACGCTTACAACAGGGCAGTTTGTAGTGCGCGACATTGTTTCGCTTGACTCAAAATATTCGACTCAAGATGTGCTGAAATTAGCTGTTTTGGGTGAGCAAAATAGTATTCACCCGATTGCAAGAGCAATTCAACACCGTGCGCACGGGCTACCTCTCGAAGAAGTACAAGATTTTGTAGAAAATAGCGGTAATGGTGTAAGTTACACTTACAAGGGCGATGCAATTTTTGTAGGTAATGTATCGCGCAATTCGGCTGATGAGTTGACAAGTATTCAAGTCTTTGTAAATGAAAAGCCTATCGGCAAAATTTTGCTTGCTGATTCATTAAAGACAAATTCGGTTGCATTGTGCGAATATCTCAAAGCAAATAAAGTTAATTTAAGTATGCTAAGTGGCGATAACAATCAAGTTACTTCGCATGTGGCACAAGCGTTGGAGATTGATGACTACAAAGCGGGGCTTACTCCTGAGCAAAAATATGCCGTTTTGGAAGAAGATTTAAAGAAGCAAAAAGCGGGGAGTTATACGGCGTTTGTTGGTGATGGTATAAACGATGCGCCTAGTCTATCGCGTGCCGATTTGGGTATTAGTATGGGGCTAGCAGGGAGTCCTGCGACAGTGGAGGCGAGCGATATTGTCGTAGTTGATGATGACCCAGGGAAGATTAAAGATTTGCATAAACTATCAAAATTTACTCGTAGAGTGGTTTGGGAAAATATCGTTTTTGCGTTGGTAACAAAAATATTGATAATCGTGCTAGAACTTTGCGGTATTTTTTCCGAAGGAATGTTGATTGCGGTGTTTGCTGATGTTGGAGTTACTTTACTTGCAATTCTCAATTCATTACGAATTTTGCAATATAAGTTTGGAAAGAAAAAAGTGGAAATGCAAAAAAATCTTAATACAATAGAACAAAAATAAAATTAGATTAGGTGCTTCAAATTTTGAGGTGCCTATTTTATATGAATGGCGGAAAATAAAAAATTTTGGCGCAGTGTAGCGTTTTTAATTGTTAAATAAAACAAAAATTGATATAATAATTTCATAGAGGTGAAATTATGAACAAAATAGAAAAAGAAACTCAACTGCTTGATGAAAATGGAAATTTGTTAGAGGCGGGTTGGGCTACGCAAATGCACTATATTTACGACAGAAATAAAATCAAAGCGAATGGCTTGCGCATAAAAGAGTGGGATTATTATTTGATATATAACAAGCACTATGCGGTTGCTTTGACTATCGCTGATAATAGTTATATGGGGTTGATTTCTGCAAGCGTGATAGATTTTGTTGAGAAAAAAGAACAAACGACTAGCCCGATGACTTTTTTACCGCTCGGGAAAACGAATTTTCCCTCAACCTCAAAAACTGGTGATGCAAAATTTAAAAACAAACGCGTTAATTTTGAATTTATCAATCACGAAGGCAAGCGCCATTTGCACGCGGAAATGAAAAATTTTGTTGATGAAAAAGACCTAGTCGCCGATTTTGAACTAATTGATGAGCCAGCAGAAAGTATGGTAATTGCGACTCCTTTTGATAAGCCTAAACATTTTTATCTAAATCAAAAAATCGTTGGTTTTAGAGCAAGGGGTTTTGTCCAAGTTGGGGAAGATAATATCAATTTTGACCCAAAAGATACTTTTGCTATTTTGGACTGGGGGCGCGGTGTTTGGACATACAAAAACACTTGGTATTGGAGTAGTGCGGTAGGTGAAATTGATGGAAATGTCGTTGGCTTTAATCTGGGCTACGGCTTTGGTAATACTAAAAACGCGACAGAAAATATGTTATTTTTCAATGGTAAAGCGCACAAACTAGAAAATATAAAATTTGAAATTCCAAAGAACAAAGATGATGAATTTGACTTTATGGCTGAGTGGAAAGTGACCTCAAACAATGGTAGATTTGAGGCAAAGTTTACACCAATTATTGATAGGCACGCCTATTCTACTGCGCTCGTTATTAGCAGTAATCAGCATCAAGTTTTTGGGAAATTCAATGGTTTTATAATTTTAGATAACGGAGAAAAGATAGAGTTGAAGGACTTTTTAGGTTTTGCAGAAAAAGTAGATAACAAATGGTAAAACCTTGTTTTTAGAGCAAAACTATGCGTAAAATTGATTGCATAGTACATTGCATAGTATTGTATTTTAAGTAATTTTATTAAAATTTAGAGAAATAAACTCTAAAAACTGCATACCAAATTTTAGTATAAAATTGATATAAAAAAACAGCCGAGTGTTTTTGCTACGGCTGTTTTTTTTGCTATTTTTGATGTAATTTAATTTTTGCTTTTGAGATGTTGCATTTTAATTTATTTTTAAACATAATTGAGTTAGTTTTGATTAATTTTTTCTTTCGGTTTGCGGGTAAGTCTGCTGTAAGTTTTGCAAGTTCGGCATCTAGTTGTTTGCGCTTTTTGGTTAAATTGCGAATTTTACGGCGTTTGGTTTCTCTTTGAAATTCCTCAAAAGAATCAATATCAAAAATATTAAACTGCGTATTTTCGATAGGTTTTGGCTCAACGCGTTTGGGTAAAGCCTTTTTACGGTAAGGTGCAACAGGCTTGTCAGTAAGCATACGCACCTCGACTTGTTGATAAGAAAAGTCGATTTTGTTGCGTTTAAATTCGTTGTAAACATTATCAACTAGATAAAAATAAATCTCCCAGTAAGGCGCACTTGACCAACAGGTGAGGAAAAGTTGCAAGTTGTTGTCACCGAAATATTTTAAATTTACTTCAGGTGCGGGTTCAAGCATAATTTTACCATTACTATGGCAAACATCTAAAATCACCTTTTTAGCCAATTCCAAATCAGTGTTATACGACACATCAAATAAAATTTCGTGCCTACGCTTACCTTCGGAAGAATAGTTGATTATAGATTGATTGAGAATAGTCGAGTTTGGTAGCACAACTTTTTTGTTATCGGTCGTAATAATTTCCGTTGTCATTACGCTGATACTCTTGACATTTCCTTCTTGCGAACCAATTTTCACATAATCGCCTTGTTTGAAAGGTTTGTTGGAAATCAAAATCAAACCGCTCGCCACATTTGATAGGCTATCTTTAAGTGATAGAGCAATGGCAGCTCCAGCGGTCGCAAGCACTGCGGTTAGGCCAGTAAGTGGCACGCCCAACACTTGAAGTACGGCAATAATCAACACAATATATAGCGTAACTTTCAAAATCGAGCGAACAAACCCCTGGGTGATGCGTTCGAGTTTGGAGCGCTCCATAACTCTATTGATAATTTTGAGTACAATTTTTATTGCAATCAGCCCTAAGATAAAGACCAGTATCGCGTACAAAATATGTATGCCGTTGTTTCTAAAATACTCAACTATTGAGTTCCAAATTGTATTCCAGTCCATTTTTTCTCCTTTGTGATTAATAGTTTAATTATAATTTAATTTTGCCAAAATTTCAATTAAAATGCATATAAAAAATGTAAATTCGCTATTCAAAACGCAAATCAATCAAATTTTTACTTGACTTAATTTTGTTTGTCAATCGGTTAGAAAGCAATGCAAAATAGCATTGCGAAATGGTCGTGCGCTCAATTTTATAAGTCTTGTTATCATCACCGCGCAAGACTAAATCTTTGCAAAATTTACAATTCTTGCAGTCGTTTTGGAAAAGAGTCTTGTATGGGCAGTGTGCAAAATACATCAACTCTTGATGCCCGAAAGAGTAGGTAATAAAGTCATCGTTTTTAGGCATAAATTCTTTACTAAAAATAAAGTAATCTGCGCCTAAATTTTTTAGTTCGTTAACTGTTAAATCATTGTAAATATTTAGTCCCAAACCCGCTACAATTTTATGCACCTTGTTTGCAAAAATCAAGCCAGAAATGTTGTTAACTATGAGGTAAATTTCGGTAGGTAAATTTTCCACAATTCGAATTAAAATTTGCATATCTTTTTCGTTTGCAATTACTGGTAAATTGAGTGCCAATTTGCAGTTAAATTTACTCAATTTTTCAAATTGATTTTGTACATTTTGCACTGTATATACGATAGGCGAAAGCGCTAAAATATCGTTTGTTTTTGGAGCGATTTTTTCCAAATCGGTATCTTCATTTATAAGATAAATATCGTTAATATCGCCGTTTAATGATTGCATACTACATTGCATAGTACCGCATAATATTTCTAAATTCTGCGCATTTTCAGTAATTTTAAGGTGTTTTTCGTGGTTTTCAATAATTTTATCTTGTAATTTCGCCAAAGTTTCACGCCTAATACTATTGAGTACAGATTTGGGTAAAAACACATTCTTGTCGCCTACAATTTCCAAATTTTCGAGTGAAAAATAAGTGTCATTCATTTTGCTGATTTGTGTCGAAATTTCTTGTTCGCTGGTAGGTGAATTTTGCGCCTCTGGGACTATGTATTCACTTGCAAAATCGACCTCAATTTTTTGATTGTCGCGCACCACAAAAAGTGACAACTTTAACGGCTCATTTATTGTGGTTTTCATCTTGCCACTAATCAAAATTTTTCGCGTTTTAGCGACAAGTTTATTTTCATTTTCGTTATCCAAAGTGAGATAAACTTTCCAGCCTTTTTGCAAACGATTTTTTGTGTAAAAAATGTAAGTATTCTTGCCCAAACTTTCCACATTGCCAACACCCGCACTAGCGACTTCTTCGCCCGCATTATTCAAAAATTTTAGCCCGTCATTTTGGTGTAGCGGGTGAGTGCTGGTGAGTTTAACTTTGTAGAGATTTTTAAAAGGCTCAGTAGATAAAATTTCACCAACCTCAATTCCTAAGTGATTTTGTATTTGCGGGTTGATTACATTATTTGGCACGCCACTATCTAAATACGCGCGCGTGTTATATTCGCCTCGCGAAAAAACTTTTTTCAGGTCAAAAATTTCGCGTTTAAGATTTATTTTTTCATTTTGCGTTAAAGCATCGACCGCTTTGCGATAACTCTGTACGCTTTGCGCCACATAACCAGCACGGCGGAGCCTACCTTCAATTTTTAGACTGTCAACGCCCGCTTTCTTTAATTCTTGCAAATTTTCTATCAAGCACAAATCGCGCGCGGAAAGCAGATAGCCCTTGCCAACAAAATTTTCCCTCAAATACGCCGAATACGGAAGTCTGCACAACTGCAAACACTTGCCACGGTTGCCACTTTTGTCGTGTTCAAGCGCACTGAGATAACAGTTTCCGCTAAAAGCCACGCAAAGCGCACCTTGCACGAAATATTCAATTTCCAGCCCAGTTTGCTCTTTGATTGCGCGAATATCGTCTAGTTTAGTTTCACGCGCAAGCACTACTCGTGAAAAACCCAGTTGCTTTGCGATTTTCGCCCCAGCCACATTGCAAATACCCAATTGCGTACTAGCGTGTAATTCGCAAGTAGGAAAACACTCGCGCAAAATTTTCGCCACCGCCAAATCTTGCACAATAAACGCATCAACTTTTGCCTCTATACACTTTCGCGCAAAATCAATAAAAGACCCAATTTCCTCATTTTTGAGTAGGGTATTTGTTGTGATATAAATTTTTACGCCAAAAAGATGCGCAATTTTCACATAATCGCGTATATTTTCGGTGGTAAAAAAAGTTGCCTTTGCGCGGGCGTTAAAATCTCCTAGTCCTAAGTACATTGCATCTGCACCATTGTAAATTGCAGAGTAAAAACTTTCCTCGCTACCGCAAGGTGCCAAAACTTCCATAATTCGCTCCTTATATATTATATAGTATAGAGAATGTTAGCAAAAATAGGTCAATTTTTGATAATTATTACCTAATTATTTAAGCCACTTCACATATGATACAAAATTTTTATCAAAAAGTAAATAAAAAAAGCCAAAAGGCTCTTAATTATAACTCATATCGTGTTCTTTTTGCTTAATTTCTTCGGCCAAGCGATTTGTTTCTGTATCGTATTTCTCTTGCTCCTCAGCAAGTAGCATTTGCAACCCAGTATTGACTTTTAACATTTTGCGATTTGTTCTTATAGTTTTTGCAATCATTCCGCCAGCAATCGCACAGCAAACTACACTGCTACCGAGTGCGATAGTAGAGTTGAGAAAGTAGCCAATCATAGAGCTCGCAAAAGTCCCCAAGCCCAATGCACCCAAAGTCACGCAAGCAACATTGTTTTGATAAACACCTGTTTCGATTAGGTCACTTTCGTTAGCAAGCATTTTAATTTGTGATTTAATGTGATTTAAATCTTCACTAACCACTTTGTGTAGGTAGTTGTTCACGCAAATATAAGTAATTTGTTCTGGCGTAATTTCTTCTATATATTCATCATCGTAGTAATCTTCCATAAAAGCCTCCACAGTCGCATAACATTTAACCTATTGTATCACAAAACAAGGTTTTTGTCAATACAGGTTTTTTGCACTTTTGAAAGCATAATTTCTTGCATCTCCGCCACAACCTCCGCTACACTCTTGTGTGAAGTGTCAACAAAATAAGCATCATCTGGACAAACAAGCGGGGAGTGCGGGCGGTGCTTGTCTAAATAATCACGCTTTTTGATTGAATCTAAAATTTCCTCATAATCGGCTTGTGTGCCTTTTCCTATGAGTTCGGCATAACGGCGGTCAGCGCGCACTTCTACACTTGCATCTACAAAAAATTTGTACTCGGCGTTTGGTAGCACCACTGTGCCTATATCGCGCCCCTCCATAACTACATTGTATTTACTCGCCAACTCGCGCTGTATTTGTCGAAAATGCTCGCGAATGTTTGAATAACTCGCCACAATCGGCGTAATATCGCTCACGGCTTTTGTGTGTAACTGAGCGGTAATATCCTCAGTGCCTAACATTACGCGCAAACGGTTGCCACAATTTTCTTTGATAATGCCATAATCAAATTCAATGATAAATGGCAAAAATTCAACCAGAGCCCTGTTTGTAGGGTCGAGATTGTACTTTAAACAAGCATAACTTAGACTGCGATAAAGTTCGCCAGTGCTAATGTACACAAAATCAGTTAGAGTGTTTGCAAGATTGCGCGCAATAGTCGATTTGCCAGCACCCGCAGGACCGTCAATGGCTATGGAAATGGGCATAATTCACCTCAAAAGATTTTTGCTATTATATCACACTATTTGGTTCTTGACAAGTAATATAAGGTAAGTATCAAAAGTATGTTGATTGAATTAATTTTAAATTTTTGTTAACACTTGTGAATTTTGAATTTTTTTCTAAAATAATGTGTTAAAATAGGAAATGCAATGAAAAAAATATCTAAATTTGGCGAAAAATAGTGAAAAATTGCAAATTTTTTCAAAAATTTTAAATTTGGGGCTTATTTTATTTGAAAAAATAGACAAAATAAGATATAATTAAAGGAGTAAAAAATGCAAAATGGTTACAAAAAAAGGAGTGAATTATGTACCAAAACAGAGAGCAAAACCCGCAGGGGGGGGGGGCGCTTAAATAGCCCTAAAAATGCTGTATTTAATGGCAATTTAACCAAAACACACACCGCTTTCAATCTGCAACTTTTTGCAGAAAAAGAGGAGAATAAAACCTCAAAATCAAAGCGCTTGCATCTAGTGACCTCTTTAATTCTCATTCTTATATTAGCGTTATCAATGTTGCCAGTTATACTTATCAGCAAAAATACAAATGCGTATAAGTCTAGCACTACAACCTATGTCAAAGTTGGTGAGTTGTGGAATAGTAATGCAAAAATGTTTAACAACACAAATTTAAACGCATTATTAAAATATTTATCTTCATCAGGTACAATAGATGGTGTATATGCTAGCGATGTAGATGCTGGCACAATTCGTGGTTATACCTATAATAACAAAACAAATAGTCAATCTATTGTGGTTACTTTGGGTGGCTTGGAGTGGCAAGTAGTTTACCTTACAAAAGATTCAAGGGGTAAAAGAATTGCTACACTTTTGCTAAACGATACAATTGAAACTAGTACTTGGTCATCAGGTTGGTATGATAATAGTGTAGGGTCATATCCTGCAAATATGTATGGTACGAGTTATATGCGTGCAGTTACCTTAAACAATGGCGGACAATATGCAACAAGCAAATCAGCATTGACATCAGCCTCACAAAGTTCAAGCAATAAATATGCAAAATTTACAATGAGTACATATGGCTTAACTTCTCATTTGGTGCAACCAAAATACATCGGTTATCAAACAACTTCACAAGGAACAAGTTACACAGGATTTAGTTATGTATTAAACAACGAGGCAATAGGTGTAGGTGGTGGTAGCAGCAGTACATATAACTATTCATCGAAAACAGGGTACAACAACTGGCAAAACGACTATGTATGGTTGCCAAGCCTATCAGAATTGGGATGCGAAGATGCCCACCCAGGTATATGGAATTTAAGTGTAAACGAACGAGCAATAAGTAGTTCGTATTACTCGTGGTTGCGCTCTGCCCGTATCGAGTTGTCCTACCAAGCGTGTTCTGTCTCCTCCTCTAGTAGCGGTACCCATCATGTGAATCAATCCCTCGCGGTGCGTCCTGCGCTTCACTTAAATCTTGAATCTGCCGCATCCTGCGCGACGTCCCAAGTTTCAGTTTCGACAAGTAATAGTAGTCAAGGAACTGTAACTTCGAGTGGTGCATACTACGGACAATACTACAAGGCAGGAACATTAGCCACAATCACAGCAACCCCAAAATCTGGCTACCTCTTTGATTACTGGATGATAGACGGAACGAGGGTAAACTTTAACCCACACTCTTTTGAGGTTACAAAAGACACAACTTGTGTAGCATATTTCAAACAAGGCTGTACAGTTACATTAAATACAAATAACGATAGTTACGGCACGGTTTATGGTGCGGGTACTTACGAAAGCGGAACGGCTGTAACTTTGTCCGCATATCCAAAAACTGGCTATATATTTGAGTACTGGGAAGATAGCGGGGGAAACAAGATAACCTCACAAACCTTAACGCTTACGGTTACAGGTAACTTATCATACACTGCGTATTTTAGCGCGTTGTACGGGCTGAATATTAGCAGTGCCGCCCAATTTTCGACCATAACGCGTAATGACGGCAACTATCAAACCGATTATTACATAACCCCAGCAAGTGGCAACTATATATATAGTATTCAAGTGGGTAGCAACCCTGCACAAATTATGCAGTACCGCACGGGAATACTAGATTACTCAGATAGTGCAATAAATATTCATTATGAAATTAATCAAGATGGTAGCAGATTCAAACTTTCGGTAATTTGTCCTATCGAAAATATCGCCGTGACTCTGGTCTTTGCGAATACCGCGCCAACTCTCAAAAATAACGCAAGTGCGGGCAGTGGTCCCACTGGCATAAATGTGTCCGCAACTTACGGCGGAACTGCGGGGGTAGTTGGTGATAATTTTGATGATTTAGCCGATACCGATACTATTGTTTTCTACGCAACAGCAAACCAACAAGGCTATGTTTTTGAAAAATGGATAGATAGCAACGGAAATACTCTTAGCACAAAAGCAAGCATTAGGCTAACAAAAAAACAAGCCTATGACACAAAAATTACCGCAGTGTTTATACAAAATACCGCAGGTACAAACTCCTCAACCGACACAGGCGACCATAATTTTATAGATTAAACAAAAGAAAGAATGACAAGCGTCATTCTTTTTGCTTAATTTTTTAAAAATTTAGGATTTTTTCAATTCTTCTATAATTTTGTTTTTATCTACGCCGAACTGTGCGCAAAACTCCAAAATTTCCTCCGCCTTTTCGCGAATAAGGCAATTTTTTTTGTCCTGCAATTCTGTTGTTGCGATAGCGGACACAAAACAGCCTTTTCCTGCAACGGTATAGATAAAGTTGTCTTGTTCTAGCATTTCGTACGCATTTTTAACGGTGATTACGCTAATTTCCAAATCGCGCGCAATCGCACGAATAGAGGGCAAGCAATAGTCTGCCAACAGCGTGCCATTGAGAATTTGTGCCACAATTTGCTCATAAATTTGCCGATAAATAGGCGTTTCAATAGAGTTGTTGATTATAATGTCCACTATAAATTAACCTTTTCAAAATTTTTTACCGACACTTTAAAGGCAAGATATGTGCTAAGCACAAACAATGCAACACCCACAACTAACAAAATTGCTTGATAACCTAAGTGCGCATATCCATCAAAGATTGTGTTTAGGCTAGGCACAAAAGCCACTACAAATTCAAGCGCGATGGTAGTCACCACATACGCAAGTATTGCCCAAAAAGCAGGTTTGCCGACTTTGTAGCCTGTCTTGAAAAATAGCGGTAAAAATATGATATTAAACACGCTATATTCGATAAACGCGAACGCAAACAAGGTGAAATTTGCATCGGTTCCAACTAGATTGCCATTAGTGTTGACTATAAACGCAGATAACAATGCAAACGGAATTGCAATCAAAATTTGTATTAGTTCAATAAATAAAATTGCTATAAACTTGCTCTTGACTATGTCCGTTCTTTTTACGGGGAGTATTGCGGTAAATTCAAGGTCTTTGTTGCCTTTGTAGTTGCCAAACAACACTGCAATACCGATTACACAGTACATAAATGCCGTGCAGTATGGGTAGTTCGGTGCGAGTAGCAAAACCCCCAACAGTGCATATACATAGATAAATATAGCATTTTTTAGCGATAAATGCCATTCTTTTTTGCAAAGATTTTTAATTGTGTTCATTTTCCGCCTCCAAATTGAAATAAACCATAATATCCTCTAAATTTGGCTTTTCTACCACTAAATCACTAGTTTTGGGCAAGTTTTCACGCGCAATTAAGCCCTTAAAATTGAGATTATGCTTTTTATAGCCTACCATTTTTGTGCATAGTTCTTCCGTTAAATCTGCTTTTTTGCCAGAAATTAACGCATAGTTGTCTATCAAATTATCTTTGGTGTCGTTGGCTATAATTTTGCCTTTTTTAATCATCAAAATAAAATCGGCGCACTTGTCTAGGTCTGAGGTGATGTGCGTAGAAAATAAAATACTTGTTTCGCCGTCTTCAATAATTTCACGAAACAAATCAAGCAAATCATCGCGCGCGATAGGGTCTAGTCCGCTGGTCGGCTCATCTAAAATAAGCAATTTTGCGCCGTGCGACAAGGCGAGTGCTAGCCCATATTTTACCTTCATACCCGCTGAAAGTTCGGTGACTTTTTTCGTTTCGTTAAGGTCGAAACGCTTTAAGTATTCGCGATATTTGCTTTCATTCCAATTTGTGTAAAAATTGCTATAAACTTTGGTTATATCGCTTAGTGTTGCCTTTGGAAAGTACTCAAAAGACCCCAACATAAAACCTGTGTTTTGCTTTATTTCGAGTTCGTTATTTTGCATATTTTTGCCCAAAATTTCCACTGTTCCGCTATCTGGGTGAACGATATTTAGCATACTTTTGAGCGTAGTCGTTTTGCCCGCGCCATTCGTGCCTAAAAAACCCATAATATAGCCTTTTGGTAATTCAAAAGTCACATTATCGAGGTAAAAAGTAGGGTAAGTCTTGCATAGATTTGTTACTTTTAACATTTTTTACTCCTTTATAAACTGTATATATACAATATATACAGTATCGCGCCCAAAAAGTCAATAATTTTTATATATTTTTTTGCAAATTTATAAAAACTTTACACTAATTTGAAAAGCCTACCGTTTTGTCTTGACTTTTCATATAATTTAACTTATAATTTAACTTATCAATAAATTTATGAGGAAGTAAAATCAATGGAACAAAAACAAGTCAGGACTAGGTTTGCTCCTAGCCCAACAGGGTATATGCATGTGGGTAATTTGCGTACGGCGCTTTTTGCGTATTTATTCGCAAGGCACTACAATGGCAAATTTATCTTGCGTATTGAGGATACCGACCAAAAACGCTTTGTTGAGGGCGCAACCGATGTTATTTTTGAAACATTGAAGCAAACTGGGCTTACCTATGATGAGGGTCCTGATATAGGCGGTAATTACGGTCCATACAAGCAAAGCGAGCGCAAGGAAATTTACCAAAAATATGCTCAAATTTTGCTTGAAAAGGGCGTAGCGTATTACTGTTTTTGCAAAAAAGATAGCGATGACACTAGCGAAAATGATGATGAAATGCCAGCAGAACAAACTTATGGTCACCACTGCGATTGTTGCAATTTGAGCAAAGAAGAAGTCGCAAAAAAGTTAAAAACTGAAAGTTTTGTTATTAGACAGAAAATGCCAAAAGACCAAACTATCACTTTTCACGATGAGGTTTATGGCGATATTTCGATTGATTCAAATACGCTTGATGACCAAGTGCTAATCAAAAGTGATGGCTTGCCTACATACAATTTTGCGAATGTAATTGATGACCATTTAATGGAAATTACACACATTATTCGTGGGAAAGAATATATATCTTCTACGCCTAAATATCAGTTGCTTTATGATGCTTTTGGCTGGGAGTCGCCAAAGGTTATGCATGTGGCGGTCATTATGGGCCAAAACCCTGACGGCAGTGTGTCCAAACTTTCAAAACGACACGGCGCTGTGTCTTTTGCAAATCTGGTGGAGCAGGGCTACCTTCCGCAAGCAATTATAAATTATATAGTTTTACTCGGTTGGAGTCCAAAGCAAGAACAAGAAATTTATTCATTACAAGAATTAATCAGCCTTTTCACCGCTGACGGAATTTTAAAGACTGACTCAATTTTTGACTACAAAAAATTAGCGTGGATGAACAGCCACTACATAAAGGAATTGAGCCACGAGGAATTTGTGAGTCTGTCACAAAAATTTATCACAACTGCGCCAAAATGCGTGCAAGATAAGTGGAAATTTACCTCTAATCTAGCGCAAAGCAGAATTAGCACTTTTGCTGAAATTCCAGAATTGTTTGCATTTTTGGACAATTACTACGATTTTGATTTAAGCCTTTTTGAAAACAAAAAGAATAAATTGACACAAGAAATTTCTTTGCAAGTTTTGCAAGATTTGTTGCCCGAATTTGAGAGGGTCGAGGACTGGCAACCTGAAATTTTAAATGAAATCGCTACAAACTACGCCACCGCCCACGAAATGAAATTGGGTGCTGTAATGTGGGCTCCGCGTATCGCCGTTTCTGCAAATGTGGTTACCCCTGGAGGAATGGGCGAAATGATGTATTTACTTGGTAAAGAAACAAGCATTGCGCGCATCAATTCCGCCATTTCTCGATTGAAAAATATGTAATTTTTAAGGAAAAATATGTAGCAATTAAACTGAGTTATATGAATTTGCAGTATTTTGTATGTTTGTTAAAATTTTTTAGCAATTTGCAAAATTTTTATTGACTTTTAAATTAAATTGTATTATACTAATAAAGTACTTTTGAAAAAGTGCTGTTAGTTAATACAAATTTGCGCTCATAGCTCAACTGGATAGAGCATTCGGCTACGGACCGAAAGGTTTGGGGTTCAAATCCCTATGGGCGCACCAGCAAACAGAGAGAAAAGCCCTTATGGGCTTTTCTTTTTGTTTGCAGTGAAGGCAAGTGTGGCAAGTATCATTATATAATAAAAAATGTTCCTTTTTATTTTAACTTTTTATCAAATTTTCTGCTATTGCTTGTTTTTTGGGTTGAATTTTAGTATAATTAATCTAAAAGGAGTAGCCTATGTGTTTGATTGCATTGATTAAATTTTGTTTAAAATTCATTTTGCCACTTGCTATTATCGGCGTGGTGGTGTATTTTGTGTATTTTAGGAAGCAGGTCCCTGATACAGACACAACCACAATGCTGGGTATGGCAAAATTTTTCTTATAAGAGGCATAAATGAAAAATAAAGACAAGAAAAAAGGCTGTATCAAGTCTGGGTTGCTTGCAATTTTGATTTTGGTATTAGTGGGTGTCACAACATTTTTGATATTGTCCAATGCGTTAAAAACTGAGCAAGATACGCGCTTAATCGAGGTTTTGGAGCGCGAATATACAATGTTTAGCGACAAAATTACGGATACGCGCGTGGATAATTTTAATGCAAAAATAAACTCCAAAATGACAAACATTACCGAGTCTTTAATCGTAGATAACCAATTAAATACGATTGCATTTTATTCAAGCAACACAAGGGTGCAAAGTAGTCTTGTGCTAAACAATTATGATTTGGCGGTTTTGGCAAATTATACTTTGAGTAATACCATTTATAACGCAAACACTGCGAGTACTTTTATAAAAGTTATTAGTCTTGAACTAAGCACTCGTACTGCTGAAAATGAAGTCGATTTCGTGGCTGTTTTGCAGATAAATTTATCAAATTCAGCCCTTGCTTTTGGGTTTAGCGCGCAAAAATTACCAGAAACGATTTATATTACGCTTTCAGCAACTTATAGCCTAGTGCAACCGCAAAACTCAGCCGTTTTGAGCGCTTCATTACAAGTAAATAGATTGATAGGCGAAGATAACACCTATGCCGTTGAGAAATTACTATCAATGTTTGGAAAATCAACCGATTATGCCACAACTATGGCAAGCACACCATTTGCAATTTTGCGCGAATGTTGCTCAAACTGGAACGCTATTTTTTCTGCCAAAGACAACGCTTTTGTGTTTGAGTAACGAAGGTATTTGTTAAATTTATTTAAATAAAATCAATACATAAGATAAAAACGAAATAATAAATTAAACGCAGTTATCTATAATTATTGTAAAAACTGTAAAATAATATTTTAAAATATAAAGAATTAAAAAATTTTTACTAATTTTACAAAATATGACTCATTTTGTTTGGAATTTTGCACAAAATATAGTAAAATGATTACGAAAAAGTTGTGTTAATGTTTTTTCTTTTGATGTAAATATAATGTTATATTTATACAAACATTTAAACATTTTCACAAAAGTAGGAGGAGTATATGCAAAAAAGTAAAAATTATACGCTTTCAATTATGGTAAGTTTAATTTTTTTAATTGTCATTTTCCTAGGTGGGGGCGCTTATTTGGTGCTAAAATATCATGCATCAAATTCTAGTGTAGAGGCTGCAACAGTTTACTCTGGCTATAAAGATGTATCAAAATCTTATTACCTTTCTTCCGATTCAAGTAATGAGTACAATGGAGAAGGATATGAGAGAGGTTATTATTATTGGAAAGCACGCACATATATCAAGTACAATAATGCATTATTAAAAGAAGTTACTACACCAGCCGTTACTATAAATGTTCGTCTTGACGAAGATTTGCAAGGAGAAGTGTACGATGGTAAAGGTAACTTTTTGGAATACTATGAATACGATCATTTATATGCATATTTCACTAATACTTTTCAATTAGTGCCTAAAGAAGGTTATATTTGGAATTCATCAAAAAAGAGTTTTGGGGCAAATGTTTACTATGGTTATTCTGATGAATCCATTGATTCAGCTTATAGCAAAGCGGTTGCGTCATCGGCTTCATCAAAATATATGACATTTTCAAGAGATGGAAATATATTTACTGGGGGCAATAATAGCATTAAAGCTTCTGCTTATACGAATGGAAAAACGGCTTATTATGTTTTGGTTATTGATGTTCAATCTTCTTCTGACATTTCTGCAAGCAATATGACTGGAGGAGATTGGACCTTGTCATTCAATTTTAATGGCGGAACTGGAACGGGAAGTACAAATACTATTCCAGTGACTCTTGGTAAAACAATAAGTAGTACAATGGGAACTTATACATTTCCGCCGGATCCTACAATGTCTCTTTATTCTTTTACAGGTTGGGCAATCGATGGGACTTATATAGATACTAATACTGTATGGAATTGGGGAGATGCCACGGCGTATGCACAATGGACTTTCGATGGATATCGGTTGACATATTCTGTGGTACAAGGTTCTGGTAGTATTGTTGGGGCGAGTACGGAGTATGTTAAAAATGCATCTGTGACAATTACGGCTTCACCAAATAATGGTTATGCTTTTGACTATTGGATACTTAATGGAGCAAAGGTGACATCAAATCCTCTGACATTTACTATTTCGAAAGACAGTACACTTAAGGTTTATTTTAAGGAATTATATACGATAACTCTAAACACCAATAATTCTACTTATGGCACGGTCACCGGTGGTGGTTCTTTTGATAAAGGTTCAACAATAACAATAAAAGCAACTCCTTATTCGGGATACGATTTTGATTATTGGCAAGATAGCGATGGGACGATATATTATGATGCAACAATGGCCGTTACCCTTTTAAAAAGTATTTCATATATGGCTTATTTTAAAGAAAAACCTCAAATAGTAGTTACCTTAAATGATGAAACAAAAGCTACTATTTCAAAATCACAATATGAACAAAACTTATATATTGTAGTTCAGCCTATGAGTGATTATTATGTGACTTCATTTATTCTAGATGGTAAAAGTTTTATGGTCGAGTACTACCATGCTGAAATTTATGGTGCTGGTAAAGCATATAGAAAATTTTATTCTGTAAATGATACAGACAATGCAATAGTATTTCAGTTTGAATATCTATATGGTGTAAGCAACATGAGTATTACATTAGTAACTTCTACTGCTCCTGTTTATAAAACCCCTCCTATTAGTGGTGCTAGTATTGAAGGAATGGCTATATCTGCTACTGATGGAGGTGAGGCAAGAGTTATTGGTTATAATACAAGTGAAGATATTAGCACTATTCATCTTAGTGCTGTACCTTTTACAGGGTATAACTTTATTGGATGGATTGCCGAAGGCGTTGATTTATCTTCTTATAAAATGAGTGATAATATTCCTTATGAATTGATAAAGGGGAAAGTAGTAATAGCAAGCTTTAAGCCTATAACCAATAGTGAATTAATAAATAATGAAACAAATAACACTAGTGAAATATTATAAAAAGCAATAGTTTTCTATTGCTTTTTTACATTATATTAAATTTTTAGTTGAAATTTCTTTAAGTTATTTTTAGTCGTTGTTACCGCGTAGTGCAAGAATAGTAAGCACAAAACGCAAAAGTGATAAAATTGATACAATTAAAGATGCCACATAAGTAAGCGCAGCGGCGCGCAACATACTGCGGGCTGATTTTATTTCTTCCTCAGATTGAATGTATCCGCCTTCTTGTAATTGTTGCAGAGCGCGTTTTGAAGCATCAAGTTCGGTAGGCAAGGTAACTAGACTAAATAATACGGTTAAACCAAAAAATGCGATACCAGCCCATATAAAAATTTGTCCTACTAGATTATCAAAACCAGCAAAAACGCTAATCAACGCACCAATCACAATTAATGGCCAAAGAAGAAAATCGCTAAAATTCATAATAGGCACAAGCATTGTGCGAAGCCTTGTGGCGAAATGTCCCTCTTTACGCTGAATTGCGTGACCAACCTCGTGGCAAGCAACGCTAAGTGCGGCAATGCTTTGCCCGCCATAAATTCCTTCACTAAGTTTAATAACTTGTGTCCTAGGATTGTAATGGTCGGTGAGTTCGCCCTTTGTTTGCTCAATTACTACTTCTTCAAGTTCATTTTTGTCTAAAATTTCTCTTGCAATTTGGTCTGCTGTCTTGTCTGTTGCGGTAGCGGGTATTTCTTTTGTTGTCTTGTATGTGCGCGAAACCTTAATTTGCGCCCAAGTGGCGAGAATAATACCTGGTACCATAACAATACCCAAAAGCCAATAGGTGAGATAAAAATCTAACATAATTTGCTCCTTCTAATTTTTGTTTTTATTGCGTTTAATCAACTTGTTTGCGAGTTTTTTAACGGTAATCACATTATAGAATAATCTTTCGTAAAATTCCACAAAGTATGTGCCAAGCGCATAATTCAGTAATTTTTGCGCTTGTTTGAGTTCATGTTCGCTAAGCAAACCGCTATTTTTTAAATCTCCCATAGCGATAGCACTAGCGTTTTCTTCATTTCTAATTGAAAAAATACGAAAGCACAGCGAGGTGATAGTGAATAAAAAACTAATTTTAAGTAGTAAATCACCTAAAATGTTTGCCCAGCCTGCAAAAATTGAAAGTACCAAACCTATGCAAAATAGTGGCAAGATTAATTTGCAAATCCATTTATCGAGAATGGCAAAAGCATACCAAAATCCAACAATTCGCATACCTTTTTGGTGCATCTTTGCGTGACCGACTTCGTGCGCACACACTGCTGATGAATAAACTGAACTATTAGAGAGCGCAAAGACTGACAAGTAAATTGTTTCTTCACTGGGGCTGTACGCGTTATCATTTTCATAAGCCACAGCTTTGATTTTTACATTATGCGCCCCACTTTCGCTCAAAAATTTCTCCACAAATTCTGCGCCTGTAGTGTTTGATTTTAAAGGCAATTCGCTATATTTTTTGGAAAGTTTCATATATTTTTTGCTTGTTCCAATTAAAACGACAGGGCCTAGTGCAAATAAAATTCCGCAAAAGCATATTATCACAATTAAAAATGTACTCATAAATTACCTATAATTGATATATAACATTATAGCAAAATTTCAAAAAATTATCAATTAAATTATATTAATTAATGCAATCAATATTTACAATTCTGTTTTCATTTACTTCAAAGTGATAAGTTTTTACAAATCTAGGGTTGCCTGCGTAAACAAGTGATAGGTCGTATGGAGTGTTGTTGAGCGTTGGGGTGACTTCCAAAAATTCTCCAAAATACTCAGCAATATGATTGTCTTGCAGGCTTGCACTTAGACTAGGGTGTAGGTAACTGCGCGCAAGTGTGTAATTTGCGATATTGACTGCTTCCATAAACGCCCACGGAATGGCTATATTTGATGCAGGCGCAACTGCTTCGTTTTGCGTGTAAACAGCATATTGCTGATCTTTGGTAAAACCTGAAATAGATTTTTTGTATGTGGTCACAAGCCCGTGTCTTGCAATATCGCTAATATTTTGTAGCGTGACAATTTGTGTTCCATCATACTCAATTTTATCAGCAATGCCATCAAAAACCGCTTGTAAATTTTTATCAAAATATAAATGATATATTTTGTTATTTTGCGTAGCACCGCTTATTACAGTTAAATCGCGAATTTCTTTTGCTTGAATGTTTTGAATATTGATAGGTAATGGGTAAAACCTACTTGTTTTAGAATTGCTAATATTTATAGTGTTTTTGTTAATATTTATTAAACAATCATTTACTTGTGCTGAAAATGTAGGTGAATATGTTGATTGAAAAGGAATGATAAACGGGCTTGCGCAAATTTTAAAATGACTACCGCCGTAGTCCGTAACAACGATTTTGTCATTATTGCTGATAAGTTTTCCACCTTTTGCAAAAATTTTTGCAGAGTAGGAAATGCTCGTTCCTTGCGGTGTGCTTTGTGTAAGAGGATATAAAGAGAGAATAAAATCTTGTTTATCAATTAAAATATCAATAGATTCATAGTCCCGTTCTACATAGCCTACTTGAACGGAATTTATAGCAAAAACAAATGGCGCCTCACCACAAATATGCAAAATAAATTGTTCCAAAATACTCTTACCTCACTAGTATTTTATTTTGTGTTACAATAAAATATGCAAATGTCTGGTTTAAAATAATACATACTGGCAATAATGGTTGTTGAAAAATATTTCGGGGTGGAAAAATGCAAGAAAGTAAAATTTTGGGCTGGGATATCGAGGAAATAAAAGATTTGATGCAAACTATCGCAAGCAAGCAGGGTAGGAGTTTGGTAAAGTGCTTTAAATATTTTGCTATTAAAACAAATAGGCAGACTTATAGCGTGCGTAATTTTTATTATAGATTACTCAAAGTCGCCAACGAAGATAAAAATGTTGCTGAAATCTTAGTGCAAAATGGAATAACAAATTCAATCAAGACTAATCACTTTACTGATGAGGAAACGGCAAAACTTTTGCGCGCTATATTGAGAAATGATAAAAAAATAAGTGTGCGAAAAGCGTGTTTCGAACTGGCAAATGGTGATGCAAGCCTTATGATGCGCTATCAAAATAAATATAGAAATGCTCTAAAAACTCAACCAGAGTTAATTAAAAAAATTAGTCAAGAATTACAAAGTCAAAATATAAAAACAAGAGATGAAGTTGCAAGAAATAATATTATGATTATGCCTCTTAAACAACAAGAAACGATCACCGAAAAAGAAATTCAATCGCTATTTTGGGGATTGGTAAAATTGGTTAAAAGAAGTGCAGAGGAGGAGGTGCAAGCAAACCTAAAAAGAGAAGCGGAATTTGCAAATAATACTCTCTCAAATGCGCTTATAGATTTACGCAGAAAAGATATGCTAATTAAAGAATTAAAAGAGCAAAACGAAAGGTTAAATTTGCGTCTAAAAGATACTGAAATCAAACTGCAAAATTCACAACAAAAACTTGCATCAAACATATCAAAAATAAACGATTTAGCCCACTCATCTAGCCTAAAAGAATTAAAAAATTTTATAGAAAGTCTTAAAGTAATAGAAAAGACTCAAAACAAATAAAAATAGGTACTATGCAATACTATGCAATGCATAATACCTATATTTTTTATCAAAAAATGCGTAAAAATAGCTGTTTTTGTTAAATTTTAAAAAATCTGCATAGTACTGCATAGTACATTGCGCAGTACTAAAAATAGAAAAACGCCTATCTTTTTTGATTGCTTAATGGGTAAAAATATGATATAATTTTAAAAATTACAGAAGGAAAAGTTTATGAAAATCAAGTGCGTGTTTGGGGATAATTTTCACGATATTACTAGTGGACAAATTAAGTTAATAGGCGATGGATTAGACAGGGGTAAAAAGCAATTAATTATAGTGCCTGATAGGTATTCTCTTACTATGGAAAAACGCGTGTTGCGCGAGTTAAATTTAAAGGCTACATTTGATATTGATGTGGTAAGTTTTGCACGCCTAGCAAACAAGGTTTTGACTCGTGTGCAGGCGCCACAAATTTTGTCTAGTTTGGGTGCAACAATGGTAATTGAAATGTTGCTTACAATTCACGAACGCGAATTGGTTTGTTTTAGAAATACTGCCAAAACTATTGCATTTGCGAGCGTGCTTTTTGACTCTATTGCACAACTCAAAAGTTGCAAAATTACGCCTATTGATTTAGAAAAAAATATTGATAATTTGCGTAACTCAGCGTTGAGATTAAAATTAAAAGACATTGCTTTAATTTATAAATACTACGAAGAATTTTTATCTACTCAATATATGGACAGTAACAACCGTTTGCAACTTTTAGGCAAGGAAATTGCAGATGGACAAGATTTTGAGGATTGCGATATTCATATTTGCCAGTTTGATAATATTACGGAGCAAGGGCTAGACTTGATAAAAATTTTGGTGCAAAAGGCAAATTCAATTAGCGTTGGACTTCTTTTTCCAAATAAAGAACAAAACAACAAAGAATGTTACACAAAGGAATTGGCAAACTATATTTTACCATTGGCTGAAAATTTAAATACTACTTCAGACTACATTGAGGTCCAAAATACCTTGCCTCAATTTAGCAAGCATATTCTAGATAATCTTATGTCTATAAAGCCAGATACTGCTGAAATTACTCCAAACAACCTTAATATTTATTCAGCCTCAAATGTTAATAGTGAGGTGGAGTGGATAGCAAAAGATATTTTGCAAAAAATCAAGCAAGGCGCACGATTTAACGAAGTCGTACTGAATTGTGCAAGTTTAGAAAATTATGCACCTGTGATAAAGAGAATTTTTGACAAATACAACATTCCATTTTGGGCTGATTTGCCGTTTAAACTTGCCGATAGTGAGGGGGCAAAATATTTGTTTACCGCTCTTGATTGCGTGCAAGATAATTTTCAAGTCAAAGATGTTTTGCGTTTTGCTAAAAATTCGCTTACTGGTCTATCGCTACAAGATTTTGCAATTTTTGAGAATGTAATAAAAAAATATGGCATTGTTGGTACTCGTTTTATGGACACTACAAAGCCAGAATTTCCAGATGCTGAATTTGATAAATATTTAGAGATTAAAGCTTTTATGCAACCGCTCTTTACCTTAGCTAAGAATATTCAAGGTAGTATCACAATAGCAGAGATGATTTCGGCAATTCACAATTTTTTTGAAGAAACCGAGTTGCGTGATAATCTTAGTGGAATGGCTCAAAGTTTTGAGGAGCAAGGTGATTTATTAAAACAAAGCATAGCAAGGCAAAATTTTGATAAATTAGATGCTGTTTTGCGCCAAATGCAAGAGATTTTGGGGCAAATGGAACTAAGCTTTGATAATTTTTGCAAAATTTTTAGAGCGGGCGTTGCAACTGTCACTATTTCGCCATTGCCTATGAGTGTTGATTGTGTGTATGTGGGGCAAAGTTTGCAAAGTGTGTTTTCGCGTGCGCCATACTATTATATTGTGGGCGCTGTGGAGGGTAGTTTGCCAGCGTGGGTAGCAGATGCTGGTTTAATTGCGGACTACGATATTGCTGAGTTGGGCGAAAATGCGGTAAGATTGAGTCCTACTATTAGGCAAGTGAATGCAAGAAGTAGGCTAAATGTCTTACAGAGTTTTGCTATGGCAGAAAAAGAACTTATGGTGACTTACCCTGTAAATAGTGGTGGGGAAAAATGCGAGCCAGCGGGGGTAATTCCTTCCTTGCAAAAAATCTTTACCTTCAAAGGTCAAAGCGTGCCTATTATCACTCTTAGTGAAAGGTTGTTAGATGATAGTGCGTTTGGTGGAGAGGCTAATCGAATCGCATTTTTGTGGGCAAACAAAGATGAGTGCTTGCAAGAGGTAATTCGTGAGTTGGGCGATGTAAACAGTACGCTAAATCCAAAGATTTTAGCCACTGCTTGGCAATTTTTATCGCAAAATGGGTATAGTGATGTGCTAAATCAAGCGCTAAAAAATCTCAACAATCAAAATGAGATTACCCCTCTAAACGACCCTCAATCGGTATTTTTTACCGAAGATAAGGCAAAAGTTACTCAAATTGAAAAGTTTTTTGAGTGCCCGTATGCGCATTTTCTTACTTATGGTTTGCGCTTGCAACAGAAAAAGACAGCAAAGCCAGAGGCTGTCGATATTGGTAACATTTTGCACGCGGTTTTTGAAAAATTTGGCAAAATGTATCGCACGCACGAAATAAGCGATACAGAGATTGAAAAGACAATTCCGCAGATTTTTAGAGAAGTTTTGAAACAAAGACAGTTTAGTCACATTATGTACGCGGGGCAAAGTGCTACCTTGCTTGCTTCATTGGAGCAAGAGGCTGTATTAGCGTGCAAAGCTATTAGTTATCAACTGCGACACGGCGAGTACAAAATTAAATTTGTTGAAACCAGTTTTGGTAGCGAACATTTTGCAAAAATACCAGAGGTTGCTATCATCAATACTACAAAGCGAATAAAGATTAACGGAAAAATTGACCGTGCTGATATTTGTGGAAATAAATTGCGAATTGTGGACTACAAGACTAGTAAAGCAAGTGGAACTTTTAGTTTATTAAATTTCTATTTGGGCAAAAAAATTCAGTTATTTTACTATATGCAAGCAATTTTGGCGGATTTGGGCTTGCAAGCGGGCGGGGCGTATTATTTGCCAGTACATCGTGAATACAGTGATGAAAATTCTACACTATATAGTAGTTACAAATTAGATGGGGTGTCGCTCTATACGCCAGCAAATATGCTTGCACAAGACAATCAAGTAAATTATGAAAATCCAAAAAGTGATATAGTTAATTTTGCGATTAGTACTTCAAAAGAAAATGTCGCAAGCGGTGCGATAGAACTAAAAAAGAACAGCCTAGGTGCAAGTGATGAGCAATTTAAAAATCTTCTTGAATACGCGAAATGCGTGCTAGAAGGTGCTATAAATGATATTTATGACGGAGAAATTAGTCCGCTATTTGTGGGACACGCGTGCGATTATTGCCCATACAAATACATTTGTAGAAAAGATGTGCTTGCGAGTGTTAAAGAGCGCGCGAGCAATTTTGATGTAAAAATTGAAAGTTTTGATTTAGGAGAAAAAGATGCCATTTGATGATAAACAAACGCAGGCGATTGAAACGAAAAATAAAGATATTTTGGTTTCCGCTGGAGCGGGTAGTGGAAAAACAAGTGTAATGATTGAACGCATTGTGCAAAATATAATTGCAGGAGAAGTGAATGTTACCGAACTGCTTGTTGTGACTTTTACAAATGCCTCTGCAAGTGAGATGCGACTTAGGCTAGAAAAGGCTCTAAACGACAAGTTAGCCTCAAACACGCTTGATGAGGCGCAAAGTAAGCGTTTGCGTGAGCAAGTCGAATTGTTGGGGCAGAGTGATATTTGCACCTTGCACAAATTTTACCAAACTATCATACAAAAATATTTTTATACCGTTGACCTTGACCCTTCTTTTGTGATAGGTGATGAGAGCGAAACGGCGGTTTTGCGCGCGCGTGTTTTGGAGGAATTGTTTAAAGATTGTGAGGCAAAAAAAGACCCAAACTTTACATTACTTGCGCATACTTTTGATGATAAGCGAAATTTTGAAAAAATAAAAACTTATATCTATAAAATTTACCTTTTTCTTACTAATTTATCTAGCATTGACGAGTTTAAGGCTAGAACTGATAGCGCATATTCTACTGATTTAAACAATAACAAATTTTGCCAAATTATCAACGAAAACACTATCGAAATGTTTGATTATTACGGCAAAGTGTTGAAAAATCTTAAACGCGAAGCAGAAATGGCGGGCTGTGAGGACTTGATAGGCTATATTGTGGAATTGATGGGTATTGTATCAAATATTAAGGCTGATAACAATTTTGAGAAAAATCACTTTGCTATATTTAATTTACCAAGGCCTCGCGATTTAAGATTAAAGGCAAAATCACCAGAGGAAGATGAATTAAAAGAAAAATTTAAAGCAATAAAAGACAACTACAAAAAAAGTCTTGAAAAGTTGCAAAAAAGCGTTTATTTGTCAGCAGATTTAGGGAAAATTGCACAAGATTTGCAAGAATCAAAAAATGTACTTGATGCTATGCTTGCGCTTGTAGAAAAATTTAGCAAACGCTATTTAAAAATCAAAAAAGACCGCAATATGCTTGATTTTGCAGATATGGAGCATTACGCTTATAAGATTTTGCAACAAGATGAGGTTAGTCGTGATGTGCGAAGTAGATATAAACAAATATTTGTAGATGAATTTCAAGATGTAAATGATATTCAAGAAGATATAATTACTAGCATACACAAGTCGCGTGACTTATTTTTGGTAGGTGACATAAAGCAAAGTATTTATGGGTTTCGTGGCACAAATCCAATGATTTTTTTGAATAAGCAACGCACTTTTGGTGATACACACAATGATGAAAATATTACTATCGACTTAAACAATAACTACCGCACAGACCAAAAAATACTTGATTTGGTCAACTGGGTATTTGGCAAGTTGATGACAAAACAATTGGGTGACATTGACTATTTGCCTGATAATGAGATGGTATCAGGTGCGTATTACGAGCGCAATAAACAAGCCTTGCCTCCTATAAATATCGAGATTATCAAAAAGGAAAAAGAGGAAAAGGAAAAAATTGCGTGTAGCGGGGTGTATCGAGTGAGTAGTGCGCCTATCGCAAAAGATGAGGAAGACAATTTAGCGCGAAGCGAAGGAGCGGTGATTGCGCAAAAGATTAGCGAGTTAATGACAACTCAAAAGCAAATTTACGATGCAAAATCAAAAACTTACCGCGATATTAAATTCGGTGATATTACTTTGCTTTGTAGGGGGCGCTCAACCGCTGTATCAAAAATTGTAGATACTGTGGCTGAATATGGTATCCCGGTTGCGCCTATAAGCAAAGATAGTGCCTTTGAGCAGTATGAAGTGCAAGTTTTGTTTTCTTATCTTTACCTTGTAAACAATCCATATGATGATGTGAAATTGACTACATTTTTGATTAGTCCGTTGGTTGGATTAAATGAACAAGATTTAGCAGATATTCGTATTTATGCCAACAAAAAAACAAGTACCGAAAATTCGCAAGATGAAGTTAGCCCTCGTGCGTGCGCGCGCGCGTGTGTCAACTATTATGATTGTGTGTTTTTATATCTTGAAAACAAAAATGTGCTTGCCGATAAATTAAGAAAAGCGATGTCATTAATTGAGGAGGGCGCAGAAAAGTTGCAAAATGACACTATTTACAACTTGCTAAATTATATTTGCAACAAGACAAATTACTTTGCTTTTATTAGTTCGCTTGATGATGGGCAGAATAGGTTAAAAAATGTAAGAGGTTATATAAATAACTTTATCGGTAAGAAATACAATACTGATTTAAGTGAGTACTTATCTAGTGTGGAGCAAGCGCAAGACACGCCAGTAATTACGCCCGAATACACAGTAGGGGCAGATGTTGTGCGAGTGGAAACAATGCACGAAAGTAAGGGGCTAGAATATCCCATTGTGTTTTTGGTGGATATGGGTCACGGATTTAATACGGACTCAATGAAAGGAGATTTTTTGTTACATAGCAGTTTGGGTGTAGGAATGATGAAATACGATTCAATTCTTCGTACCAAAACCCCTACAATTTCGCATACCGCTATCAAAATCGCGATGAAAAATAAAGACCTTGCCGAAAGCTTGAGACTTTTGTATGTAGCGATGACAAGAGCAAAAAACCACTTGTTCATTACTGGTTGCTTAAAAATTGATAATTTAGATGCTACACAAAGTGCATACGCCTTGAAATCTAAAAATAACTTTTTGGCACTAATTTTGTGTGCGTTTGGACAAGATTATGTAGAAAGTATTAAAAATGGCTATTTGGGCGTAAGATTTCCACTAGGCGTTGATAATGAATTAATCACGACTGTTTATGACCCTATCAGCGAAAACGAGCAAGACGATACAAAAGCACACGAAATAGGCATTTTGGACAACATAGATACGAAAATTATGGACATACTATCAAATAATTGCAACTATACTTACAAATATGCCGAAAGTACTCACAAAGCATTAAAAAATACGGTTACAGCATTAAATCGTGAATATGATGATATAGAAAGTGTTAATATCACTCCAAAAAGTTTCAATATCACCGAAAATAGACCACTTTCAGCCATTACGACCGAGCAAGGTATTGCTTACCACAAGGCGATGCAGTTGATTGATTTTGATTTGCCTGATGCAAAAGCGGTAGAGTTATTTTTAATCACCAAAATGACGCCACACGAAATGGAGTTGATAGATGTCAATAAAATATTTAGTGCGATAGTAAATATTCGCCCTTTGCTGGTTGGGGCAAGGGTATACAGGGAACAACAATTTTTGATGCTAGAAAACTACAATTCACTTGTAACAAATTCAAAACTAAATGATGAAATTTTGGTGCAAGGTGTGATTGACTTGATAATTGTCAAAAATAATGAAATTTATCTACTTGATTACAAGACTAGTGGCTCGCATAATGTAGAAAAAACTGCACAAAACTATATTATGCAACTAAATTGTTATGAAAAAGCAATCGAAGGAGCGTTAAAAAGTAGGGTAAGTAAAAAATTTCTTTACTTTTTTTTGCAAGAACGCTTAATATTAATTGACAACTAAGGTAATTATTTTATATAATTAAATTACAAAGATAGACAAATTTTTGTAAAAATAGGAGATTATTATGTTACAAATGCTGGGTGCAAACATAGTAGATGGGATTACAACCTTTTTGGGAGATATGCTTGAAAACATAGGCGTGGACTATCTATTATACATTTTTGGCGGAATAATGCTATTCTTCATCTTAGTTAGCGGTATTAGGTTGATTTGGTGTTATGAGGACCGCACAATGCGCACGATTAAGCGTATAAATAAATATTTGAAAAACAATCCAAAGATTAACGATGACAACCTCGTAGAATTTCACAAGAAAATGAAGAAACTACCTAGGCGTATTCGTGACCGTTGGCAGTTGTTTATGTTGGAGCGTGAGGGTAGCCCTAGTAGATATATGACTGTGGAATACTGCGTAAAACGCCCGCTATACAACAGCGCAATTCTTATGAATCAAAAGCAAATTGGTTATGCAACGGTAATTATCGCTGTGTTAAGTTTCTTGTTTTCGTTAGCAAGTATTGTAAAGGCTGGTGAAATCACGAATGTTGGCGCAATTTTGTTGCAGGCTTCGATAGTTCCTGCTGTTGTAGGAGTATTGGGTAGCATTTATTGTATGATTTTACACTTGCGTTACAATAGTATCAATCACGATTTTTATGATATGTTTACAAACTTTGTGCGCAATATCGACAAGGCTACAAACACAATGCCTGACTATGTAGATTACGAATTGTTATTTACTAAGAAAGAAATTGAAAAGGGTATCCCTGTTTTGCGTGAATATCTCGAAAAACGCGCTATGGAAGAACAACGATTGCTGGAAAAAGCAAAGCGTGAAGATGTAAATCACAGCCCTTACGACTTTTCTAGTTTGGGGGTAAATGGTGCGCAACTTATTGAGCGTGCTGTAAGCGAGAGTGAGAAATTCTTGATAAACAAGATTAACACGCAAAATGAAATTACTGACTTAGAAAAACAACTTCAAAAAACCGATGCAAATATGGAAGATATTGAGCGCGATGCAAACAGAAAATTGCAAGCAATCAAGGAAAACTTGGAGCGTTTGGACAAGGCTATGAGCGAAACTACCAACCGTGTAGAGATTAACTACAACCGCCGTCAGTCAGATGCAGAAATGAACAAAAAATTGTTGCTTGAAAAAGATTTGCAAACTATGCTTGACAAAGAAAAAGTTGCAGCAAACGCGTTGAAAGTGGAAATTCAAAAGCGTAAAGAGGACATTGAAGAAAACAAAAAAGCCGTTGAAGATGCGTTGAAATCAGAATATGATACTTTTGCAACTAAGGTATATAACGAGTTAAGCGAAAAAATTACGCGCGACAATTCAGAAAGCCTTCACGAAATGGAAATGACTATTGCAAGGTTAAAGGCAAAAGTTAAGGAATTTACTCGCGACATTGAGAAAAAAGATGCAATTATCGAGGCTAGAAATCTTGAAATTGACAATATTCGCCAGCAACTTAGCAAGCAAAAAGGTAAAGGCAAGACCAAAAAAGACTTTGGTCAAGACTATATAAAAGTGCAAGAAAACAACCCAGAAGGCACTATTAATGGCTTGCAAATTGATATGAACGATACACAAACCCACGCTAACGATAACCAAGCAAATTACAATGAATATGCGCAAAGTACTGATACTGCAAATACTTTTGAACAACCAAATTACAATGGTTACGACCAAGCACCTGAGTACTATGAGCAAAGTTACGAAAATACTGAGCAACAACCACAAGGCTTTGATGAAAATGCTCAAAATTATGAAGCAAATTACAATGGCGACTTTGCGGAAACTCAAGACCAGTACCAAGATGCAAACGCTACAAACAATGTAGAAAACGCGCAAAATGGCGAGTTTGATAACGGGCAATTTGCTACAAATTATGATGAAAATGCAAATTATCAACCAGTTCAAGGTGCCTACGACAATACTCAATTTGCTGATGCTCAACAAGGCTACGAACAATACGACAATCAAAACGCCGACAATCAATTCTACCCAGAAAATACTGACAATGGCAATGCTACTTTTGATAATCAAACAGAGTTTTACCCACAAGAACAAGAGGGTGTAAATGTCGAAAATATTGATTATCAAGCGCCTATTGAGAATGTTGACAACTTTGACAATGCTCAAAACGCTCCACAAGAAACAGTAACGGAAATTCCTGCTCAACCAGCACAAGATACAAATATTGAAACTTCTGCACAAGCAGAAGAAACAACTGTTGCTCCTGAAACTGAAACTACCAGTCAAGAGCCTGCGGTTGAAACTGAAAATCAAGACAACAAGGTTGACCTAGAAACTCCTGTAACGCCAACTGATGAACCTATCACTTTTGAGGTGACAGAGGACAAACCTAGCGATGTTGTTGAGGAAAATGCGCAAGAGCAACCTCAAACCGAAACTCCATTAGACACTGAAACTCCACAAGAGGCGGAGAGTAAAACTATTGTTAAAAAACAAGAACAAGAACTCAAACCAGCCAAAAAACCTAAGGTTAAGAAATTAACAGATGAGATTAGTGAGGATAAAAAGGAAGAGGTTAAGCAAGAGGAAAAAGTAGAAAAACCTCAAAGCGATGAGGCAACCATTGATATTGATTTAGGTGGCGAAGAAGAAAAGTCAAAGACAAAAGAAACTAAAAAATCTACTGACAAAAAAGATGATGAAATAATTATTGATGCTGATAACAAGGCGGACAATAAGGAAGAAAAGGCAGAAAAGCCAGTTGACAAAAAAGACAATCAAGAAGAAACTGACAAGAAAAAATATGTTGAAAATGATGACTTAGTTGCTCTCCAAAAACAAATTGAAGAAGAAAATGCAAGGTTAAAACAACAACAAGAAGAATTACGCGCTCAAATCGACAAAACCCTTGCTACAATGGAAAAAGCATCAAACGCAACTAAAGCCGAGCGTACACGCAATATCAAAAAGATTAGAGATTTAATTGCGAAATTAAAGACACAAGCCGAAGATGCAAAAGCGCGTGGCGCAAGCAAATCTGAGATAAATAAAATCAATAAATCAGTTGCCGAACTTCTAAAAGTTATTGCTGATTATCAAGCGAAAAAATAGTTAAGTTAAAAAGATGTTTAAGATTTTAGACATCTTTTTCTTTTTGTATGGTAAAATAGGGATTTTAGTTGTATTAAGTATAAATATTGTCAAAAATTGTGTCATATTAATTGCTAAAAAATAATATTAGTTGTATAATAAGGAATATAAAATATAAGGAGAATACTATGACAACTGGTGCTATCGTTGGAATTGTGATAGGTGGCGTAGTGCTACTTATTGTGGTTGCGCTCATCATTTGGGTGATTGCGACTTACAATGCTTTTGTTCGTATGCGTAACAATATTGATGAAGGCTTTTCGACTATGGATGTTTACCTCAAAAAACGCTATGACCTCATACCAAACATTGTAGAAACAGTCAAAGGCTATGCAAAACACGAAAAAGAAACTCTTGATGCTGTTGTGTCGGCTAGAAATATGGCTATGGCAAGTAAAGATGTAAGCGAGCAGTTGAAAAATGAAAATGCACTTTCTGGTACATTGAAATCTTTGTTTGCAGTTGCTGAAAATTACCCACAATTAAAAGCAGACAAAAATTTCTTAGACTTGCAAAACACGCTAAGCAATCTTGAAACTGAAATCGCACAATCACGCAAGTACTACAACGGGGTAGTAAAAATTTACAATACAAAGCGTGAAATGTTCCCTTCAAATTTTATCGCAAAGTGGTTCAATTTTGAAAAACGCCCTCTTTACGAAGTCGAAAGTGAAGAAGAACGCAAGAATGTGCAAGTTAAATTTTAAATTAAAGGCAAGGACTTTTTCCTTGCTTTTTTAAAGAGGAAATGATGACAAACAAAAAATTATTTTGGCAAATTTTTGCAGTTGTGATTGTATTTTTTATGATTTTTGCTGGTGCCATTGTGTGTATAGTTCTAGATAGTACTGATACCTCTCAGCCTACAAAAGACAATGGCTACTATATCACAAATTATGAAGTAGTAATGAATATCAATCAAAATAACACTGTAAATGTCCAAGAGCGAATTGAGGTCGTTTTTACGGAAGATAGGCACGGTATCGTGCGCGCTTTACCATTAAAATCAAATGTGCAATTTATGCATAATGGGCAAGAAAAATCTATGTTGTATAAACTAAAATATTATGACATTGAGGCCTCTTGCGCAAATGGTACGGGCGTGTACGATACATACGAGAGCAACGGCTATTTGTGCTTACAAATGGGGAGTGCGAGTAGTTTTGTGGAAACTTATCGACCAGTGATTTATGATTTTGAATATTTGTTAGATTTAGGTGATGATAGGCTAACTGATATGGACCAGTTTTATTTCAATATCATAGGCAGTGGCTGGGACACAACTATTGCAAATTTCAATTTCAAATTGATTTTTCCCAAAAGTATTATGGACTATTATTCTTACTCAGGTACTCAACAAGAATATGGCGTTTGGTTGTACTTTAATCAAAACAATGAACAAAAAAATCTCAAACCTGCGATTGATACAACTGGTACAATTTTGACATACTCAAATACAGAAGGACTTGATGCGTTTTCACCTGTAACAGTGCGTGTTGTTATGGAGCAAGGGTATTTTAACAACCGAAGAAGTTTTACTTATGACATTGTGGGGCTTGTTTTAGGCATATTGTGTTTAATCGTTGTGCTAATTACATTCCGTTATACAAAATCAAAATACAAAATAGTGCCAACAGTCGAATTTAGCGAGCCAAAAGACATCAATTCGGCAGAGGTTGGTTATTTGATTGATGCAACAGTGGAAAATCGCGATATAACTTCACTCATTATCTACTGGGCAAGTAAAGGTTATATCAAAATTGAGGAAAAAGGCAAGAAGATTACGCTCGAACGCTTAAAGCCCGCTGATGATGAGATGAAAAAATACGAACAGAAATTTTTTAACAAAATTTTTGCTACTGGCGAAAGAGTGCAATTAGATGATTTGGGCGGAAATTTTGGAGAAGCGGTACGCGATTGCAAATATGGCGTGCGCGCTGGGCATAAATACAAAAGTTTCAATCAAAAAGCAATGACAAGTCTTTGGTATTTTGCAATTTTGCCTGTAATTTTTATGGCGCTAGCGTTGATTTTTACGCAAATGCGCATAGGCTCAACTTACATTTATGCTATTAGTTTTGTATTGCTATTTGGTGTGACTATGGCTATATTGTGGCTTGTTAGTATCAAAAAACACCAATATTATTTAGGCAAAAAATTCGCTATTAGGCGGAATATCGCTTTTGCGTTGATAACAGTATTTTTGGTTGCAATCAATATCTTACAATGGGACTTTTACTGCGACCCGTTCTGCACAAAAATTTTGGCTAGTATCTTAATTATGGTGGGTGGAATTTTGATTTGCTTGCAAAGTTTTCATACCAAAAAAGGTGCAATTTTGGCAGGACAACTCATAGGACTAAAAAATTACATTGAAGTTGCAGAAAAAGACCGTATAGTTATGCTTGCCGAAAAAGAGCCTGAGGTCTTTTACAAAATTTTGCCGTTTGCCTATGTGTTGGGTGTAAGTAAGATTTGGTGCGAAAAATTTGAGCCAATTCACATAAATGCGCCTAGTTGGTATGTAACCGACAGTGGCGATATGTTCTCTACAATCGTTTTTTACTCAATGTTTAGTAATAGTTTAAATTCAATAAACACGACTTTTACCGCTAGTTCAGTGCATACGACCGCTAGCCAGTTTGGTGACTCGTTCGGTAGTGGCGGAGGATTTAGCGGAGGGGGCTTCGGCGGTGGCGGAGGCGGTAGTTGGTAAGCGAAAATACCCAAATCTAGGGTATTTTTTTGTTTGATAAATGTGTAGCAAAACTACGATTTTTGCGAAATTGTAGCGAAATTTTTGCCTATATTTTTAAATTTAGAATTAACAAAAAGCCTTATTTTAAGCCAAAAATTTTTTATCACTAAACAAATAAAAATAAAATGTCAAAATTTTTTTATTATTTTCACATACTTTACATATTTATATAAATATGGTAGAATGAAATAGAGAAAATTTTTAAGAGGTTAAATTTTGACGAGAAAATTCAGTATATGTAGCGTATTTTGTGTAATTGCAAGTATGTTTTTATTCGCTGGCTGTTTTGGTGGCGATGTGAAAACTTTTAATATTAGCGGAAAAGTTGTTTACAACGATACTCCTATTGAGGGGGTTACAGTTGTTTCAGACTCTGCGGGTGAAATGCAAACTGATGAAAAAGGGCAGTTTTCTTTTTTGGGTTTGATGAACGCTACGGTGTTGGAATTTTCGGCTGACGGCTATGTATTTGAAAATTCAAAAGTCGTAATTTACAAAGAAGTGTCAAATCTAATTATCAAGGCAGAAAAGGCTTATATGCTTAATGGCCGAGTTGTGTCAAATGGGATTGGTGTCGCTGGCGCAAAGGTCGAGGTTAAAGGGTTGGTAAATTTAAGCGTAACGACCGATTCACAGGGCAATTTTGAGGTGGAGGTTGCAGGTCAAACTCAAATCAAAACTACCAAAGATGGCTTTGTGTTTGAAGATAAAATTGTCACTATCGATTCTCCAAGTGTGGTGATTTCTGGTACAACAAATATAACCGCTACGATGATAGGGCTAGGTGAGGGCGATACACCAGTTTTGCGTGTTGGTGAAGAAGAAATGTCGCTCGCAAATGGTGTTTATACCTCACAAAATGTAAAATTAGGTAGCGTTATAACACCTATTCTTGCTGGCTATCACTTTGAGCCTACTAGTCACACAGTCCTAATGGAAAACGAGCAAATTTCGTTTACTGCTTATAAACTTTACACACTTTCAGGCATAACAGTTAGCGGAACTACTAGTGTAAGTGGTGTTGATATACTTGTAAATGGTGAAAAGCGCGCGACCTCTAATGATTTGGGTGAATTTAGTATTCAAAATCTTTGGGGCGAAAATATTATTTCATATTCACACTCAATCTTAAAATTTGTAAATTGCAAAGTAGATAATACGACCTCACAAATTACGGCGAATGGCGTATTTAATGTTGGTGGAAATATTATTTGTGATGAACAAGAAATTTCAGACGTTAGGGTTGCATTGAGGCGTTATCTAAGCAATGGAAATGGCGGTTTTGAATGGACTGATATTGCTGAAATTAAGCCAGTTTCTACCGATGAAAACGGTGATTTTGCGTTTAATAATGTAATTCTTGGCGACAAACTCTTGTTTACCACCGATGATTATAAAATTGAAGATTATTTAATTGATGATATGAGCAATATTCAAATTTTTGCTCAAAAATATTTTACTGCCACTATTACAGTAACTGAAAATGGCGCCCCTCTCGAAAATGCGGTGATTGTGTGTGAAAATCAAACAGATTTATTGACCGATACGCGCGGAATTGTAGAAATAACACAATGCCTAGATAGTTTCACAGTAACCGTAAGCAAAGAGGGATATACTGCCAAAAATGTCACAATTACTGCACAAAATAATCAATCTAGCGTAATTTTGGACAAATATTTTGACTTAAATCTAACCGTTCATAGCGGTGAAATAATTTTGAATTCTGCAAATGTTTGGGTAAATAACACGCTTTACACTCTAAACGAAAACGGCACCCTTTTGGTCGAGAATTGCCTAAAAACTATCACTGTTGAAGTCTTACAAGACAAGTATAACGCTATGACTATTGTTGCAACAAAAGATAATTGCAATCTTGATTTTAATCTTTCATACACAGTGACAGGAACGGTAAGAAATGGCGATTTAGATGTTGATGCAACTGTAACGGCTACAAATTTGGCAAGTGAAGAAATGACCGTAAACACGCAAAACGGCGCATTTTCTATGACACTTTTTGGTGATAATAATATTACAGTTACCGCTAGCGGGCTTGATTATGAAACTAAAAATGTAACTTGCGAAAGCAACTTGACTTTTACCACAAGTTATGCAATTTCTGGTAGCGTTATTGCTGATAACAAACCAGTTGTGGGCGCACAAGTTATCTTGATAAATTCGGCTGGACAGCAAACTTTTGATATTTTAGAGAGCAATATTACGGGCGAGTTTAGTTTCTCAAATTTGCAAGGTGAGTACATTTTGCAGGTGGCAAACACAGGCGATGTGAACTTACAACCTAAATCACATATGGTTACGAAAGGTGGCACATACAACTTTGATGCGAACGGTTATTCAGTAAAAGGAACTGTAACTTGCGGAGGTGAGTCACTTAGCGGGGTAACATTGCGCGCGGGCGATTTCACTGCAACAACTGGCGCAGATGGCACTTATTCGTTTGCGCTCATTCGTGGCGATGTGACTATCGTTGCAAGCAAAACTGGCTATACATTTAGTTGTGCAACGGGCGACACGGAATACAATATTACTCCAGATGATAATGGTAAATCATTTGATTTTACCGCAACTTATTTGGGAAAGGGTACAGTAATGTGCGGTAATCAGTCGGTTGTTGAAGCGTTGGTCGAAATAGGTGAAAAGAGCGTAACAACTGATGAGAATGGCTATTTTGAAATTAGGGGGCTTAGCGGAAATAATGCAATCGCAATTACAAAGACAGGTTTTACTTTTGTATGTCCTGCAAATGTGAGCGAATATGTAAATCTCAATATCACTGCAACTTTTGAGGTTATGGGAACGGCAAAAACTGGTACAAATGCGCTTAGCGGGGTAATAATTTCAAACGGCAATGTGAGCGCGGTTACAAATGAAAATGGCGAATTTGCGCTTGCTGGGCTTGCCTTTGGTGACAGCCTAACCGCAACTTTAAAAGGCTACAAATTTAACACAATCACTGATTTAGCGTACGGCAACGCGGTGGAATTTAGCGCCACATTTAATGTTAGCGGTGTGGTAAAATCTGCTGGTTCTGCGGTTGAGGGCGTAGTCGTAATATTCAACGATTTGCAAGAAACTACCGATTCAATGGGAAGATTTAGTTTTGCTGGCTTAAATCAATTTGGCACAATGACCTTTACAAAAGCGGGTTATAAATTTGCCTCTGAAATGATTGACGGACCGAAAGATATTGAGGTAAAAGCATCATTTAGCGTAAAAGGTAAGATTACTATCGGAAATCAGCCTTTGAATTATGTAAAAATATCTTGCGGAAAATTAAGCACTTTTTCAAATAGTAATGGTGAATACACTTTATCTGGTTTGACAGCAAAGGGCGACTTAATGGTTGAAAAAGAAGGCTTTGACTTTAAGGGCGACACATATTTTGTTAGCGCAACTACATTAGATTTTACTGCAACATATTTTGTAAAATTTAGCGTAGCGAGCGGGAATGCTGATATGGGCGATGCGGTCGTAACTCTTACAAATTCAACAATGGGAAAAGTGGAAAATCAATCAGCGAAAAATAGTTTTATTGTGCGTGGGCTTGTGGGTGAGTATACATTTATGGTGAGCGCAAACAATTTTGATGCACAAGAAGTGACCGTAAACTCATACAAAGATTTCAATGTAACTCTTACTTACAAAGTTACTCTCAAACTTAATAGCGCGCTTGAAAATGTAAAAGTCTTTTATAGTGATAGTTTAGTCACCGACAAGGAAACAAGTTTTGATGGTACGACCGCAGTTTTGAGTGGACTAGTGGGGAAGGGTAGTTGGAGAGTGGAAAAAGAAAACTATCGTTTCACTCCTAATAGTGGAACTTTCTCTCTATCGAAAACGCAAGAAATTTCTTTTGAAATCGTATATTCTGTAGAAGGATATGTAAAAACTGAAAATGGTATCGGAGTATATGGAATGAAAATGAGTTTTGGCAACCTAAGTACGACTACAACCGATGAAAACGGGTACTATAAGTTGACAAACCTTGTTGGAAGTGGTACAATAAAAGGTATATTGGAAGCGGACAACTGCACAACTATTGAAAAAAGAGTTGACGGTGTGGACAAAGCAGGTACTTTTAATATATCGTTAGCAAACAATGATTATGCCTACTGGATGTTTGAAAAAGGTTATCAAAACTTGCGCGACAGCGAATTTGGTTATAAAATTGAAATGATCAAAGGTAATGTTGATGCTGGAGTAGGTGGGCAGCAAAATGCTTACGGCTTAAAGATGAGAGATAAAAACGGCATATATTTAATGGAAAACAAAAACTACGGTGGCGTTAAATTTGGTATAGACCCTCGTGTATCACTTACTGCAATTTGTTATGCGGATAACAATGTTATTAAAAAAATGATACGCGGTGGTGATGTAACTATGAGCGGTAGTAAGGTTAATACGAACTATTCTTCCGCAACTTTTAGTGGTACTACGAGGTCTGCATTTTTGACTGATTATGGAATTGATGTAAAAGGAATGTACCCTTACGATATCAAGAAATCAACAGTTAAGAATTATAATTCGTTGAGCCTTACTAGCACAAGCACTGGCTATACTACTACATTTAGTATTGACACATCAGCGCTAGGTAATTACACAAAGCAAATGAACTCCCTTTCAGGGCAAACGCCTTCGTTTGAGTCGGTATCAGTTACCTACACTTTTGATAAAAAAGGCAATTTGCTAAAAACTCAAATGGCTGAAAAATACAAGGTAAGTGTAGCGACAATCAATGCTGATATGGAAGAAACAATCACAACCTTTACTGAGGAACAAGCAAACCTACCTGAAAACATTATAGATAGAAGCAATTTTGGAAATTAAAATAAAAACAAACCGTAAAAAATCGAGAGAATTTGGAAATTAAGAGGTTTAAAAATGAGTAAACAAAAAACTCTACTTTTAAATAGTTTAATAGGAATTTTAGGGGTAATCACACTGTTACTTACCTTTCAATTTGCTGGGGTTATGAAAATACAAGCAAATGGAGCCTCCAAAAATCCGCAAGCAACTCTAAAATTTGAAAATTTAGACTGGACCAGTACTGAGAGCGGTAAACAGTATGTATTTGATATGTTTACTGGTTCGACCGATGGCTCAGACACCTTGTATTATTTTAACTGCACTACCAGTGGGGGTGTTGACTGGGGAACTAGTAACGATAGTAAATATTACAGTCAAGAAAAACTATACAAATACATTAGGACATCGTGTTCTAATGCCTCAAAGAATAATGGTACAATAGAGAGTAATTTTGAAATTTCAAATGCTTTGAAAACTGCAATGCAAAATGGGGTTTTAAGTCTTAGTGCCTACGCTGAGTTTGGAACTTTTGAGAATAAATACTTTCTTTCTGGTACTGACAAGCCTGATAATGTTACGATGAGTTTTGCTGGACAAAGTGCTACTCATTCAGGTAGTTTTGGTACAACCACAAAAACAATGACTACCACAAGTGCTAGTAACAGTTTTAGTTTAAAATTTGAGGTTACTCTTAATGCAAAAAAAATAAACTCAAACACAATGTCCGTCAAAAACCCAACTATTACCCTAACTACAACTGACACAACTGCACCAACTATTACTTTGCAAAGTGTGAGTGATGCTGATATCTGGACTCAAAAAAAGACTATGACTTTGGTCGTTGAAGATTGTGAGGCTGGCGTTGATTCAGTGGTAATCAATGGTGGCGAGGTAACACCAAATGTGACTTACACCGATGACACCCACCGCAAAGCAATTGTGACTTTTGAGGTTAACGAAAATGATAAAAATTACACTATTGTTGCCACTGATAATGTAGGCAATACTAGTACTGACAGTAGTTTTACTTCAAGTATGATTGATATTACTGCTCCAAGTGTGGAGTTTGGCTTTGATGAAGGGGCAAGTTTTGAAAACTTGCACATTCGTTTCCCTATAACAATCGCAGAAAGCGCTCAGGCAAGTGAGGAGTTTTGGTACACTTTCGATGGTTCAGACCCAGAAAATTCTGCTACAAGGCTACCACTTTTAAACGGTATAAATGAATTTGATGTTACCGAAGAAAAGGCATATACAATCAAAATTTATGGTGTAGATACTGCTGGTAATTCTATCAAAATCGAGAGAAATATTACCGTTCAACAAAAGTATTATGACTACTCAATTACCGCAATTTATGGCGATAACAGCAAAATAATCGCAAACGAAACACAAGTTTTGAGTGATACTGATATTGCGATAGATGCTAGCGATTTTACGCAAAATGGTTTGACTTTTAGATTTTACCGTGCGACAGTAAATGACATAGAAATGACAATTTCAAGTCATATTACTTTGCGTGAAAATATAGAGATTAAATTGTATTTTAGGCAAGTAGTAGAGGTTGAGTTTACAAAATTAAACTATGACTCAACTGGTGCGCAAATTGAATACGAATTTAGCGCAAATTGCGACTCTAGCTTATTGAATTTTAAAGTTTTGAAAAATGGCACAGAAGCGACTTTCGCTAGCGCTGGTGTATATACTGTTATTTGGTCTATCGACAATGAAAACTTTATCGGTAGCGGACAACAGCAACTCACTATCTTAAACGCTATTGAAGTAAGCATAAACAAAACAGAATATGTTTATGACTCAAACGGTTTTAGATTTGATTTTACAGTAGATACTGATTACAATCTAATATTCAAGAACGCAAAAGGCGATGTGTTTGATGAAACTACAGCGCGCCAAAACGGGCTTGATGTGGGAGATTATACCTACATTTTGACATTGACTAGCGAAAACGACTATATTAAAAATATGGCTTTCGGCGTTCGTGAAATAAGTGGCGAATTTTCAATCACTGCAAAGCAAGTTGATTTGGGCGAATTTAGTGACGCTATTGTTTATAATGGTAACGCTTACGAATTTAGCGCAACTTATGGTTATGACATTAGTGTACAATTTAAGGCTCAAAATGCAAGCGATACAGACTACACAACTACCGCTCCAAAGAATGTTGGCGTTTATAATGTGTTGATTACTATCATACAACCAAATTACACAGGGTCTATTTTGGGACAACTCACAATTACACCAAAAACTCTAAAAATTACTGCTGATGACAAGCAATCAGTTTACGGCGAAGAATTGCAAGAGTTGACTTACACAATCGACAGCAAAAATGGTTTTGTTGCGGGAGAAAATTACATTTTCACACTTACAAGCGATGCGGACAAGACAAATGCAAATAGTTATGAGATTAAATTCGTTGAGCCTAGCGAAGTTGCATTACTTGCAAACTACGACTTGTATTTTGTAAACGGCGTTTACACAGTTAGCAAGCGTGCAGTTGTGGTGAGCGTAAAGAATGGGCAAGGCAAGGCGTTTGGCGAGGCTGACCCTGAAAATTTAATTTTTAATGTAGAAAACTTGCTTGCGGGTGACAGTTTGGGTATAAGTTTAATTCGTGAAATGGGCGAAGATGTCGGCAGTTACAAAATAACCATTGCTGATAATTCTATATTAAATCCTAATTACGAGATTGCCGAATTTATCGGTAGCAACTTTGTGATTAAATCTTGTAGTGTTGTGGTTGCGATTAAGCCTGTAAGTAAAATTTATGGCGAAGAAATCACTGCTAGCGACTTTGATTTTGACATTTACGGAAGCGCAAGCAAAGAGGAATTGAATATCACACTTGTTCGTGCTGATAGTGAGAATATGAATGTTGGTAAATATCTCATTACCGCTATCGAAAACGAAAATAGTAACTATGATATTACTATAATTAATAGTTACCTCACCATTTTGCCAAAAGATTTGACTGTTACCGCAATAGCGGGTCAAAGTAAATTTTACGGAGAGATTGACCCAGTGCTAAACTTTACGACAAGTGAAGAAGGGGTTATTCTTAGTGGTGCTTTGTCGCGTGTGCGCGGTGAAAGGGTGGGTGCAGATTATGCAATTACACAAGGTACGCTAAACAACCCAAACTACAATATTACTTTTATCTCGGCAAATTTTGAGATTAAAAAAGCAAGCCTTATGATTATTGCAAACGATGCAACCAAAATCTATGGTGACATTGACCCAGAATTTAGTTGGACTGCAAACAAACAAATAAACCTTAGCGAAATCACCACTGGAGGTTTAGTGCGTGTAGCGGGCGAAAATGCGGGTGAATACGACATTGTTGCAAGCGAAATATTTACTAGCCCAAATTACGAAATTCAATTTGAAAAAGGCACATTTGCTATTACTCCAAAGACCGCCTTTATCACTTTGACAAATCAGACCAAAGTATATGGAAACGCGGACCCTAAGTTTAACTTTAAGTTATTAAAAGTTGAAAATGCTGATATTGAGTTAATAACAAATTCAATCATTATTTCTCGTGAGAGTGGCGAAAGTGTGGGCGAATATCAAATTTCTGCAACTTGCGAAAATGCAAATTATATTTTCAAAGTTAGAAATGCGGTTTTAAATATCACAAAGGCAAATGCAACTATTTATTTAGATGATAGCGTATTTACTTACAATGGCGAGGCTCAATATCCTACCGCAACGCTTAGTGTCGAAGGTGAAGTAACTTACGCGATTAAGAAAAATGGCGAAACTATGGAAAATGGAGCCATTGATGCGGGTGAATATCAAGTAGTTGCAATATACTTAGGTGATAAAAATCACAATTCGGCAACATTTACAGCAAATCTTACAATCAAAAAAACCGATGTGGAAGTGATTATTTACAAAGATATTTTTGTAATGAAGAAAGATGCAAGTATTCAAGACCCTGTAATCGGTTGCGCACTTGATGAGGGTGAATACACTATCAAATTTGATGACACAACCGCTGGTACGGAAGGGAAACACGCATACACTATCGTGTTTAACAACCCTAACTACAACTCAATTCGCGGTAGCGTACAAATTTTGCCTATTCCTACAAGTTCGACTAGTGGCGGTAGTGCGGAATTTGAAAACGGTAATGTAGATAACGACAATGTAGATTTGATTATCGAAAAAACCGATGACAAAGACAAAGCGCAATCAGCAACTGATATGGTAGTTGATTCTACTTATCAATTAAAATACAACCAAAAAGGCAATGCGCAGGTCAAAGTTGAGATTGATTACGATGCAAACAACTATGACAATGTATATGTTTATGTATACAACGACAAGGGCGAAGCAAAAATGCTTCCTTACCAAGTAATTAACGGCAAAATTGTATTTAGTATTGATGCAGATAATGTAAAATTTGCAATCGTTAGACAGGTTGCGGGTATTTCAATAGTAACAGTCGGTGCGGTTTTGTTGCTTTGCGGGTTGATTGCTGTTGGTGTTGTTCGCAATAGAAAGAAAAAGAAAATTGCACGCATTTTGCGCGTAAGTTAATATGCTAAATAAAAAGATAGTTAATGCTTTTAAACCACAAAGTTAAGACTATCTTTTTTTGTTTTAAATTAATTTTGGTATAAATTTGATTTTGAAAAAATAAATATAAACTATGATAAAAATATTAGAAAAAACTTCAAATTCCAATTTGCTTTATACCTGTGTTGAGGGCGACACTTTGGAGGGAATAGCAAATAAATTTAGCATAACCACCGCAGATATTTTGCGCGATAACCCGCTTTTTTCTAGTGTGTATGCGGGGTGTATGTTGTATCTTACGGGACTAGGCAAGAAAAAGGTAGTTGTTGCTCCACTGCAAACACTTGAAATGATTGCGAATGAAAATAATATTACAGTGCAACGCATAATGGAGTTAAACGGGTTGAAATCTCCACGCGTTTTTGTAGGTATGCAACTGCTAATTGATTAAAAAAAGGAGGTAACAGAAATAGCAAAGTCACTTTTTCGTGCGGTCGTACTGGTCGCAGGATTTTCGGTACTCACGCGCTTTTTTGGCTTTATTTTTCGCATTTACTTGTCGCGCGAGTTAGGAGCAGAACTGTTAGGGGTGTATCAAGTCGCTTTCTCGGTATTTATGGTGTTACTGGTACTTGTGTCTAGCGGTATTCCGCTTGCAATTTCAAAATTGACAGCCGTTTATCGTGTTGGAAACAACCAAAAAGCGGAAAATTCAGTGACGACTAGTGCATTGATTGTTGGGGTAACAGTTGCGATTCTCCTTTGTGCTGTGATTTTGATTTTTCAAAATTATTTAGGCTTGCTGTTTGCTGATGAGCGTTGTATTTACATTCTCATCACCTTGTTGCCAGCAGTAATTGCGAGTGCAGTATATTCCGCATTTCGTGGGTCATTGTGGGGGACACAAAATTATTTCAGCGTGTGCTGGACAGAGTTTGCGGAGCAAACTTTACGCATAATTGCGTTTGTAATAATGGCAAATTGGCTGTTTAGTTCGCTCGATGGGGCAGAAATTGCGGGTTGGTCAATGTCGATTGCGTGCGTATTAAGTGCGACTCTTGTAATGATTGTTTATTTCAAAAATGGCAAGAGGCTAGCGCACCCTAAGGGGTATTTTAGACCAGTATTAAAAAGCGCAATTCCAGTAACGGGTGTGCGGACTGCTAGTAGCCTAATTCAACCAGTAATTGCCGTTTTATTCCCAGCGATGCTAGTTTTGGCGGGTTACACAAGCGAGCAAGCAATGGAAAGTTACGGAATGGCGATGGGTATGACTTTCCCACTGCTATTTTTGCCTTCAACAGTGGTAGGAGCGTTGAGTTTTACACTAATTCCAGAATTATCGACTGCGATTGCAAAAAATGAAAGTGAATTAATCTCAAACCGCATAAAGACTAGTTTGATTTTTGCATTGTTTATATCAGCAATGGTAGTTCCGTTTTATATGGGTATAGGTGAGCAAATTGGTGTATTTTTGTATGATAATGCTAGTAGCGGAGTGTATCTTGTTCGTTCCGCTTGGGTAATGCTTCCGCTGGGGCTAAGCAATATCACTAGTAGCATACTGAATGCGTACAATTTGGAAGTAAAAAGTTTTATAAATAACATCGTGGGTGGCGTGCTATTGCTGGGAATAATTGCGGGGTGCAGTGGATTTATGGGAGTAGATGCACTAGTTTGGGGCTTCGGTGCGTGTATGACAACTACCACAATCCTAAATCTTGTAATGCTTAAAAAACACACAAAACTAAAATTAGGACTCGCAAAACCTTCAATTTTAATGCTACTTTTCACCATTCCTTGCGCGTTGCTTACTCATTTTAGTTATCCACTTCTTGTAGCATTTTTCCCAAACTTTGTTGCAATTACTCTATGCGCAGGTATCAGTATGGGAGGCTTTACACTACTTTGCTATGTATTCAAACTGATAGATTTTACTACCGTTTTAGTAAAAATTAAGCCAAAAAATGCAAAAAAGTTGTCCAAAAATGCATAAAATTTAATCAATTTTGCAAAATAGCAATATGGTTATAATTTTATTTAGAGTTTTAATAGTTTATTTGGTTGTACTATTGTATTTAAGAATAATGGGCAAAAGGCAGTTGGGCGAAATGCAACCATTTGAATTGGTGGTGACGCTTTTAATCGCCGATATTGCTTCACTTCCTATGACGCAAACGAGTATGCCGATTTTATTTAGTGTTATTCCGCTTACAACGCTAGTAATTGTTCATTTTATTGTATCAATGATTTCACGCAAGAGCATAGTTATGCGCAGGGTAATTAATGGTAAACCAGTGCTAGTTGTTACTCCGCAAGGTGTGCAATATGATGCGTTGAAAGAGTTAAATATGACTATTGATGACTTAATGGAAGGCATACGCAGTTGTGACTATTTTAATATCGAAGATGTACTTTATGCGATTGTAGAAACAAATGGTACTATAAATGTCATACCAAAAATTGCAAGCGCAAATGTGACAAACGAAAATTTAAAATTGCAACTCCCAGAATCAACTTTGCCTATGATGCTAGTTTCATCAGGTAAAATAATTAACAAAAACCTAAAAATTGCCCAAAAAGAGCCAGAATTTGTAAATGAGATATTAAAATCAGGCAATGTTAGTTCGATAAAAGATGTCTTGCTACTTACGATTGACCCAGAGGGCGCGGTGTATATTCAACTCTTTGATGGCACTAGTAAAAATTTGCAAGTAGATTTCAAGGGTAACTGGTGAGGTGCGTATGACTAAAAAAGCAATTTGGATTTTGGCATTAATTTTGACCCTTACTGGACTAGTTGTGTGGGAACAAGTATATACCGACAACGCAATAGACACAATGCTTCAAGATATTGTTATATTAGAAAATAATATAGCCGAGCAAAATTTAGAAGCCTCACGCGCACAAGCACAGTCTTTGATTGATTTTTGGGATAAAAAAGAATCGATAATTTGTTTGTTTGTCGATTTTCGAGATATAGAACAAATAGGTAGGCAAGTGGATTTGGTATATTCGCATTTAGAAAACAGCGATTTTGAATTAGCGACAGTGGAGTGTAACACTTTGCAGCGCGTGATTGAAACTTTTAGAGATATGGTTAAATTTGATTGGCAAAATATCTTTTAACAAAAAAACTCAATATGTTGACAGCATACTGAGTTTTTTGTATTTGTTATATAAATTTTGTATATTGTATAAAATAACAGCAAAATTGTCAATACTAAATTTAATGACTGTTGCTAAAAAACGACAAAATACTCAAAATCTCCAAATATTTTAAAAACTAATGTGTCGTTTTTACTTTATTTTTTGTTTGAAATATGATATACTTGACAAGTATTAATATAGTGTATAAGTTAATATAATGATTACAACTTGATTAGGAGGCTTAATTAATAGTGGAAGAAAAACCTATCAATTCTGGACAGAAAAGATTTTCGATTATTACGCTCATACTGATAGTATTTTTGGTGATTGTACTAGTTTTGAGTTTTGCTGGTACGGGGAATAGTAAAAAGGAAATCAGCCAGTCGGAATTTTTTACACAAATTGAAGCAGGAAAAGTCGCTGGTGTGTACTTTTTAGGCACAACTGTCTATGGTATCAATGTTGATGAAACTACTGCCAAGACTGAGGAAAAAGTAAAAAATTTCCCTAAAAAATACGACTTTTATTTTAGTTGTGCATATTCATTCCAGTTGGAAAAAGTGCAACAAGCGGTAGAAGATTACAACACCGCTAACCCTACAAAACAAATTTATTTTGATACAGGTATTCAACAAGAACCATTTTTTAACCGAATTTTACCATACCTATACATTTTGTTGTTTGTTGCATTGATTTACTTTACTTATAGGACATTTACAAAAATGAACGGCAAAGGTATGGACTTTGGTAAAAACAAAGCCCGTATGGAATCAGGCTTAAAGGTTCGTTTCGCTGATGTTGCTGGTTGTGATGAAGAAAAGCAAGAAGTGCAAGAAATTGTGGAATTTTTGAAAAACCCACGCAAATTCACCGAAATGGGCGCGCGTATTCCAAAGGGCGTGTTGCTAGTTGGACCTCCGGGGACTGGTAAGACTTTACTTGCAAAAGCAATCGCTGGTGAAGCAGGAGTGCCATTTTTTAGCATAACTGGTAGTGACTTTGTAGAAATGTATGTTGGTGTTGGTGCTGCTCGTGTGCGTGATTTGTTTGAAACTGCAAAACGCAATATGCCTTGCTTAGTATTTATTGATGAAATTGATGCTGTTGGTAGGCAGAGAGGCGCGGGTTTAGGTAACACGAATGATGAACGCGAACAAACACTCAACCAGTTATTGGTGCAAATGGACGGCTTTGAGTCAAGCGATGGAATCGTTGTAATTGCTGCAACAAACCGCCCTGATGTACTTGACCCTGCATTGTTGCGTGCTGGCCGTTTTGACCGTAGAATTGTTGTAAACCGCCCAGACTTGCAAGGCAGAGTGAAGATTTTGAAACTTTATGCCAAAAACAAACCTTTTGCTGATGATATCGACTGGGAAGGTTTGGCAAGAAGGTTGCCAGGGAGTACTGGTGCAGATATTGAGAATATTCTCAATGAAGCCGCTATCCTTGCTGCCCGCGATGGCAGAAATATTATTACCCAAACAGATATTTTTGAAAGTTCATTAAAAACTCAATATGGATTGTCTAAGAAAAACCACAAGACCGATGAGGAAGATAGAAAGACGACCGCTTACCACGAGGCTGGACACGCGATTTTGATGCGTATGTTAAAGAGCGTAAAGGTAGAAGTTCAAGAGGTCACTATTATTCCGCGCGGTATTGGTGGTGGAATGTCCGGTGGTATGACTTCGCGTATTCCTGAGAAAGAATATCCTTACTACACTCGTGAGCAGTTAATGGAAGAAATTATTGCCGATATGGGGGGTCGTGCCGCTGAAAAGTTGAAATTTGACTACTTTTCAACTGGCGCTTCAAACGATATTCAAGTGGCTACCGATGTGGCGCGTGATATGGTTACCAAATATGGTATGAGCGAGAGATTGGGCTCGGTGTGCTATGCTGAAGAAGGCGAAGTATTCTTGGGCAGAGATTTCCAACAACGCTCAAATATTAGTGATGCTACTGCACGCATTATTGATGAAGAAATCAAAGCAATTCTTGATGAAGGCTTGGAGCGTGCTATGAAGTTGCTCAAAGAAAACGAGAGTATTCTTGATGAAATGGCAAAAGTATTGCTTGCAAAAGAAACTATTTATGCACAAGAAGTTAATGAGTTGATTTCAGGCAAAACTAGCGAAGAAGTAATCAAGAATATGGAGGAGCGCGAGGCTGAGCGTAAGCGCAAAGATAAAGAGGCGCAAGAGAAAAAAGAGGCTGAAAAGCAAGCGAAAATCGATGCGGAAACTCTAGTAGGCGGAAATCTTGATGACAAAGTTATGAGTGCCTTTTCGGGTGTAAACAGTCAAAACAAGCAAGAAAATAAACCACAAGAAACAAAAACTGCTGACAAGCAAGATGCAAATGAAGGTAAAATAGAACAAGATTCTACAAAAACCGACACAAAAAAAGATGAAACGCAAAAACCTGCTTAATTTCATTTGACCGATTTGCATATTTGTGTTAAGATTAAACAGCAATCTATTAAATGAGGATACAAAATGAAAGATACTACTACTACAATTACAAACAGAGCAAGAGCAAAGCGCAAAGCAAACAAAATTGCATCTATCGTTTGTTTAGCGTTTGTGGGTGTGCTAATTTTAACTACAATTTTGTTAGCAGTAATTCCAGTAAACACAGGTGCAAAGTTTATAAACAAGCCTGATGAGATTTATTTAAAAATAAATTCAACTATTTATCAATTTAGCAAAACAGAAAACCCAACCGATTACGACCGTGTTATGAACGCATACAATGCGGGTAGTAAACCTAGCGTAATCGCAACAATTTTTGGTGGATACGCTGGTAAAGGTATGACATCAAATTACACAGCATCAACAAATCCATTTACTAGCCTTTCAGATGCTGACACTTTTGAAGTTGTGTTTTTCTGGAATGAAAAACAAACTATGATAAACCCTGATGGAAGTGTATTTAAGTACAAAATAGGTGAGAGTTGGAGTACTCAGCCTATTGAGTTCCGCGAAGTTCACTTTGCAATCAAAAGTGACAACGCGGTAAAAGACCACACTTTCTATATCAAGTCTAATGAATCAAACTATACTAGATTTACTTACACGGGTGTTGCTAATTACAATGGGCTTTATAATGTGCTAAACGAAATGGTAAAAGAGGGTAAATTCGGACCCGTTGCATAATATAAAGAAGCACCTTAGCAGGTGCTTTTTTCGTGCCTTTTCGTTGCTGAAACTTTAAAAATGTGCTAAACTAAACTTAAATTACTGTTGGAGTAATCATATGGACTGTGCCGACAAAGATAAAATTTTACAAATTCAAAACCAAGACAATTCGCAAAATACAACAAGTGTAACTACAAACCAAAATAATGGTAACGCAAAAAATCAGCAAATCAAATTTGAAAATTATGCGACAAGTATTATGTTGGGGCTTGCTATTGCGTTTTTGTTGATATTCATTTTTGGTATTACTTGTGTTGTTAGCAAATTCGTATCAGTTAGCGATAATAATGAGCAAAAAATATTTGGTTTGTCAGTAATTGAAGTGACTAATTCATACAATCAAAACTATTTTCCGCAAGGGAGCAGTGTCGTAGTTTCGGCAAAATCTTTTGATAAAATAAATGTTGGTGATTTTGTCATTTGTGATAGTGGCTCAGGGCTAAGGGAAAATGGCTTTTTGGGGCAAGTCGAATATAAAAACGGCTCAATTTTAAAAATTAAAAGTACAAATTCAAGTGCAATCGACCAAGTTTTCCAAAGGGAACAAGTATTGGGAGTCGTTAGTTCAAATGCGCCAGCAGTGTGCGGGCTGGTTAAGTTTTTGCTATCAAACTGGGTGCTATGGCTGTTTGTTGTGATACCGTGCGTTTGCTTAATCGCTTTGTTACTTTTATATATGTTTTTTAAATTAAATCAATTTAAAAAAAGCGAAAATGAAAATTTAAACACTGAAAATGAAAACATCAAGACTGCAAAGCCAAAGAAAAAAGCAGTAAAGAAAAAATCGCAGGACCTAGAATTTGATGGAATGAAGCAAATGGTGATGCAATTTGATGAAAACCACACTCCAAAAGAACAACCAGAACAAAAAAATGAGGCAGAGCAAATAGATTTAACCGCAAACAAAAAAGAAAAATCTAGTGGCTCCAAACGCGAAAAGAAAAACAAACGAAAGAATAAAAATTCGCAAAAAACTGTCGATGAAACTACTATTGTGGAAACAATAGATATAACCCAAAATGATAAACAAAATAGCGGTAATGACAAAATTGCGCTTAGCAAATTTCCTAGATTAAAAGAACCTAGTAGGGTAAAATTAGCCAAACCGCGTTCCAAAAAGGAAATGGATAGTTACATTTATACTCCATTACCGCCGACTGATACGCACACGCCTATAAGAAAAATTTTAGGAAAAATAACAAACGAAACACCAAAAACTGACATTAGACAAGAATTATTGCAAAAAATGCGCAAAACTAAATAAACGGAGATACAATTATGAAATTGACATCATTTAGAGTACAAAATTTTAGGTCATTTATTGATAGCGGTTGGATAAATTGCGAAGATGTGACTGCAATCGCTGGCGTAAATGAAGCGGGAAAAAGTAACCTTTTGCGCGCGCTTTGGAAATTGAAACCTGCTTTTCGTTCGGATAACAAAATTGTACACGCAGATTTGCCGATTGATAAGTTTGATGAAATTATGGATATGGAAGAAATGCCAGAGTTTATCTCTGCAAAATTCAAATTGCGTCCATTTGACAAAGAGCAAATTGCAAAGAAATTTCCAGACATTCCTGCTTTTGACACCGTTGAAGTATCGCGCAGTTTGAGCGGTCAGTATAAGGTAAAAATTCCAGCGAAAATAGAAGAAAAAGATGCCAAAAAGTTATCAGATTTTATCGTAAAAATGATGCCAGGATTTATATATTATAGCAACTATGGAAATCTCGATAGTAACATTTATCTACCTCAAATGTTGGAAAAATTTAACAAGTCTGGTGTAAATGCAATCAGTAAATCAAAGCGCCGTACGGTAAAATTGTTACTAATGTATATAGGCATCGCGCCTGAAATGTTGGTTTGCGATAGTACAGTTTTGGAAAATGCTTCTAAAAAGTCTATAAAACTTACCAGTGAACAGTTGCAAACTCTTGCCGAAACCAAAGACCGTTATGCAAAACTCTTTAAAGAGGCGGGCGAGCGACTTTCTCGTGAGTTTAATCAATGGTGGAGACAAGGCAAATACAAATTTGAGTTTGCGTTTGATAATGGAAATTTGACTATTTTCGTAACCGACAGCGAAGGGATACGCGCTCCTCTTGATGAGCGCAGTGTAGGTATTCAGTGGTTTTTGTCATTCTTTTTGGTATTTACTTTGGAAAGTCAGTTATTTTACACAAATACAGTTATGTTGCTTGATGAAAGTGGTGCAACGCTTCACGGGCTTGCGCAACAAGATTTGGTAAGATTTTTTGATGAATTATCAAAGTCAAATCAACTTATTTATTCTACCCACAGCAGTTATATGTTGCCTACTGAGCATTTAAGTCGTACCAAAATTGTATATAAAGATGGCAAGGGGCATAGTGTTGTTTCAAATAATTTCAATGCCAAAAGCAACGCCAGCAAGGCTTCACTTATTCCTATAAATACATCTCTTAGTATGCAAATTTCTGGTGATATTTTGCGCGGTAGTACGCCAGTGCTAGTAGTGAGTGAAGTTGACCGAATTTACCTTAATTTTATGAAAAACTACTTAACTTCGTTTGGGGAAATTAACGAAAATTTGCGTGAAAAGCCTACCGTTTTTGTAAAATCAGCATTGAATGGTATTGAGGGTACTGCCCAAGTAATTGAGCAAGATTGCGGGCTTCCATATGTGTTCTTTGATAATAACGAGCAAAATGTGGCGCAATGTCAAATGTTGCGTGCTGGTACATACAAAAATAATAAAAAACTTATTACTTTAAATCAAATAGGCAATTTTGAAACTTTGGAAGATTTAATTCCTTACGAAGTATATGCGCAATCTTGCGGAAATTATTTGGTAGATATTTACGGGAGCGAATTTGCTATTCGTACAAACCAGCCATTTATCAAACAGTTAGAGAATACAAAACGAATTAATCCTTTGCCTGATAATTATCGTGAGCAGGTGGCAAAATTAGCGGTGGATTATATGGAGCAAAGCAAACGCAAATTGAAGTCGCTTAAACTTGCTAGTAAGAATTGGGGCAAATTATTCGATTTATTTGCAGAAAATAAGTAGTATTATGCATTGCATAGTACTTTGCATAGTAATTGAAAATATAAAAATTAAGCAAAGTAAAAAAACCTTTGCTTTTTTTGTCATTTTGTGGTATATTGTATATGTAATGAAGGAGAGATAAATATGAGCAACAAAAAAGTATTGATTGGAATTGCGTGGACTTACGCAAATAGTGACATTCATCTAGGGCATGTGTGTGCATATATGCCAGGTGATGTGTTAGCGCGCTACCACAGAGCGGTTGGTAACGATGTATTGATGGTGAGTGGTACAGACTGTCACGGTACTCCAACTACCGAACGCGCTATTCGCGAAAACAAGACACCGCAAGAAATTGTTAATCGCTACCACGAGCAATATGTGGAAGTTTTTAAGAAAATGGGTATGAGTTATGACTGTTACACAATGACAGCAACTCCTTATCACGCTGAAAAAGTGCAAGAAATGATTTTAAAATTAAAAGAAAATGGCTTTATTTATCCAAAGACAGAGCCAGCATCTTTTTGCCCAAAGTGCAATAAATTTGTTTATGATAGGGAAGTTGAAGTGATTTGTCCTAAATGTGGTACTGTTAGTAAAGGTGACCAGTGCGGGAACTGTGACTATGTTTTTCAAGCACAAGACTTGTTGAAAGGTAAATGTCGTATTTGTGGTAGTCAAACTGAAATTCGTGACAATACAAACCTTTATTTTGCTTTGTCAAAGTTTGAAGAGCCTTTGCGCGAGCATTTTAACACAGCAAAGCAGTATTGGCGTAAAAATGCAGTAAACGAAACGGAAAAATTTTTGAATGAGGGTTTACTTGATAGAGCCGTTACTCGTGACCTAAACTGGGGTATAAAAGTGCCACTTGAAGGTTATGATGACAAGAGAATCTATGTATGGATTGAGGCTGTGTGGGGGTATGTGACTGCTACGCAAAAATATTGTGAAGAGCATAATCTTGATTGGCGCGACTGGTGGTTTAAGTCAAACGACCGCGAAAATTTAATCTATATGTGTCACGGTAAAGATAACATTGTGTTCCATACTATTATTTTCCCTGCGTTGCTTATGGCTACTAAGGACCCATATCTGATGCCAGAACACTGTGTAAGTAGTGAATTTTTGAATATCAATAGTGAAAAAATCAGCAAAAGCAAGGGTAATGGTTGGCCTATGCTTGCTATGCTCGAAAAATTTGATGCAGATAGTTTGAGATACTTCTGTATTTCGAATGGTCCAGAAAAGCGCGACAGCAACTTTACTTTTGCGGACTATCACGCCGTTCACAATGGTGAAATCGTAAACAAGTTTGGTAATTTTGTAAATAGAACGCTAAACTTTAAAGGTCTAGAAGGTGAATTGCCCAATGGTACAATGAATAGCGAAATCGCAACTAAAATTAGTGAAACTTATGAAAAATGCGGTCAAGAGATACTATCAAACAATTTCAAAGACTCTTTGGCAACGGTTATGAGTTTGGTTGATGTGGGTAACAAATATTACGATGAGCAAGAACCTTGGAAATTATTTAAAGAGGACAAGCAAAAGTTCAATGATGTCATTTATACTTGCGTACAAGTAATTGCAAATCTCGGTAATCTTTTGGACCCATTTATGCCTTTTGCATCAAAGAAAATTCGTGATTATTTGGGCATTAAACAAGTAAAATGGGAGAAAATTGCGGTAGATGGAGGTAAATACGGCACAATCGAGCCATTATTTACACGCCTTACCGACAAAGATGTAATGTAATGAAGAATGTTTTATTTGATTTGGAAGGAACTTTAATTGATAGTCAAAAACTACAAATTAGAGTATTAAAAACGGTATTCAAGCATTTTGGTGTTAGTACTTATAAGATGGATATGGTCGCCTTAATTGGGCCACCACTAATAAATACTTTTGAGCAGTATTTTGGCAAAGAAAACGCGCAAACAGCAATGAATTACTATATGCAGGTATTCAACGAAATCGAAATCAAAGATATTTATGTAAATGCTGAAATGAAAAAAGTATTACCATTGCTCAAAAGTTGTGGGTTCAAATTATACACAACTAGTTTGCAAGTTGTAGAAATTGTCAAGCGCGAATTAGAATATTTGGGCATTTTAGATTATTTCGATGCCGTTGTCGGTGATGACAAAGAGAAACCTTATACATCAAAAACGGAATTAGTAAAAAAATTAATAAAAAATAAAAAATTTGATAAAGGTGCTACCATTTTAGTGGGTGATACTGAATTTGATAGAGTTTGCGCCGAGAAAAATAAGATTAAATTTATCGGTGTTGGCTGGGGGTACGGACTAAAAGGCGAAAATTGCGCAAATTCAGCGGAAGAACTTTTAAATAAAATAGATGAATAAAAAAGAAAGGATTTTGTTAAAAAAACAAATCCTTTTTATTTTTAGTTAAATAACTTTATAATCTAAATTGTTACACAACATATGTTTTCGTTTTTGCAAGTTATTCCGCATCGGGTTGTTTTTGCAAGTCAATATCTTCTTGAATTTCGTTTTCTGTGATATTGTTGTCTTGGTTTGTGTCATTAGCAACTTTCTTTTTTCTAAATACAACATAGCGTTGGTACAAAAATTCTGTAACAAAATTAATCACCATTGTGAGTGCAAGTACTAGATATTCATTCCAGCCCGCTTGTTTCGTAAGCGCTTCGCCCCAAAGAGTAGAAAGCGGGGTAAATACCAAATAGTATAAAAATACCAAAAACATTGAAAATGGCACATTGTTGCTACTTTTGAAGGTAAATTTTCTATTCAAAATATAGTTGTATAATACGCTCAAAACGAGTGATGTTAGATATGCGGGCCAGTAAGAAATAGTAAGTAATTCGTTCATCAATGTAAACGAAAGTATTTGTATTAGTCCCGCCGTTACAGAAAAGCCCAAAAATTTTAGTGCTTGTTTAAAATATTCATTCATTTGTAGTTTTATCTCCGTACATAATCAAAGGCACGCGCATTTCATCAAAGGTGAGTCCACCGTGTATTCCAAAAGGTTGAGGTCTAGGCAATCCATAAATTGTAGAGTAGGTGATATTGCAATCGCTAACCGCGCAAATTAGATAGTCACCCAAAGTATTATCAAGTTCTGGGTGCGCTTCCCCAAAGCCCAAAAGTCGAGTTTTTAATATTTCTTTTCTGCTAAAAATCTCAAATTTATCACCAAAATATTTTTTTGCCAACTTTTCAAAAGTTTTTTCTAGTCCGCGCTTAACAAAAAAGTTTGCGCAACGCGTGCAACCACTGGGCATCATAAGCAGAGTATCAACGAGGTCAGGGTAGTTTGTAATATCTCGCGATTCGTGTAGTTCGGTTTGACCGTGGTCTGCGGTAATAATGAATAGTGTGTCAGGGCAAGATTTGCACAAAGCCTCTACCTGATAGTTCAAATCGTTCAATAATTTGTTGGTTTCGTAGGAATGAGTGCCTAGTTTGTGCATCATATCATCGGGGTAGTTGTGATAAGCGTAAATGAATTTTTTACCATCAAGCGAGCAAAGAGTCTTTGTATATTCGCAAAGTTCATCAAAATCATTGTAAGTCACTTGACTTACGCCAAAATTATCACGCGCCTCAGCGGGGCAAAGGTTATAAGCGCGCAAATCACTATTTGCTTTTACCGCTTCATCTAGAATATTTGTATATGGCATCACGCGGTGCGCAACATCTTCAACAGGCACTTTTTTGCGACTAAACGCATCATTATTTGTGTAAACATTTATAGTTTGCCCCAAAGATTTAAAAAACAAAAAGTGTCCCCACCAGCCGTGCTCAAACGGGGTAAGCCCAGTCTTTATGCTTACAGTTGCTGGCACTGTACTGCTAGGGTAAACAGTGCTTAATTCTTGCTTAAAATTTTTTCGCAAGAAGCAGTCATTTGGCGTTTCTTGCATCAAAATATTTTGACCGAGTCCATCTAAAAGCAAAACGACTACATTTTTGTAGCCTTTTTGTAGTTCTTTATCAACAATAGATAGTGTGTTGTGTGGATTATATAAGCCAAAATGCTTTGCAATCGAACTCATTACATTCACGCAACAATTTTCATAATCAGGTAAAATATAACGCATAATTTAGTCCTTTGGTTGTTGTTTTAGCGCAGTATCAATTAGGCTTTCATCGAAGCCAGCCTCTTTGTAACCTTGCTTCAAAATTTGCAAATATTCAGGGCTAGGTGTGCCGTGTTGCAATTTTTGTTTAGTGACATAAACCACACCTGATAATTTTTGCTTTTCAATTTTTACATTGACCTTAATTTTTTTGTACATATAAGGGAAAGGTTCATAATTTGCAATCGTGTAGCGCAATTCTTCTGGAAAATCCCACACGGCAACGGGGGTCTTTGCGCCGTGCTTTTTTACAAGTGTCGCGACAGCGTGTCCATCAAAACCCACAAATTCCAAAGCGTAGTTGTATAGGTAAGTATAGCCTAAAATTTTCACCTCAGGGAACGCTTTTGCTAGTTCAGCAGTGTTGATATTTGTGCCATAGGCGATAAAATATTTTTCCATAAATTCTCCTTAAATAGCAACAAAACTAACCGCAAGTAGAATGATAGCGATATAGTAAAGCGCTAAATTGATTTTTTGAGTAATAGGTTTTGTGTTGCCTCCATAGTAAATTAGGCTTAATACCAAGTCCGATGCAACAAAGAATACAAAGCCAATAGCAAGCAGAATACTATAAATACTAAAACTTGAAACACACATCAACAAAATAGAGCCAGCCACATTGCTCCCTAAAAGCATTGCATAGATGAGAGAAGGCACTAGACATTTGCCAAAGTCAAGTTTGAGGGGCTTTTTGAGTACAAAAATTGATAGAGCAAATAGTACTCCAAAAATCAACCCAAACAAAGTTAGAGTATCAAGCAAAGCAAGCATAACTATAAATATAATTTGAGCAATCGCAAAACAAACTGTTCCGCAAGTGTAAATTTTTGCGCGTTTTTCTTCATCACACAATTCAGGTAAAGCAAGTGAAAGGTCACCAAATAAGCAAAACACTAGTCCTATAATCAATAGAATTGTGCTTGTATCAAACATTGAAATATAAGCAGTATAAATTGCCAAACTAACTACCGCGACACTAGCGAGTCCCTTAAAAAAGAAACTTAGCATAGGTCGTTCTCTTGACCATAGTCCAATAAATAGCCCCGCTAGCACAACGGCAACGGCGAGTAGTACATAAAATACAACCATAAAAATTCCCCTTTTTAAAATTTGATAGGTAATAGTTATTGATGGTTTTTACATAATAAGTATATACTTTTTTAAGTGTTTTGTAAAACAAAAATAGCGCTAAACTTTAAAATAGTTGAAATTTTTTGTGCAGTATATTCGTAAAGTGTTTAGCCCAAATATTTCCCCATAAAAGTCATTTTTTGGTACTATGCAATGTACTATGCAATCAGTTTTACGCATAGTTTTGCCCTAAAATACGGAAAAAGCAGTGAAGACTGTTATTTCACTGCTTCTTGATATTTTTAAAAAATATTTTTACTTACAATACAATTCTCGCATCAACGACTAGCAATCTACCTTTGTCATCAATCATAAGTGGGTTGGCATCAATCTCGTTTATTTCTGGAAAATCAGTGACTAATTGACTCATACGCAATAAAGTTTCTTTTACAACTTGCATATCAGTTGCCATACCGCCACGCACAAAGCCCATTATATTTTTTGCCTTTGTGCCATTGATTAAATCGCTAGCATCTTGTATAGAAAGTGGGCAAGGGCGGAAAGTAACCTCGTGTAAAGCCTCAACAAAAATTCCACCAAGACCGAACATCATTTGATGCACATCGCCTTTTTTAACAACGCCAGCCACAAGTTCACGATTTGCGCCCTGCACTTGTTGCATTACCACAATGCCATCAAGACTATCCACAAGTCCCGCTTTATTGAGCCTATCTACAAGTCTATTCCACCAAAAACCAAGTTCTTCATCGGACTTAATATTTGTGATTACACCGCCAATGTCTGACTTGTGAGTTACAGTCTTGCTTGATAATTTTAAAACTACTGGATAACTGATTTGGTTTGCAATGTCTTTCGCTTCTTTTAGCGACTGAGCAATCCCAAATTTAGGTAGAGGCAAGCCATAAGCATCAAAAATTTGCAAACTTTGCATTGTTGTTAACTGCGTAATTCCTTGCGTTTTTGCATTGTCTAAAATTTTTTGTGCGCGATCTTTGTTTACTTTTAAGATAGGTGTTTTTTCTGTGCCAGATTCCAAAAAGGCCTTGCGCTCAACCAATCGCTTTATGCCTCTAATCGCATCTACCATAAAGCGGAAGGTAGGAATATCCCAGTTTGGAATTGTTGCGCGTGCTTCGTCCTCAAAATCAGGTGTAGTCATATAGACTGCAACGATAGGCTTGTTTGGGTATTTTTTCTTTAAATCTTCCAAATATTTTGTAATTGCAATATCATTTTTCCCAGTAATGTAAAGGTAAATTACTAGCAAAATATCAACTTCGCGGGCAGAAAGCAAAATTTTCATTGCATCACAATATTGCTCAGCGGTAGCACTTGCGATTACATCGACAGGGTTATTTACACTTGCTTGCGGTGGTAAAACATCACGCAACTTTTGCTTTGTGCTGTCGCTCAAATTTGCAAGCGGAATTTGATAGTCGTTGGCAGTATCGGTAGCCAAAATCCCAGGGCCTCCCGCATTGGTAACGATAGCCAAATTATCTCCCTTTGGAATAGGGCATTTTGCTAGCACTTGCGCAGAATTGAATAAATCACGCAAATATAATTCGCGTATAACTCCACTTGTCGCAAACAAACCCGTTGCTGTTGTGTCATCACCAGCAAGACTACCAGTATGCGAAACGCTAGCCTTCGCACCACGCTCACTACGACCAGATTTAATTATCAAAATAGGTTTTTTGAAGGAAATCCTAGTGGCAATTTCGCGGAAACGAATAGGGTCGGGAATTGACTCCATATACATCAAAATTTGCTGAATATGGTCATCATTTTCCCACATTTCAAGTACATCAAGCGCATTAATTTGACATTGATTACCAAGAGAAACCATTTGTGCAATACCAACATTGAGAGTAGGCAAAATATTGATTATACCACTTGCAAGCGCTCCCGATTGAGTGGCAAACCCGATTGTTCCAGCAACGGGCTTGATAGGCGCAAAACAGCCATTAAATCGTATGTCATCTGCCATATTTACGATACCTAGACAGTTTGGACCGATAATGTTTATATTATTAGCGTTTGCAAATTCGGCTATTTTGTTTTCCAGAATTTTGCCTTCTTCGCCCGTTTCCTTGAAACCACTAGAAATAATCACCGCATTAGTGATTTTTGCGCCAGCACATTGCTCCAAAACTCCTAGCACAGCGCCAGCAGGTACGGCAACAATAGCAACATCAATGTCTTTTTTTACATCTAAAACAGTAGGGTAGCATGCAATACCTTCAACCTCCAAATTTTTAGGGTTGATAGGGTAAATACTGCCGTTAAAATCAGCCTCAATCAGGCGTTTCATCAATTCGTTACCAACAGAACCAGCCTTTGCGCTAGCGCCAACGATAGCGACTGATTTTGGGTGTAACATTTTGTACAAATCTTTCATAACTTACTCCTAAAACTTACTTATATAATATTATAACCTAATTTTAGAAAAAAGCAAAACGATTAACATAATTCTTTTAAAAAAATTTAACAAAAGTTATCACACAATCAGGTGTGTAGCGGGCTTTTATAGACTTATCTTAATTTTGACACAGTTTTGATACAGTTTTTAGGTCAAAATTAAGATAAAAAGAAACTCGGGTAATCAAACAAAATTTGTTTAAAAACCCGAGTTTTTGGCTTAGCCGAGCCCATTTTTAGTGTGGTGGGAACTGGTGGATTCGAACCACCGAAGTCTTCCGACAACAGATTTACAGTCTGCTCCATTTGGCCACTCTGGAAAATTCCCATACAAAGGCTTTCGCCTTAAAAATGGAGCTGGCGAAAGGAATCGAACCTTCAACCTGCTGATTACAAGTCAGCTGCTCTGCCAATTGAGCCACGCCAGCATATCTACCGAATAAATCGGCTTATTAAATTATCTACTTAATTTGGTAGGGCAGTAGGACCCTTTCGATACCGAAGTATCAGTGGTGCCCCAGGGGGGACTCGAACCCCCGACACAAGGATTTTCAGTCCTTTGCTCTACCAGCTGAGCTACCAGGGCTTGTTAAAAAACAAGCGATTGTCCCATTTAAAACTATACTTGCTTTATGGTGGGACTTCAAGGACTCGAACCTTGGACCATCCGGTTATGAGCCGGACGCTCTAACCAACTGAGCTAAAGTCCCTTGTAAAAGCAAGTGTAGTCCTTAATAAAGTTTGTCGCAGGGTGCATAATCTACACACCCAATGGCGACTCAGATGGGGCTCGAACCCACGACCTCCGCCGTGACAGGGCGGCGCTCTAACCAACTGAGCTACTGAGCCAAATGTGTTATATCACTAATGGTCGGGGTGGAGGGGCTCGAACCCCCGGCCCCATGGTCCCAAACCACGTGCGCTACCAACTGCGCTACACCCCGTTAAGCGATATAACAATCAAATGATACATTAATTTTTAGGTTTTGTCAACAAATTTTATTAAATTTTTTAGAAATTTTGCAAATTTTTATTAATAATCGCCTTCCCATATATAATATATACAAAATAGACACTAAAAAAGTGTCTAAAAACGCAAAATTCAATTATAAAATATTTATATATTGCTTTAAATTTAGCGAAGTTTTACTTGATTATTCTTCCTCATCAACCTCAAAGTAATTGATAAAATCGCGCTCAATGGTCTTCGCGCGCCTAACCGCATAATAGCCGTATTTGTCACGAATTTTATCAAGGCTAGCGTTTAGTTTTTTGAGTTTTTCGGATTTTTCAAATTCAAATAAATCTATTTGCTGTGACTGATTTGCAGGGCTTAAATTTGACATACTTACGCGTATTGAACGGATAGAATAGGGAGCAAGTTTACCCCAAAAAGTATCAAAAAGTTGCATACACATTTTTGCAAAATCTTCCGCATTGTCGGTAGATTTTTGTGCAGTAATTGACCTTGAATTGTGCGTTAAATCGCTGTTTCTAATTGAGAGATGCGCAGTGCGCCCACACAAATTCATTTGCCTCATACGGAATGTCACTTTTTCCGCCAATGTTAGCACTAATGTTTCCACTTCTTCGCGTGAAACCAAGTCGCGTATAGCGGTCATTCCGTTGCCAACCGATTTTGTATCGTCTAGAAAATCTTGATGCGTTACTTCTGTACAATCTTCGCCATTCGCAATCTTTTTGTATTGAGGTCCTAAAATCCCAAAGTGAATTTTTAGCAAATTTTCATCGGCTCGCGCAAGGTCACCAATAGTATAGATATTTAATTTTTGCAGTTTTGGGTAAGTGCGTTTACCTATAAAGATAAGCACATCGCACGGCAAATTCCAAATTTTTTCTTTAAAATTTTCACGCGAAATCACAGTTGTAGCATCGGGCTTTTTCATATCGCTACCGAGTTTTGCAAAATATTTGTTAAAAGAAACTCCAACTGAAATCGTAAGCCCCGTTTCTTGTTTTACAAGTGTGCGCAATTTATCGGCAATTTCCTCACCACTCCCAAAAAGTTTTTGCGAATGAGTGACATCTAGCCAACATTCATCTGGTCCAAAACTTTCGACCTTGTCGGTAAAACGCTTGTAAATATCACGCACGCGCCTACTAAATTGCTGATACAATTCAAATTGAGGTGGCAAACAAATTAAATTTGGGCAAAGTTTTTTTGCTTCCCAGATAGTCTGCGCTGTTTTGACCCCAAACTTTTTCGCCACTTCGTTTTTTGCTAAAATAATTCCGTGTCTTGTGCGAGGATTGCCCGTAACTGCTACAGGTTTTGTCCAAAGAATAGGGTTTTGCGAACACTCCACAGATGCGTAAAAATTGTTTAAATCACAATGCAAAATAACTCTGTCCAAAATATTTCTCCTTTTACTATACAGTGTATAAAAAATTTCAATTTTTTGCAATTTTTCTAGTCATATACAATATAGCACATTCACAAACAAAAGTCAAAACATTTGTTCTAAGCAAAATATGGAAAATTTTATCAACTTGATTACAAAGTAGAAAACAGGGAATGATTATATAAAAGCCAAATTTACTGAATTTGCACATTTGTGCGAAAAATTTTTAAAAAAGTTGTCACAAACTATTGACAAACGAAAAGTTAAGTATTATAATATAAAGGTCAAAGAAAGTCAAAGAGGCTTAAAAATGACAAAAAATAAAAAAGAGGTGACAAGCAATGTCCACTATATCTGATACTATCGAAGAATTTTTGCTAGACACTTTGGGCGAGGCTGAACATTTGGATATTAGTAGAAATGAACTTGCAAATTACTTTAATGTTGCCCCTAGCCAAATCAATTATGTGTTGTCAACGCGTTTTAATTTTGCGCGTGGGTATGTAATTGAGTCAAAGAGAGGCGGTGGCGGACATATATCAATTATGCGAGTTTACGAAAGTACGCCAGAATGGATTAGTAGTCTTATGCAAGAATTAGGCGATGAAATTGATTATCGCAATGCTTGTTATATTTTGGAGGAATTAGAAAATAAAAAAACATTGAGCAAGGCAGAAACGGAAACTTTGAAAGATGCGGTCAGTCCAACAGCGCTTTCAAACCCGTTTAAACTTGAAAATAAACTCCGCGCGCAAATATTGCGCAAAGTGTTGATGAAAAAAGGACTAAAAGCGTAAAAGGAGATAAATGTATGTATTTTTGTGATAAATGTGGTAAACCCGCCACTCATTTAACTTTGCTTGAAGTCAATGGTCAGCGCACCGAACAGCATTTGTGTGCTGATTGTGCATCAAAAGAGCGAGGCTTAAATGAATTTATAGAGCCAATGATAGGAGAATTTTTTGATTTTCCCGTAGCGTTTGCAAGGCGCAAGCCATCACGCAGAGTCTTGACTTGCCCTACTTGTGGCTATACAAGCAAAGAATTTTTATCGACAGGTAGATTAAATTGTCCTGATTGCTATAAATATCTTTGTGGAGTGGTCGAACCAACGATTAAAAATTTCTTTGCCGACCAGCCAGCACCTATTGAGCGCGTCAAATTAAAGAAAAACACTTTGCCAAAAGCGAGTGAAGTCGATAGTTTGCGCGAGCAGTTGAAATGTGCGGTAAATGAAGAACGCTACGAAGATGCCGCCGCTCTAAAAAGACAAATTGATAATATTGAAGGTAAAAAATAGGAGGTAAATATTATGTTTCAACAAAATAATGGATTTACTCAGTTAGTTGAGAAAGTTTTGAAAAACGCAGGCGAACTTGCGACTCGAAGCGGACATATCGAATTAGGCACAGAACACTTGCTATTTGGTATCGTTTCGGTAGAAGAATGTTTATCTGCAAAGATTTTGAAAAAATACGGCGTAACGCAAGCAAGTTACTTGCAAATGTTTGATGAAAATGTCCGCAAAGGCGCAAGTCTTGATTTAGATGAAATTGAATTGACTCCGCTTGTAAAAGAAATTTTGCGCGCCAGTCAAGTAATTTCAGCAAGGTTGGGACAAACTTTTGTAGGCACAGAGCATGTGACACTTGCTTTACTTGCTAGCAACGGCAGCGCTGCTCTCACAATGCTAGAACGCGGATTTAATATCAATATTGAAAATCTAAAAGCCGAAGTTTTAAATGCATTGCGCAATGAAAGTGGTGATGAAGTTGCAGAAAGTGATGCAAATGAACAGCAAAAAGAGGGTAGCACTTTACCAAAAGCGTTGCTCGAATTGGGTACAGACTTAACTTTAAAGGCTAGACAAAAGAAAGTTGACCCTGTCATCGGTCGTGAAGAAGAGATTGCGCGTGTAATAGAAATTTTGTGTCGTAAGACAAAAAATAATCCGGTGCTTATTGGTGAGGCGGGCGTAGGTAAATCTGCCGTTGTCGAAGGTTTGGCACAAGCGATTGTAAATGGTAATGTGCCAGACTTATTAAAAGGCAAAACTATTTTTTCACTTGAATTAGGTTCACTTATGGCTGGTACAAAATATCGTGGTAGTATGGAAGAAAAGTTGAAAAACGCAGTTGAAACCATTACTCAAAACAAAGATATTATCGTGTTTATAGATGAATTGCATACACTTGCACAAGCGGGTGGCGACAAGGGAGAAATCAGCCCTGCCGATATGTTAAAGCCATACTTAGCGCGTGGTGAATTGCAAACAATCGGTGCTACAACAACTGATGAGTATAGAAAATTTATCGAACAAGATAAAGCACTTGAAAGAAGATTTCAACCAGTTATGGTAAATCCTCCAACAGTTGAGCAAACTATTCGCATATTAAAAGGTTTGCGCGACTCTTACGAGGCGTTCCATAATGTAAAAATCACTGATGAAGCGATTGAAGCGGCAGCAACTTTGAGTGATAGATATATAATGGATAGAAGTTTGCCAGACAAGGCAATCGACCTTATAGATGAGGCAAGTAGTAGGGCAAAGGTTAGCGGAGCTACTGAGCCAACCCCATTAAAGCAAAAGAAAGATGAGTTAAATAGACTTGAAAATGATAAAAAAGAAGCCGTAGTAGCGCAAAATTATGAAAAAGCCGCTCAAATTCGTGAGGAAATCAAGAAAATTACTGATGAAATTGAGCAAATGCAAGCAGAATTTGAGAAAAAGGACACAAGCCCTAGCATTGGATTCGATGAAATTGCACGAGTGGTGAGTGCGTGGACTCATATTCCAGTAACAAAATTGACCGAAACAGAACGCGACAAACTTATGAATTTGGAGGACTTGTTGCACAATCGTGTAATCGGTCAAGACCAAGCGGTGGTAGCAGTTAGTAAAGCAATTCGTAGAGCGCGTGCTGGATTGAAAGACCCTAATAGACCAATAGGTACATTCTTATTCTTAGGTCCAACTGGTGTAGGTAAGACAGAGTTAAGCAAGGCGCTTGCTGAGGCTATGTTTGATGATGAGAACTTAATCATTCGACTTGATATGAGTGAATATATGGAATCGCACTCAGTGAGCAAATTAATCGGTTCGCCTCCGGGATATATCGGTCACGATGATGGCGGACAGTTAACCGAACAAGTGCGCCGTAAGCCATATTCAATTATTCTATTTGATGAAATTGAAAAAGCACACCCTGATGTATTTAATATCTTGTTGCAAGTAATGGACGATGGGCGTTTGACTGATAGCCACGGTAGGACAGTAAGTTTCAAAAACACTATCATTATTATGACTAGTAACGCAGGTGTAAGCGACCCTAAATATAAGAAAAATCGTGAACAATACGAGCAAGAAGAAGATGAACAAAAAATCGCTAGTCTTGATGAAGAAGCAAGCGAAATTTTAAACAAAGCAATTAAGGGAATGTTTAGACCAGAATTTCTAAATCGTATTGATTCGATTGTAATATTTAAATCGTTGTCAAAACCAGAACTAGCGCACATTGCGAAATTATTGATTACAAAAGTTGTCAAGAAATTGCAAGCGCAAAATGTAGAATTGAAATTTACAGAAGAAGCGTTGAAATATCTAGTTCAAAAAGGTTACACAGCCGACTATGGTGCTAGACCATTGCGTAGAGTAATCGAACAAGAAATTGAAGACAAACTCGCCGATGAAATCTTGTCAGGCAAGTTAGTGAGTGGGGCAAAAGTTACTGTTGATGCTGATACAGAAAATGGGAAATTAAAATTTCGTATTTATCAGCCAAAAGCAGAAAATAATGAAATAACTCAATAGTAAAAAGAGGTGCTTAGATAAGCGCCTCTTTTTTTGTTTAAGTATTATGCAATAAAATTTAAAACTTACAAAAAGCCCTTAACTAAGCCAAAAATCACGAAAAATATAGTACTATGCATAGGTACTATGCAATGTATTATGCATTGCATAGTACTTTATAAACTATTACATAATCCTACAAATTAGGCACGCTACAATACTACTTGCTAAACACGCAATTAAAGCAACTGGTATTGCGTATAGTAGGCGTTTTATTTTTGTTTGACTTAGGTAAATCGTGGCAACATAAAATACAGTTTCACTACTGCCCATAATTGTACTAGCGCATCTTGCGATATAACTATCCGCTCCAAAATCTCGATAAATTTGTTCCAAAATTGCTAGACTACCACTACCACTAAATGGGCGTATTATCATTAGTTCGGTTAGTTCTTTTGGTATGCCTATAAACTCCATTACGGGGGCTAAAAAATCTGCCGTATAACCCGCAAGCCCACTTACGCGAAAAAGTTGTATTGCAATAAAAATTGTCACCAAAAAAGGTAAAATATCTGCGCACAAACTCAAAGCACCTTTTGCGCCATTTGCAAAAGTTTCGTAACAATTTACTTTCTTTTTTGCGCAATATAGCAAAAGTAAAATTATGAGTACTGGGGTAATAAAAACGCTTACGCTCATTTGTGTTTCCGCCTCTTAAATCTTGCACAAATTTTAACAAGCATTACGCCTAAAATTGTAGATACCGCAGTTGATATAAGAGTAGGTAAAATAATATCACTGCTTGTTGTGCTTCCATATTGCGCGCGTAAGCCAAGTATTGTAGTGGGTATTAATTGTATGCTAGTTGCATTAATCACAATCAACATAATCATTGCTACATTTGCAGTTGTGCTGTTGTTTTGCTTGTCCAAACCTTGCATAGCCTTGATGCCAGTTGGTGTACAAGCATTGCCCATACCTAAAATATTTGCTGACATATTCATTGCTAAATATTTTTTTGTTTCGCTATCAGTTTTTCCAAATAGCCAGTCGATTAAAGGTTCGAGTAGGTTTGCCAACTTTTCGCCCAAACCACACGCATCGACAAGAGAGATAATCCCTAACCAAACTGCATAAATACCTAAAAGTTTGATAGAAAGTGTCACGGCATCGCTACCAGCATTCATCATTGCGTTTATACTTTGCTCGGGGTCAACAAAAAGCAGAGTAACCAAACTCGCCAGCACCATAAAAAACCAAATTTTACGCATACAATAACTTATGAAAATTAATTTGCACTTATAACTTTACTATTCGACTTAAATTTGCTATAATATATATAATTATATAGGAATAGGGGAAGTTTGCTAAAAACTCAAACCACAAACCTTATTTTTTAGGAGAAAATTAGCAAAAATGTTGATTGACACTCATTCACATATTAATGATGAAAAATTAGCACCAGTCTTAGATGAAATAGTGCAAAACTGCAAAAATGGCAAGGTAAATCGAATAATTTGCCCTAGTTTTTCACTAGATTCGAGCAAGACTAGTCTATTAGTCGCTGAAAATCAAAATATTTTTTGCGCATTAGGTGTTCACCCAGAAAATGCAAGCGAATACAATATTGAAACTGAAAATTGGTTGGAGGCAAACCTTGCTAACGAAAAAGTCGTAGCAGTCGGTGAAATCGGTCTTGACTATCACTACGGAACGGACAACAAACAAAAGCAGTTTGAAGTATTGCTCCGCCAAATGGAGTTGGCGCACAAATTTGACTTGCCGATTATTTTTCACATTCGTGATAGTTTTGAGGACTTTTTCGATTTTTATGCAAACCACAAAGATTTATGCAGGGCGGGTGTAATTCATTGTTTTGAGGGCGATACGGAAATTGCACAGCGCGCGCTTGATTTGGGACTTATGATTTCGATAACGGGTTTGGTTACTTTTAAGCATCGAGAAGCGTTGCGCGAAGCGGTAAAATTTATTCCGCTTGATAGATTAATGGTGGAAACCGATGCGCCATACCTTGCACCCGAGCCTCACCGAGGCGAGATTAACCGCCCCGAACTAGTCGAATTTGTCGCGCAAAAAATTGCCGAGGTAAAGGGTATTTCGCTAGCAGAAGTGGAAAAAGTTACCACCCAAAAAGCTTATAGATTTTTTGAAAAAATGAGGATATTTGATGAAAACAACTGATTTTCAATTTAAAAAGAAATTTGGACAAAACTTTTTGACCGACACAAATTTATTGCGCGCTATTTGTGGCGATGCTGGAATTTGTGAAAATGACAATGTGTTAGAAATCGGACCAGGAGCGGGAGCGCTAACAAGCCAAATCGCACAAAGCACAAAGGGCAAGGTGTTAGCGGTGGAAATTGATACAACTCTAAGACCAATTTTAGAAGGGAATTTAAGCAAATACTCAAATGTCGAGGTAATGTTTTGCGATATTTTGAGAGTAAAAAAAGAGGAAATCGCATCAAAATTTAACAATCAGCCGTTTAGAGTGGTGGCAAATTTGCCATACTACATTAGTACGCCGATTATATTTTACTTGATAGAAAGCGGTCTGCCGATAAAAAGTATCACCGTAATGCTTCAAAAAGAACTTGCTGACCGCATTTGCGCAAAAGCAGGTACAAAGGACTACGGCGGTATTTCAGTTGTGCTAGGACTTTATGGCAAGGTGCAAAAAACGCGCGATGTGTCGCGAAAACTTTTTAATCCACAACCAAATGTTGATAGTAGCGTAGTGCATATCGAGATAGACCAAAAACAAGTGCAAAATATCACTCAAATTTCGCGAGTGGTAAAAATGTGCTTTGCTATGCGCAGAAAAACACTTTCAAACAACCTTATGCAAGGTCTAGGAGTACCGCGCGCGGAAATAGATAGTATATTAAATGAAATAGGTATCAGCCCAACCGCGAGGGCGGAGAGCCTAGAAAAAGAAAATTATATATTGTTAACAAACAAACTGCAAGCAAAAAATTTATTGAAATAGAAACTTATCTTCCAAAATCGCTAAAAATTTGCAAATTTAGCGGTTTTTCTTTTTAAAAGGAAAAGTTTTTATCAACTTTTTTATTTTTCCGTAATATATAATATAAATAGAAAAGTGAGGATAAATGATGATTACCAAAAATATTATTATCAGCCAAATAGCCGATTACCACAATTTTGAGCCAAAACCCGTGCGCGGTTTAATCACTCTCACAGGCGAAGGAAATATGACAGGGCTTTTGCGCGTATTCAATGTGCCACGCGATATTTTGCCTGTAACTCTTGCTATCAAAATCGGTGATAAAAAATTTGTTTATAACGATGTAGAGGAACCGCAAGACTACAACTTCAAAATCGTTGGCGCGCCAGCGAACGAGAATATCACCGTTCTACTTGCTTATACTACAAACGGCTATGTGCAAGGAATTGCCAGCGGACACAACGCGGGCGGAAGTGATACTTTTAGTGATTTGTTTAGCGAAATCAGCGATACCGAACTTGATGCAGTGATAGATAACGAACTAGACAAACAAGACTTGCAAACCCTAGCCGAAGTGCCTATCGAACCCGAACCGCTACCAGAGGAAAAACAAGACTTTGTGGAGCAAAACAAAAATTTTTACGCCCTCATTCAACCTCAACTAGATGAACTCTTTGCAAAATTCCCTCATTTCAAGGAACTGGAAGATTTGGTGGAAAACACCGAGTGGGTAAAGGTGAGTTATTCGCAAAATGGAGATAGCCATTATATTTTGGGCAAACTCTATGACGGCGGGGTAGTCACTCACTTGTGCTATGGCATACCTGCAAATTCGCGTAGCACCGCGCCACCAAATAGTCTCACAGAATATTGCCAGTGGTTGCCTTTGGACCTAAACGCGCCCGACCAAAACGGCTACTGGGTAATGTACCAAAGTGCCGAAACTGGTGAAAATATCAAAATGTAGCCCGCGCGGGCTTTTTTTGTTTACCTCTTTTTTTTTCATTTAGATTGCCGCGCTAACGCTCGCAATGACAGTTCCGTACTTGTGTTAATACTTAACCTTTCTAATATAACAATAATTCACTCATCCCAAATAGAACGGTTAACGCTAGCGCGTACGAACTTGTCATTGCGAGGGAACGCAGTGACCGCGGCAATCTCTACCTCTTGTCTTTGCGAGCGTAGCGGGGCAATCTCAAAAATTTCATTTTTTATTGCGAAAAAAGTTCAAAAATGTCCATATTTATCAAAAAATAGCGAAAAAACTCAAAATTTTTGCAAAATTTTACAAAAACTATGTAATTTTGTTTGAGATTTTGCGCAAAATAAGTTATAATTAATTAACAATATTCGGGCAACTTTGACTCGCAAAATTACTATATTTTGCGCTCAAAAAATAAAAATTAGGAGAGAAAAATTATGCAATGCACAAAGAAAAAAGTCACTATTAGTGCGTTGATTGTAGCGGTTGTTTTAGCGCTAATCTTAGGGGGGGGGGGGCGCTTATTTAGCCTCTAAACATTCTGTATTTTTAGACAATACAGACTCTCCTGCAAATGCCAGCGAAACCTCAGGGGTGGTGACAGTAACTGATATTTGTAGTACTAATAATTCTATTCAAGTACAAGTTTACTATGATAATACATACATAAGTAGTTGTACAATAGATGCGCCATATGTATTTAAACGATATGAGTCTGATTATCCAACCTATGCTTGGGATGGGGGATTTAGGTTGAATTTAAAATCGGGTTATGAATGGGTAAATGAAGCTTTTAATGCGCGCTTTGTATGGTCTGTAACTGGCACGGGCAATAACGAGGCTAATTTTGGCACTACTTTCGGGAGCATTAATGAAGATTATTCTAGTTTAAGTTCCGCACAATCTACCGCTCTAAGCAAATGCACTTCATATATGAGTTCTAGTAGTACTTATATTGATTACTTAAAATATAACCGTTCAGGCTCTAGTTTTACTACAGATTCAACTATAAGAAAAATAATTCATTCTATATCCCGCACTTATCGCTATTATTACGCCACCGTTGGCATATGCAAAATCACACTAGATAGTAGTATGATACGACCTTGCACATACAACTTGCGTTTTGATTACAACGGCGGTACAGGTGATATAGTATCAACACAAGTCACCACTGGGCAAAAAATCGGCATTATTCCTAGCGCAACGCGCGAAGGCTATACCGCAAGTTGGAAAATCGGCTCTACCGCTATCACTGCGGACACTGTTTGGAGTTGGGGGAGCGACCAAGTAGCGGTCGCACAATGGACTTTTAATGGTTACACTCTCGCATCTTCCACAAGCGATAGCAACGGCTATCTAGTCGGCGCGAAAACGCAGTACGGGCAGGGTGAGTTAGCGACAATCACCGCAGTGCCGTATAGTGGCTACAAATTTAGTAAATTTGTGTTAAACTCAAAAGAGGTCACGCAAAACCCTATACAATTTAATATTTCCGCAAATAGTACACTAGTAGCATATTTTGAGATAGAGAGCGGAGTTACAGCAACAGTCGAGGGCGGTAGCGCAACCGTTACGCAAGCCACTCAAAATGGCGTGGTAAGTGTAATGGTAGCGCCAACCAGTACGACCGACCGCGTGTACAAAGTGACCGTTGACAATGTAGAAATCGAAATCGGCTACTATATGGCTAATATTTGGAAAGCGGGTTCTGCGTGCAAAATTACATACTACGCAAAAGATAGCACAAATGTATTTTTGATAAAGTTTGAGGAAATTTACAAACCTATCACTCTCAAAATTTCGGTAGGTACACTTTCGCAAAATCTCAAAGAACCAGTGATTAGCAGTGGCGGTACGCAAATCGAAAATGTCGCAGTATATGCGACAGTTGGCGGTGAGGCGCGCGTAAATGGCTTTGATACCGAAGATGAAACAAGTGTAGTTCACCTCAGCGCGATTGCCTTTAATGGCTACACTTTTATGGGCTGGTTCGCGAGCGATGGCACAGATTTAACTGCATACAACAAATTGAGTGTTGATATTCCTTATAACTTGGTTCAAGGCAAAGTGATTACCGCAAAATTTCAAAAAACTAACAATACAAATGTAAATGAAGCCACCGACAGTGGTGACCACAACTTTTTAGACTAAAAATTTAGTAAAAAGGATAGCATTGCTATTCCTTTTTTGTTTCGCGCATATTTTCCACAAATTGCCTATGTGCTTGCATAGTATCGACCGTTTTGCGCAAGTTTTGTCCCGCCATTAAATTTGGCTGAATATGAGGCATTTGCTCTTGCTGTTTTTCAATATTTTGAGGCTTAAACAAGCCCGTTATGTTTAATTTTTGCAAAATTTGCAATACTTTATTTAAGTCAAAACCGCTATTTTGAGTTTCGCTTGCGGGTAGAGTGGGGGTAAAACTAGAATTGTCATCTATTTCAAACTTTTTCATATCAAAAAATCCTTTTATTTACCGTGAATTAATTGACTAAAACTCGAATTAATGTTATTATATGATAGTTTAACATTGTTGTGTGATGGGCAATGCTTAAAAAATTAGATTATAGAAAGTTATGTTTTATGCAAACTTACTTTCGCTAACTTTAAGGAGTACTAGATGAAAATTTCAAAAATTTTACAAAGAAGCACTATGTGTTTAGCGTTATTTGCTGTGGTTGTGTTTGGCTTCGCGGCTTGTGGCGGGCTAGGCAAATTGAGTGACAACCCAGCGACTACCGACACAGTGTATGGAAACGGTGGTATTGCCGTGCAAAAGGGCGACTACTTATATTTTACAAATGGTTATATAGACACTAGCGATGTTGGCACAACCAACGAATATGGCAAAGTTGAGCAATCTGCTATTTATCGTGTAAAACTCAATCAAGGTAAAGTGACTGAAAAGAATGTTGAATACGATGATGAGGGCGTAAAAAAGACCGATAAAAAGCAAGAATTAAACGATTTGGAAATCATTGTGCCAAAGGTAGCGGGTTTTGAGTATTCAAACTTATTTATCTTTGGTGATTACATTTATTATACCACACCAAACCACCTCAAAGATGGTGATTTAAAAGTTATGTCATCATACTTGCATTTTTACCGCGCTAGACTGGACCGTTCTGGTGGAATTGACCTTATTTACGACTCAAAAGCGGAAAATACAAAAGTAACTATGACTATGTACCAAATCGGCGACACAGTTTATCAATTAGTAAAAGATGACACAAAAGTTGTATTGACTACAATCAAGGGCAACTCTCGTGAGCAAAAAGTTTTGACCGAAAAGGCTACAAGCGTTGCTATGCCGAAATACACAAATAGTACCGATATCGTGGCTACTATCGACCACAAAATTTACTTTACCGAAACTCTTGAAAATGAGGCAAACAGTAGCGTAACTGGTACGGTTTTAAAGGCTTTTGACCTTAACACAAAGGAAACTGCTACAATTTTGAGCGAAGAAAACGCAACTTATTCCATAAAAGGCACAAGTGGAGAATACTTGTACTACACAAAAGAAATTTCTGCAAACCCTAGTCAAGCGCCATATGTATATGCTTTGGACAATACTTTGAGCGCAAGTAGCGAAACGCAAATTTCTGCATTGCCTGTATCTACTAGTGATAGTTATACTTCAAAAATTTCTAGTTACACACTTGTTGCAAGCGAGTACGCAAAGTCAATTTGCTACTACGATGGTACAAACACTTACTTTAAGCAAGCAAACGAAGCACCTATAAAAATTGCCAGCAGTGATGTAATCAGCAAACTTGTATCTATTCAAGGTGACAAACTTTACTACATTGCGGATAGTACTTTAAAAAGCATAAACTACACAACAGCAAATAGCGAGGCTAGTACAATGGTGCCTAGCGCAAACACTCCAAAGAGTGACATTGTAAACAACTTTGATGTTGGCAACAATATGATTTTCTACTTTGTGAAATACAACGAACACTACTATATGCACTACGCAAACTATTCAGTAACTGATGAAGATGGAAGCACACCATATTACCACTTTATCGGTAAACTGCTTGAAGCAGATTATCTAGAAACCGATGCTAAAAATGAATAATTGATAAAAACTCGCACTAGATAAAGTGCGTTTTTTTATTTTGTAAATGTTCTATAAGCAAAATTAAAGTCATACATTAGGGTAAGTAAACTGTTAAAGGAGTGGAACTTATGAACCCTTATGATATATATCACGACATTGCGACCCGCACAAAAGGCGACCTTTATGTTGGTGTTGTGGGACCAGTGCGCGTGGGAAAATCGACTTTTATCACTAAATTTATGGAGCAATTTGTTTTGCCTAATATATCGGAACAAAATTTGCGCGCGTGCGCCCTTGATGAATTGCCACAAAGCGCAGATGGTGCAACTATAATGACTACACAACCCAAATTTGTACCAGCAACAGCCGTTCGTGTAGATTTAGGTAACAATGTGCTTGCAAATGTGCGAATGATTGACTGCGTGGGGTATCTTGTTGCGGGCGCGCAAGGGCATATTCAAGACGGCAAAGCCCGAATGGTAAAAACGCCGTGGTCGCAAGAAGAAATGCCTTTTGAAAAGGCTGCCGAATTAGGCACACAACGCGTAGTGACCGAACACTGTAATGTGGCGATTTTGCTTACAACGGATGGTAGTTTTGGTGAAATCGCAAGACAAAATTATGTGCCAGCCGAGGAACGCCTTGTGCGCGAATTGCGAGAGCATAACAAACCTTTTGTTGTGGTAGTAAACAGCGCAAAACCAAAATCGGCAGAAACTAAGGAGTTGGTGACAAGCCTTCAACAAAAATACAATGTAGGCGTGCTTGCAATCAATGCGCAGGAATTAAATCAAGAAGATGTCGCTAGCACTTTTGATAAAATTTTACAAGAATTTCCTATCGTGAGCGTAGAAATCAATATGCCTCAGTGGATGACTGCATTACCTTTTGAAAATGAAATTATCACTGAGGTTGCAAACGAATTGCGCAGAGTGAGTGCAAATGTGACTAAAATTGGCGAATTTGACAAAGGCGCAGTTATGTTTGAGGAAAGCGAAGCGTTTGAGCCGTTAATTTTGAGCGCAGTCGAAATGGGACAAGGGCGGATTATGTACGACCTTGTGCCAAAGGAAAACCTTTTTTACAAAGTACTGAGTATGCAGTGTGGAATGAATATCAACAATGACTTTGACTTAATCTCTCAAATTCGCTCTCTTGCGCAAGCAAAAGTGCATTACGACAAAATGAAGTCCGCTTTGGAGCAAGTGAATGAAACTGGTTACGGCGTGGTGCAACCTAGTTTTGATGAACTAGAATTAGAAGAACCGCAAATAGTCAAGCAGGGCAACAATCGTTACGGCGTGCGCATAAAAGCGACTGCGCCGAGTCTGCACATTATGCGCGTAGATTTGGAAACCGAGGTTAGCCCTATGGTAGGTAGTGAGCAACAATCACAAGACTTAGTAAATTATCTCAAATCGGAAGCAACGCAAAACCCAGACGGTATTTGGGAAACGAATATGTTTGGCAAGACAATGCACCAACTGATGAGCGATGGTATTTCAGGTAAAATCAATGCAATGCCTCTTGAAGCGCAAAAGAAAATGCGCAAGGCTCTAACGAGAATTGTAAACGAAGGCAAAGGTGGAATTATTTGTATTTTATTGTAAAAGGCTTTTGCCTTTTTCTTTTTTGGGGGTAAATTACTAGTATTTTAGTAAAATTTCAAATTAAGTTATAATATTTTAACAAAATCAATCACTATTTCATAATCTATAATGTACGGGTAATCTTATGGAGGTAATTATGTCTTTTTTCTCAGGTATTAGGACTGAGCAGATACCAGGGCCAATCAACGGCAACCCATTGCGCGGATTATGCGAAAAGGTTTGTATTCAAGTGAAAAAAGTATTTGATGCGTGTCTAAAACAACAACACATTACAGATACTCAAATCGCACTTTCAAACTTTACTCCTGCAAACCCAACTTATCCGTTGACTTTTGTGTCTGGGCAATCAAGCACAACAACGCTACCAACTCTAACAAATGTAGTTATTACGCGTTTTGATGACCGACCAAATTTTGCGCACATTTCTGCTACGGCTAATATTCCTATCGAGATTGTTTATACCGATGCAAACAATGTTCAAGGTGTAGCAACAGGTGTATTGTCTTTACCGCAAGATGTAGTGCTATTTTTACCGCAAGCGTCAATCATTCCATACAAAGTGGAGTTGGTCGCAAGCGCAATCATAGCGCAAGCAACTTTCGATGAAAACATCGCTACCGTTGAGGGCTGTGTGATGATGATTATCAAAATTGTCGCTGAAACTGAATTGTTAGTGCCTAGTTATGGTTATTGTCACATTCCTCAATGTCAAGAATTTTCGACAAATGTTTGTCAAGGCTTCTTTGAAATGCCATTGTTCCCATCGACAAATCCAATCGCCGTAGTGAATGTTAACGAAACTTAGACAAATGCCATAAGATTTATCTCTACAATAGGTACGCTCTATCAAGGGCGTATCTTTTTATTTTTGCGATAGTTTAGGTGAAATGCTTGCAATTTAACATTTATTTGATTATAATTATAAATGAGGAATCGATATGAAAATTTTTGCAATAGGTGATTTACATCTCTCAACTAATGTTGAAAAACCGATGAATATATTTGGTCCGGGCTGGGAAAACCATTTCGAGCGAATTTGTGCGGACTGGGCGGAAAAAGTCAGCGAAGATGATTTGGTGCTAATACCGGGAGATATTAGTTGGGGAATGTACCTCGAAGAAGCGCAAGCCGACCTTGATTTAATCGCAAATTTAAAAGGTAAAAAGATTATTACGCGTGGCAATCACGATTACTGGTGGAAATCTATTACCGCCGTGCGTGGAGCGTTGAAGCCAAATCTTTATGCTTTGCAAAATGATGCAATGCGATTTGAGGGGGTAGTGGTTTGTGGTACGCGTGGCTGGACTGTACCCGAAAAAAATTTTAAAGACGAAGAAGATGAAAAAATCTACAAACGCGAACTTATTAGGCTGGAACTAGGTTTGCAGGCAATGGAGAAGTTGTATCAGCAAGGTGACAAAAAAATAGTAATGATACACTATCCGCCGTTCAATGCAAAAATGTTGCCATCGGACTTTACTAGGCTGTGTGAAAAGTACAAGGTTGATACAGTAGTCTATGGCCATTTACACGGTAAAAATTGCCGTTGCAAACTGGAACTAGTGCAAAACGGTATCAAGTATTTGTTAACTAGTTGTGACCAAGTAAATTGCAAGTTAGTAGAAATTTGCGAAGTCTAGTAGAAAAAATAGATAGGCATAAGTGCATTTTAAAAGGAGAGTGTTATGGAATTTAAACATATTTCAGTTTTATTGAATGAGTGTATAGAAGCGCTCAATATTCGACCTAACGGCTGGTATATGGACGGCACTCTCGGCGGGGGCGGACATAGTGGCGAAATTGCCAAGCGTTTAGATAAAACAGGCGGGCTAGTTATGTTTGATTTGGACACAGAAGCCATAAATTTTGCTAGTGAACATCTCAAAAATAACGATTGCCATATGATTTTTGCTCATAGCAATTTCAAAAATTTCAAACAAGTACTGGCGGAAAATAACATTGACGGACTTGATGGAATTTTGCTAGATTTGGGCGTAAGTAGTTATCAAATTGATAATGCAGAACGCGGTTTTAGTTATATGCACGATGGCGAGTTGAATATGGCTATGGATAGCACTGCAAAACTTACCGCTGAGGTTGTGGTAAATACATATAGCGAAGCAGATTTGATACGAATTTTTCGTGATTATGGTGAGGAAAAGTTTGCAAAAAGTATAGCAAGAGCTATTTGCACTGAGCGCAAAAAAGTACCAATCAAGACTACAAAACAACTTAGTGATATTATCTCAAATGCTGTACCAGCAAAATTTAGATTTAGTGCGGGACATCCAGCAAAGCGTGTTTTCCAAGCAATACGAATTGAGGTAAACGGCGAGTTGGATAGTCTAAGAGAAGCGATAATCAGTATGGTGCGTGATGGTTTGCGTACGGGTGGCAGACTTGCAATTATTACATTTCATTCGTTGGAAGATAGAATTGTCAAAGAAGCTTTTAATTACCTCAGTAGCGACTGTATTTGTGATAAAAAATTACCCGTTTGCGTATGTCATCATCACGCCGAGGTGAAATTAATCAATAAAAAACCATTACTACCAACAGAGAACGAATGTGAGCAAAATCCGCGCGCGCATAGTGCAAAATTGAGAGTACTGGAAAAATTGTGATAAATTTAAAAAAATAGGAGTATATTATTATGTCATATAAAGAAGATGATGGCACAAGTACTACTACCATTGAGCGACCAACGACAAACATTTTAGATTTAATAGATGAAAGGGTAAAGGAAAATACCGAGCCTACAAAGACCGAAATTGAACGCGAAGTGGAGAGATTTGACAATTCGCACAAGGCTGAAAATTTACAAAAGGCTTACGATGAAATAGATAGGCAAGCATATGTTTCCACTCCAAAATCTACCCCAAAAAGGAATGTGGAAACCATTACAAATCCGTTTTTTGGTGACTCAGATAGTCTAAATAAAATGCGTAAGCGCTATGAAGATGTAGTGGAAACTCCCACAACTTCGCCGACTTTGGAAATCAAGTCTTACGAAACTAAATCTGTTGCTAAGCAAAAAAACAAAATGGATGGGCGAATGAAGTTGTGGTTAACGACAGGCGTGTGTTGCGCGGTATTGTTGCTTGCTTTGATTATTTGCAATATATTTTCCATAGGCGCAATCAATCGCGATATTGATGCAACGCAAGACGGAATTTTTGCGCAAGAAAAAGAGTTACAAGACTTAAATGGAAAAATTACCACCGAAACAGGTACCGTTCCCGAAGGAATGAAAGACCTAAACGGTGGCACAACTATTGACATTACCCCAACTAATCCATCAAATATTACGACAAGCGACAATGTATTCAACAGAATTTCAAGTTTTATTTCATATTTATTTGGTAGATAGAAATGTGCCGTGGAGGCGTATTTGAAAAAAGAATATTCAATTTCATCATTACAAAAGAGGTTATTATGCGTTATATGCGTAATAACTTTTCTTTTTCTATGCGTTATGGGCAAACTTTTTGTAGTGCAAATTATACAAGGAAAAGGACTGCAAACGCGTGCAATTTCTCAGTGGACAAGAGGTCTAAGCCTCAGCGGGTTGCGTGGAAATATTTTAGATAGAAATGGAAATATACTTGCTTCTAGTTATACAAGTTACAATGTCTATGTGCGAGCAAGTAATGTAAAAAATGCCGAGCGAGTTGCCTCACTTTTGAGTGAAAAATTGGGCGTTAGTTATGATAAAGTGCTAGAAAAAGCAAACAAGAAAAATGTGTCCGAAAGTTTAATAAAATCGCAAGTAGATATGGAAACCGCAAAAGAGATTTTATCTGCAAATGTAGATGGAATTTATTTGGGTGAAACCAGCACGCGACAGTACCCATATGGAGATATGCTCACTAGCGTGTTAGGTTTTACCACTATTGACAATGTAGGGCAAGCGGGGTTGGAGGCGTATTACAATAATTTCCTAACAGGCACAAATGGTAAGGCGTTGACCGAAGGTACAATCACAGGTTTGGAACTCTCAAACGCAACCACTAGTTTTGTAGCGGGAATTGCAGGCTGTGATATTACGCTTACTATCGATGCACAAATTCAAGAAGTATTAGAGGGCGTGTGTGCGCGTGCATTAGATGAACAACAAGCAAAAGGTGTAACGGCTATCATTATGGACCCAAACAATGGAGAAATTTTGGGTATGGTCGCAAAACCGAGTTTCGACCTCAACAATCCACCGCGCGATGATGTGGAAAAACTACTTGCATACAGCAAAAATATAAATATTGTTGATGTGTATGAGCCGGGCAGTACTTTTAAATTATTTACCATTTCTTCCGCTTTAAGTGAGGGGGTTACCAACCCAGAAGAACGATTTTTTGACCCAGGTTATCGAATCGTTGATGGCGAAAAAATCAAGTGTTGGCGCACACGCGGACACGGTTCGCAGACATTAACCGAGGGACTTTGTAATAGTTGCAATAGCGTTTTTATGGACTTGGGTTTGAGATTAGGAAAAGACAAACTATATGAATATTTGCAAAAATTCGGTATAGGTGAAGCAACAGGTGTAGATTTTTTTGGCGAAAGCGCAGGCATAATGATGAATAAAAATAATGTAAAAAATGTTGACTTAGCGCGTATTTCTTTTGGTCAAGCAGTTGCAGTCACTCCTTTGCAGATGATTACTGGTGTATGTTCAGTATTAAATGGAACACTTTATACTCCGCACTTTGTGAGCGCAATTACTACATCTAGTGGGGTGACAAAGGAATTTGGCAGTGTAGCTAGGCGCAAAGTTTTGGACTCCCAAATTTCTAAACAAGTGGCACTTATGATGGAACAAGTAGTTAGCACAAAAGGAATGTATAGTTTTGTTCCAGGGTACCGCATAGGTGGAAAAACGGGTACTGCGCAAAAATATGAAAATGGTCATGTGGCGAGCGGAAAGTATGTATCAAGTTTTGTGGGGTGCTATCCAGTTGAAAACCCAAAGTATGCTTTGCTTCTTTGTGTCGATGAGCCAGGGACTGGGGTATATTATGGTAGTATGGTTGCAGCACCGTATGCAAAGCAAGTTTTTAGTGGTATGTTTAATTATCTAAATATGGAACCTACAAATTTAACAGAAGATTTAAAAAAATTGGAGCCTACTATTGAAGTGCCAAATTTAGTTGGACTTTCGATTACAGAGGCGGTGAGTTTGATTAAAAAAATGAAACTAGAATACGAGATTGATGGCGAGGGCGATTATGTGACTTGGCAAAATATTCCAGCGGGCGAAAAGTTGTTTGAGGGTGCAATAATAATGATAAAAACATAAAAAAGTGTAAAAAAACGCAATTTTTTGCGTTTTTTTGTTAAAAATCAATGTTTTTGTGTATTTTGTAACTTTTCAAAATGAAAAAGTAATATAATAAATTTATAGATTTGTTGAGAGGTATTTATGCAAGCAGAACAACTTTTTAATGGTTTAGAGATAAAAAATCAATTTGATGATAAAAATATCAATATTTCAGGAATTACAATAAGTAGTGAAAATGTTAAGCAGGATTATGCTTATATTTGTATAAATGGAACAAAAGTTGATGGACATAATTTTGCCAAAAAAGCAAAAGAAAAAGGTGCTAGTTGTTTGGTTGTGGAAAAATTGTTAGACATAGATATTCCGCAAATTTTGGTTGAAGATACACGAAAAGCAACTGGAATAATTGCCTCAAATTTTTACGGCAACCCACGCAAAAATTTTAAATTGATAGGCATAACGGGTACAAATGGCAAAACTACAAGCACTTATATGATAAAAAATATTATGGAGTGTGCGGGTAAGAAAGTGGGAGTTATCGGCACAATCGGTGTAGTGATAGGTGACAAGCATTTTAGTAATGCGCTTACGACCCCAGACCCGATTGAATTGCATAAGATATTTAGACAAATGGCTGATGAAAATGTAGATGTCGTTGTTATGGAAGTAAGCGCGCACGCGATTGCCTTACAAAAAATAAACGGGTTAAAATTTGATGTTGGCATACTTACGAATGTTACGCAAGACCATTTAGATTTCTTTGGAACTTTTGAGAATTATGCAAAAACAAAAAGCGATTTCATAAAACCGAAATATTGTAAAGTAGGAGTTGTAAATAATGATGACAAAATAGGCAAAAATATTGATTTTGCTATGCAAAATTGCAAACGCGATGATTTTTGTGTCAAAAGTTTTGGACTAAATAATGCATATGCAATGGCAGATAATATCAAGTTTGATATAAATGGTTCGCAGTATAATCTAAAAATTGGTGACAAAAACACGCAAATTGATACAAAATTGATAGGAAAATTCAATGTTTACAACGCAATTTCCAGCGCTTTGGCGTGTTATGAATTGGGGATAGATTTAGAAACAATAAAACGCGGACTTGATACTATGGACTTTGTGTCGGGTAGAATAAATGTTATTAGACTTGAAAACGGCGCAAGCGTGGTGATTGATTATGCGCATACACCCGATGGGCTACAAAATATACTAGAAAGCGTAAAAGAAGTAAGCAATGGTAAAATATTTTGCGTGTTTGGTTGTGGCGGTAATCGCGATAGCACAAAACGACCTATAATGGGAGAAATTAGCGGAAAAATAGCAGATTTTAGTGTTTTAACTAGTGATAACCCTAGGTTAGAGCGCCCAGAAGCCATAATAAGTGATATTGAAAAGGGAATTTCTAAGGTTACCAACCAATATATATGCATAACTGACCGCACAATGGCAATAAATTATGTATTGAGAGAATTAAAGCCAGATGATGTCGCTGTAATTGCAGGCAAAGGTGCGGAAGATTATCTCGATATAGGCGGAAAAAAATTACACTATTCAGATTTTGAAGCAGTGGAACAAGAAAGCCGAAAAATTTTTAATGAGGCGCAAAAATGCTAACAATTTTGCTAGTATTCTTAGTAACTTTTAGTGTAGGTGTATTGATAGCACCATTAATTATTAAATTAGTCAAAAAAGTAGGCGCAAGGCAAGAAATTTTACAATATGTAACAGCGCACCAAGGAAAGCAAGGTACTCCTACTATGGGTGGGCTGATTTTCATATTACCAATAATAGCAATTAGCCTTGCTTTTTCTTCTGGACAAGCATCTATTATGTATGTTGCGCTAGGCACATTTTTTGGGTATGCGTTACTAGGCTTTTTAGATGATTTCATCAAAGTGCATACGCATAAAAATTTAGGCTTGCGTGCCTATCAAAAAGTAATCGGACAACTGGGAATTGCTGTAATAATAGCGATTTTTGTATATAAAACTCCTGAAATAGGCACTTTGTTGATTTTGCCTTGGGGAGAAATTGATTTATCGTGGGGGATAATTCCGCTCGTTATTTTTGTGTTTATCGCAATGACAAATGCCTCAAATCTTACTGACGGTCTAGATGGGCTTGCGGGGTGGACAAGTTTTGTAATGTTGATAGGGTTAACTATAATAGTTGCTTTGACTAGAAATGATTATCTAGCGAGCGGTGGTGGACAAGCGTTGTCAGAGCAAATGTATAACTTAATTATTTTAGGTGCTTCTTGTACTGGGGGAGTGCTGGCGTTTTTGTGCTTTAACAGTTACCCTGCAAAAATCTTTATGGGCGACACAGGCTCGCTTGCTCTCGGTGGAGTAATCACTTGCCTTGCGGTATTTTCCAGACAAACATTAATATTACCTTTGATATGTTTAGTGTTTGTGGTGAGTGTAGTAAGTGTGATTATTCAAGTACTGCATTTCAAGCGCACAAAGAAAAGAGTTTTCCTAATGGCTCCGCTGCATCATCATTTTGAGAAAAAAGGTGTGAATGAAACGAAAGTAGTCGCCATATATATAATAGTGACAATAATTGCGAGTGTAATTTCGGTTATGCTTGTATTGTAGGAGGTTTGATGAATTATTTAGTATATGGTATGGGTAGAAGTGGAGTAGCCGTTGCAAACTTTTTGGTAAAGAACGAAGAAAGTGTATATGTGTATGATGATGACAAAAATTTAGCAAATGAGTTGCAAAAAGGTGCAATTTTGAGTAAAAATTGCAGTACTATGCAAAAACTCTGCGCAAAAACACTTTGCATAGTACATTGCATAGTACTTAGTCCAGGGGTGAAAATTGATAAAAAATTGCAAAAACTAATTCAAGAATTTAAAATTGAAGTAATAGGCGAATTGGCGTTTGCTAGTAAATTTTGTACTGCACCTATTTATGCAATAACTGGCACAAATGGCAAAACTAGTACGGTAAACTATCTTACACATATATTTGAAACTGCAAAATTTAAAACTCACGCAGTTGGTAATATCGGTAATGCATTCTCAAACGAAGTAGATAAAATTGCTCCAAATGATAAGGTCGTATGTGAGGTGAGTAGTTTTCAGTTGGAATATTCACAAGATTTTAAGGCAAGAGCGGTTGCATTTTTAAATATCGCGCCAGACCATTTAGATAGATACAAGGATTTCGATGAATACTTCAATGCAAAAAAACTTATTTTAGATAGAGTGGAAGAAAATGGTAAAATTTTCCTTAATTTCGATGATGAAAAAGTACGCGCTTTGGGTGAAAAATATAAAAATGTAGAATATTTTTCATTGAACTATTTACCTAGCGAATACAACGGTGTATTTGTTGAAGATAAAAAAATTTACAAAAAAGTAGTAAATGAAACTCATTTTGTCGCAAACTTAGATAAATGTAAATTAATAGGTAGTCACAATTTGTCTAACCTTTTATGCGCAATTTCTTTTGCACTTTATGATGGGGTATTGCCTCAATCAATTCAAAAAGCAATCAATACAATAAAACCTATTCCCCATCGAATTGAAAAAGTCGGCGAACTGAACGGCGTTGCGTACTATAATGATTCAAAAGCAACAAATACAAATTCCACAATGGTAGCGGTAAGTTGCTTTGATAAAAATATTTGGCTTTTGCTGGGTGGGAGCGATAAGGGCGAAAAGTTTAAAGATTTGTTGCAAAATCTGCCTCAAACCGTGCGTCATATTGTAGCTTTTGGTAAAATGGGTAGAAAAATTGCAAAAATAGCGCAAAAACTCAAACTTTTTGAAGTATTTTTGTGCGACAACTTAGTTTCAGCTTTTGATTGTGCCAAATCTCACGCTAAATCGGGCGAGGTGGTCTTACTTAGTCCAGCGTGTGCAAGTTTTGATGAATTTCACAATTTTGAGGAAAGAGGAGATTGCTTTAAAAATCTAGTTTTGGAGAAGTAATTTGAAAAAAGTTGATTTTTTCTACAAGGGCGAACAAAATTTTTGCCTACCTGTGTTTTTGCTAGTTTTGGGCATCGCAATTTTTGGTATCTTTATGGTTTATTCAGCCTCTTGTTTTAATGCTTCGAAACAATACGGCGACTCGATGTTTTTTGCAACAAAGCAAATTGTTGGAGTTGTTTTGGGTGCGTGCGCTATGATTTTTTGTTATTTTGTAAATTATAATTGGTTGCAAAAAATCGGCTGGGTTGCTCTGGGAATTGGTATCGCTGTATTATGTGTTGTCTTTATACCGGGAGTAGGTATCGAGTCATACGGCGCGCGTAGGTGGATAGGCTTTGGCGCGTTTAGTTTTCAAGCAAGCGAAATAGCGAAGTTTTGTTTTATTATTTTTGCTTCTACCTATATGGCTAGGAATTACCATAAAATGAGTACATTTAAAGGGGCGTTACCAGTAATTTTAGCTGGGTGCTTGATGTGTTTGCTTATTATATTAGAGCCAAATATGTCAATTACCATTTGTGTAGGTGTCCTAATGGTGGTTATGCTTTTGGTTGGTGGAATGAAATTAAAACACCTTTGCTTAATGGGGATTCCAGCGGTTGCACTCGTGCCAATATTAATTTTGTTAGAGCCTTATCGACTAAAAAGATTAATGGCGTTTTTAGACCCTTGGGCGAGTCCACAAGGTGAGGGATTTCAGTTAATTCAGTCACTTTATTCGCTAGGAGCAGGTGGCTGGTTTGGAGTAGGCTTGGGTAATTCTAGGCAAAAATATTCGTTTTTGCCTTTTAGCGAAAGTGATTTTATTTTTAGTATAATTGGGGAAGAATTGGGTTTTGTCGGTTGCGTTCTACTCGTGTTGGCTTTTGGGGCATTGATTTTTTGGGGATTTAAAATAGCCGTTCACGCAAAAGATAGATTTGGTTGCTACCTTGCTACTGGTATCACTACAATTCTTGCCGTTCAAGTGGTGCTAAATATTGCAGTAGTTACTGGCGCAATTCCACCGACTGGTCTGCCACTACCGCTTATTTCAGCAGGGAGTACAAGTATCGTTATGTTTATGGGAGGAATGGGCATACTCCTGAATATTCATAGACAAAGCCAAACCCCATTCAAAATGAATTTGTTTAATAAAAAGCAGAAAAAAATTGCAACCTAAGATATTAAAGAACAATAATTAAAACTAAAATTTATAAATATCAAAAAAGGAACATTACTTAGGTAACATTCCTTTTTCTATTTTAATGAGTAGGTAACACGCGTGGGTGACCTCTGCCAACTTTTGCAGTTTCAATCATTTCGCACTGTTTTTGCTTGATATAATCGCGCAACGCTATTGCTAATTGTTCGGGGCAACTGGTATCATTTTTGCATTTGATACCATCACAAATTTCGATAATCTCGGCAATCGGTCTGCCTACCGCAAAACGCACAAGCGCCTGTAAGCCTCCAGCACAGCCTCCCAAAAATTTTAAGTCGGTAAGTATCCCTTGTTCGTTTACCTCAAAAAGAATTTGTCGCGAGCAAGTACCTTGCGGTCTATATGCTTCCATAAAAAATCCTCCAATTTTTTCTTTTGCATTAACTTAATAAATTAGTGTAAACAAATTCATAAAAACTAGGTGCTTTGGTAGTCCAAATTTCTACCGCGCGCACGGCATCAGCGCGTGTCTGCAAATTTATCTTAACTTCAAACATAGGCTCACTGCAAGCAGTTTCAATAATTCGCAAAGTGACCATATAAGTGCCATCACTATTCTTGTGAAAATCAGCCACATACTCTTGCAAACGCTTAAAGTACATTCGATTGCTTTTGCAAAATTCGCTTATATCTTTGCGTATATTTTCAGGAACTTCCTCATAATAAATGCTTAGACCGCTTCGCCCTTTCGCGGTAAGTGTGTACCTACAACGCTTGCTATCCTCAGCATCTGGTGTGTAGATAAAACCATCACGCAACAAGTCGTGAAAGACTGATACACATTCCATATAATTTATCCAGTCATTGCGCGTGGTGCAAATGTCTAGTATAAATTGTTCGGTCAAAGGGATTTCGATTTGTTCTAGCATATAGAGGAGCATAAGTTTTGTTTGAAAGTCGTCATTACTAAACTCTAATTTCACGATTAGCCTCCCTCAAAATGAAAACATTTCATTATAGCACACATTCATTAATTTAGCAAACAAAAGACATAAATTTATTTAAAAATATATCAAAAATCGTTTTTATTTTTATGCGTTTTATGATATAATATGAATAAATATGCATACAGGGGGATAAAGTGGATACAAATGAACAATATCAAGCATTTTGTGATGCTTGCACCGAATTGAGAGATTCAAAGATAATTTTAGCCGATTCCAAGGTGAGTAAACTATTGCGTACTGTCGTGTCTTGTCCAAGTTTGGTCGAAATTGTAGGCGATGCAATGGTGGGGTACAACTTTACTGCGGAATTGAGTAAATATTCAAGCACTGACTTAGAGGGAAATCAAAAGATTGAATTGCCAGCCGAGCCTTACCGCGTGATTGCTTTTGTGTTTAGTTTACTTACGGAATTTGACACAAGACACTTAGACTTGCAAGAGTTTGTGCATCAATATTTTCACGCAGACAGTTTGACCGATAGTTTTGATAGATTTAATAATGAATTGATTACACCATTCAAAGATAGTCTATGCGAATGGGTAGGGTTTAAAAAGAAAAAGGTCGAGGAAAGTCCTGTGGGCGAAACGGAAACAGTTTGCAACTGCGATGCAGGCGAGGAGCAACAAGACAAGCAAGATGTGGATAATTTGTTTGAGGATCTTGTGATGATTTTAAATCAAATCAAGGAAACAGTAAACTTAGACTCAAAAGTGAAAACTGATAGATTAGATGAATTAAATATCACCATTGATGCATTGCTTATGACTCTTGAAATGAAAAATTTAAAGATTATGAATGCGTTGCTTATCAGTTTAAACAACTTGCTCGCGCCTATCAAAAGCGTTAGATTTTACAATATGGAATTGCAAAACCGTTTGGCTGAATTTTATGAAAACTATTTATAATATATAAAGAAAAAGAATTGCTTAGTAAAATTAATCTAAACAGTTCTTTTTAATTTAAGAAAAAATGTGCTGAGTTTGTTTGGGATTTTGTGTAAAATATTTCTGTATGGAACGGTAATTTAACCGACATACACTTTTTTATTAAGCTACAACTTTTCGATTTCATTAGTCGTAGTGTTGCTATTTTCTACACTAGTCCTAAACTCTTGGTACATATCATCGGTCATATAAGGCAACATAATATTATAATTTAGATTGATGGAATGTGAATTTTTGCCTTTGATAATATTTGCAATAGGAATATCTTGATTATCTGGGCTAGTGCCAGTAATGACAATTTGATTACCAAAATCACAATTAACTTTTTCCAAAATTGTAGGAACGGCATTTTTACCAATAGCACTCAACTGCATCGCAATCGGCTGTTTGGCGGCTTGAGCGTAGAAAGGATGGGCAAAAATTGCATAATTTTCATTGTTGCCAGTTGTATATAGCACAGGCGTATGAATGGCGAGTGGTGTGCCTAAATCTTTTGCAAAAGCGTTTAGCATACGCAAAGCATTGTTGTATTCGGGCGTGCCCTCTTCATAACGAAATTCCTTGCTATCTTCCAAAAATTGTTTAAATTGTTGAGATTTTTGCTCTTTTTGCAATTCATCTTTGATTATTCCGGATACATTATTTATAGTGCCAGTCAATGTGCTTATTGTTAATGATTTATCATCAATAGGACTCAAACATTGAATTTCTTGTCTTTCAACATCAATATCCAAGGTTAATCCGTTAAATTTTATTATAGTAGTATTTGGTGCAATGGAATCATAAGGGGTATAGTTGATTGACCTGCCCTCAATCCCTACTTGAATATCTGCGCTAGTGTTTGCCTTGTGTGCTTCTAGATAGGTTTGATTTTTGTCAAAACCTAAATAAATCTTGTCAAGTTTATCGCTACACAAAGCAATTTCTAGTGTAGTGCCATTATAATTTAAAAGGAAACATTTGTCGCAAGCGACATTTTCTTCTTGAAGTACACGGTTTAAAAAATTGTAATGTTCTAGGCAAGTATTGAGATTAGTGATTTGTAGACCAGTTTTATTCTTAATGAATTTCTCTACTATGTCTTTTTTGCAGTCCAAGTAAACATTGTCACCAACTGAATGACAGAATTTTTCTGTATTGAAAAGTTGAAATAAAAATGTTTTTAAAGTAGGGGTTTCTTGCGCTAATTTTTCTGCTCTATAACGCAATAAATAGGTGCCAACTTGGTTAGTAAGTTTATATTTTTTATCAATATGCAATTTGTCCACTTCTGCTAAATCAGCAAGCGCTAAATCCAAATTGTCTAGCCCGTTTTGCTTGATAAAACCTTTTATGTTACCATTAAAGAATGTATCTGGGGTAATTTCGGTTACATATTGTTCTAAAAAGTCGATTGTTCTTTCCAAAAAAAAGTAAGAACATCTAAATTTATCACCACTTATTTGTCTAGCCCAATATTCGGTCATCATTTCATCAGCCCAAGTTGGGAGGTCAAGGTACATAAAGGAAGTCTTTATACTTCTATCAAGTGGCGTATCATAGTCTTGCCAAGTTTTGTTTTCTGCCTTTGCTTTTTCCCAAAAAGCCTTGTGATTGTCTGAGTTGTGGAAAGTGTTGTGAATAATAAAATGTATAAACTCGTGCGTAAATGTGTGGCTATTAAAATCATCAGGTAAATCTTTTTTCTCTTTAAAAAAAATAGAGTTTAATTTGGGGTTATAACAAGCAATAGCGCCCTCAGGCACTTTTTCTGGTTGTACTTTAATGTGTAGATTGTTATATAATTTTAATTTAAAAAGTTTGTCAAATTTAATTTTAACCTCAGGGTGTTGTCCAAAAAATTTTGAAAAACTTTGCATTGATTGCTTAAAAATATCTACAATTTCTTCATCAATATCTATTTTATCTATATTTTCAATAGCATCTAAAAAAGCGTCCATAATGTGTACCTTTTACTGTTTAGTATTTCCAACTTGCCAAAATTTGTTGCATATTTTGGTCTGCGTTTGATTCTAAGCATTGTGTCATCAAGCAAATATGACCGACTGAACTTTCCTTGGTAGAAATAGGGAAAAAATAGTCAATTTGAAATTTATTAAATCTAGGGTTCACTGACTTTACAATCATCACTTGTGTGTCAACTCCATCAATTTTGAAATCAATAAATTCTTGATTGATTATATCGTTAGCCCTACGAATTGTCCTAAATGCATCGGCGTAATACTCATCAAGAATGGTTAGCGGAATAAACCCCTCAAACAAAACGAGCAAATCGTTGTCATTTTTGTCAATAAATCTATATAAAGCATATGGAGAAAACTCGTCTTTTATCTTGTTTGAAGCGAGTTCCCAAGTGTCTGGAATACTAAAAGAAAAACCTAGTTTATGTGTTAATGTTTGCATTTTATACCTCTTTTATAGAGAGTATCAAATATACACTCAATTTGTCAAGCAAATTGCTACAAACATTTTTATTTTATAGGGAAAATAAGCACAAACACAAGAGCCACTAGCCCGCTAATTATACTTTGCGTAAATTTTTGTAAAAAATAAACGCCAGTATTTATGTTGCATTTATTCAAAAAAGTCAACGCTTGCAAATGAATACTAATTCCGCCCCAAGAAATCAACGCGCACGCAAACGGAGTGAGAATTTGTAGGTTAACACCACTTTTAGATAAATCTAAGCACCCACGCGTTACCTCAAAAATTCCACTTGCTAGCCCTGTTGACATCATTTCAGGTAAACCCAAAATAGACAAAATTTTGCCAATTCCAGCACCCAAAAGCGACAAAATTCCACAGTTAAACAAAACATCAATCACGATAAAAAATATAGCGATGTAGCCACCAACAAGTAAAATTGAAATAATCGAGTCATACATAGTCGTTGACAAAATATCTTGCGTGCCTTTATTTAGTGTAAATGTTGAGTTTAGTTTTTCTTGTTTGTACCCATAATTACGATAGAGTAGCCCATTTAGAAGTGCGCCTATAAAATGCGAAATCAAAATAATTAGCCCGCAGGTGTGACTAATAAACATTCCTACGCCTACCGAACCTACAATAAACAACGGACCAGAAGTTGAGGCAAAAGCGTTTACTCGCACCACTTGTGCAGAAGTTAGAGCGCCTTGCTTGTACATTTCGCTAGCAATTTTTGCCCCAACGGGGTACCCAGAAATAATACTCAAAATGTATATCACACCGCTACTACCAGGGCAGTGAAAAAGTTTTTCGGTAAACTTTGAAAAAAATGCACCGAGTTTATCTACGGCTTTCATTTTTATTAGCAACCCAGAAAAAAAGAAAAAAGGAAAAAGTGCAGGCAAAACTGCCATTCCCCAAAGCAAAATACCATTTAATACTGATTGCATATAAATTTGTGGTCGCAATACTAGCGCAAGCATAAATACTAGCACAATTCCAGTAACAACTAAATGTTTATATTTTACAAAAAGCACTTTCATAGTTTTATTTTATGGGGTGATTTTGCGAAATATAACAGGGTGGTTTATTGATTTTTCGCTTAAATATGCCAATTTGAATCCGAAATAAACATAATTTTACCTCAATTTAATTGCTAAAAATTCTAATATCCTATATAATATACATTATAATATCAAAAAGGAGTACACTGTTGGGCATTTTTTCTATTTTCGCATCGGGACTAGATGCGGCCCATATTTTTATACTTTTAGGTGCGTGGATAATTTCTATAACGGTTGCAATAGTTTTTCACGAATTTGCCCATAGTTATACTGCGGTAAAAATGGGTGACAATACACCTAAAATCGCGGGTAGATTAACTCTAAATCCTGTCAAGCATTTTGATGCAATGGGTTTTGTGTTCTTAATTATTTTAGGCTTTGGTTGGGCGAAACCAGTACCTATTAACTCAAATAATTTTCGCAATATCAAAAAAGGCGAGATTTTAGTTGCCCTTTCAGGAATACTTACAAATCTAGTGCTATGTATTGTGTTCACATTGTGCTACACATTGTGCGTAGGTTTCCTTGATACTTCGCTTTTGTTTAATGAATTTTTGATTTACTTATTCTTTTACTTATCAGCGATAAACTTGTGTTTTGCCGTATTCAACTTACTACCATTATACCCGCTTGATGGCTTCAATTTGGTGTCGGCGTTCTGCCGTTATGACAACCCATTTATACAGTTTATGAGGAAATGGAGCTTTGTAATTATGCTTGTACTGCTTATTAGTGGTGCTTTTGGTTGGATATTAAACGCATTTTCAAATTTGATTATAGGCAATTTAATGGTGTTGTTTAGTATGATTTTTGGGATAACGATAGGATAAAATAGGGGAAAATATGGAAAAAGAACAACTTGATTTGGGTGATTTTGAAAATATTGTAGAACAAGAAAATTTAGACGGAATTACGCAAGATGATGTAAATGAAGTCAGCGAAATGGTGTTTTATTTTGAAAATCACGAAGGACCGCTAGATGTATTGTGGCGACTTGTCCGTTCTACAAAACTGGATATAAAAGATGTCAAAATCGGTGATATTACGGGGCAATATCTTGAATATGTGCGAGGGCTACAAGATGTAGATATGGAGTCTATGAGTTGGTTTATTCGTGAGGCTGCCAAACTTTTGGAGGTTAAATCTAGTTGCTTGTTGCCGAAACCAGAAACAAATGATGATGAGCCTGTAATTGATGCAGAGGAATTGTACAAGCGCCGTATGGAATTGTATCGAATTTTCAAAGAAACCAGTAGCGATTTAGGTTTGCTTGAAAATGTCAATCGTTTTTACAAAGAACCTGAAAAGTCGGCGAACGATTTTAGAATTGTGCTTAAAAATATGAATATGCAAAATTTGGTTGATGCGTTTAGTAAGTTGCTAATTCGTTTGGAGCAAAAATCAGCACCAATTTTGGAAAGAAAAGTACAAAAAGATAGATTTACTGTTCACGATTGTTTTGAAAATATTGAGCATAAGTTGGAGCAAAATAAAAAAATTCGATTCAACGACTTATTTAAGAGCGATTTTACAAAAAGTGAAATTATTACCACATTTTTGGCGCTATTAGAGATTTTGAAAAGGCAAATTGCAGTCGTTGTGCAGAATGACTTGTTTGGAGAAATCGAGATAGAAAAAAGAGAGGGAGAGGTGAAAGAAAATGCAGAAGAATTTACCGAGTATAATTGAGGGGATTATGTTTGTTGCAGGCAATGGTGTGGAGATTAACGATATTGCCGAAAAACTAGAAGTAAGCGAGCAAGACATAAACGAAGCTATCGCTATTTTAAAAGAAAAATACAACGAAGATAGCGGTATTCAAGTGATTACATACAAGCATAAATTGCAATTTTGCACCAATCCAGAACTTGCAGACCCGATTAGCGTTGTGTTAAATCCTATTCGCGAACGCGCTCTTACAAAGACCGCACTAGAAACGGTGGCTATAATTGCATATCAACAGCCTATCACTAGACTTGAAATTGAAAATATACGAGGCGTAAGCAGTGATTATGCTATTCAACTTTTGTTGCAACACAATCTAATTGAAGTGGTCGGTAGAAAAGATGTAGTAGGTAAACCTTTGCTTTTTGGCACAACTGATGAATTTTTAAAGAGGTTTGAGTTGGAAAGTTTGGAACAGTTGCCCAAATATGAGGAGTTGCTTGCTCAAATCAAAGTGCTTTATGCTGGTACTGAAAATGATTCAATTTACAACGAGTTTGAAGTTGTACCGCTTGAAGAAGGCGAAGAAAGCACAACTATATCAAATAAGGCTTAATAAATTTATTGAAACAGGCAAATTACTGCTTGTTTTCTTTTTTTGTAAAAAACTTGCAAGTTTAGTGAATTATTTTAAATTTTTCTCAAATAATAGCATTATGCAATGGTATTATGTAGTTTTGATAGTTTTAAGCGTCGTTACATTTTTGCTTTTGTTGCCGATTTTCTTTGGAGCGAATGTTTATTTCAATATGAAAGAAAATCTAGGTGTCGTGATGCTAACTTTTTGGGGCATACCTATCATATGTTTTCAAGTGCAAGTAAAAAAAGCGGTAATTACGATAATCAAGCGCAAAGGTAAAGAAAAAGAAGTGCCGATTAAACTAATTGACCCGCAAATGATATTTGGTGAATTTTTTGTAAAATCCATATTCAAGTTTTTGATTATTCGCCAAATAAATGTATTTGTAACGGTTGGCAAAGAAAACGATGCTTTTGTGCCTAGTATGATAGGCGGTAGCGTGTTAGATTTTTTGTATGCGGTTTTAGGTGCTTTGTTTACCAAAAAAGGCGAAATAAAAACTTATATTGATGTCGAAACAATTACTACCGAAAATCAACTCAAAACAACATTTAAGACAAATGTAGTCATCACCCCGCTAGTAATAATTGCGGGGCTATGTAGAGCAAGAAGATTAACAAAAAGGATGGTAAGGTTATATGAAAGATTATCAAGAGAAAGATGCTAACAATCCAATAGCAAGTTTGGTAGCAGATGCTTTGCAAAGTGTCAAGTCGTTTGTGGATATGGATACAATTATCGGTAGCGCTATAAATATGGGGGAAGGCGTAGTGGCTTATCCTATTATCAAGGTAACGGTAGGACTTGTGTCGGGCGGAGGACAATATGCAAACAAAATAATTGTTCGCAAAGCTGGAAATTGTTATCCGTTTGCTGGTGGTACAGGTGCGGGATTTACAGCAGAGCCAATGGGCTTTTTGATTGTAAATAAGGGTGAACATCAGTTGATTACTATGCAAAATAAAAACGCGTGGTCAAGTGTAATGAGTAAAATCGGTGACGGACTTAGCGAGTATTTAAAGTCTTTGGCAAAAAAAGAGATAAAGAAAACCAAAAAAGGTGATTAAAATGAAAAAATTTTTGTTATGTAGTGTGTTTGCTATTTTATGTAGCCTGTGCGTGTTTATGACCGATATTGAGGTTAATGCTGATATAGAATTACCAAATGCTAGTATCAGTGTAGGGAGTAGTGCTGGGTCGGCTTTTGTATTTGATGCAGATAGTGGGCGTGTATTTTATGAAAAAAATGCAGATACAAAACGCGCAATGGCAAGTACTACAAAGATTGCTACCGCTATAACGGTTATAGAGAATTGTAAAGACTTAGATGCTATTGTCAAGGTAGATAAAAGGGCAGTAGGTATTGAGGGAACGAGTATATATTTGCGTGAGGGTGAGGAATTGTCTGTGCGCGACCTACTTTATGGGTTAATGTTGCGTAGTGGTAATGACTCAGCCGTTGCTCTTGCTATCTATATAGGCGGAGATATAGAAAATTTTTGTAACCTTATGAATGAAACCGCTTTGCGCGCGGGGGCGGAGAATACAAATTTTGCCAACCCTCACGGGCTTGATAACCCTGACCATTACACAACAGCAAGAGATTTGGCAAAAATAACTGCATACGCTCTCAATAACAAAGACTTTGCTCAAATTGTTTCTACTAAAAATATCAAAATTCCTAGTAGAGAAGAAGGAACAAGATTTTTAGCAAATAAAAATAGACTTTTAAATAGTTTGGAAGGGTGCATAGGTGTAAAAACTGGTTTTACCACAAAGGCTGGTAGGTGTTTGGTTAGTGCGGTCGAAAGAGATGGCTTGCGTGTTGTGTGTGTAGTGTTAAATTGCGGACCTATGTTTGAAGAAAGTGCTGATATGTTAAATGCTGTTTGTGAGAAATACAAAAGTTATGTAGTGCTAGAACCATACAAATATATAGCCGATTTGCCATTGGAAAATGGAGATGTGTCGAGTATTCAAGTTTTTTCTAAAAAAGGCTTAAAACTTGCATTAACCGAGGAAGAACACTCTCAATTAAAGATAGTTTATGATTTGCCAGAAAAATTGTTTGCTCCCGTAAAAAATGAACAAGAAATAGGCAAAGTCGAAGTTTATTACGGTAAACGCTTGATTTTTAGTGAAAAAATCTATACAATAGATGAGGTAGGCTCTAAGTTGTTGAAAGATAAGTTAAAAGATATTTTGGAACACTGGGGAGTTTAACAAGTTTGAAACGAGGCTAAATTGTATGAGATTAAATAAGTTTATGGCACTTGCAGGCGTAGATAGTAGGCGAAAGTGCGATGAGATTATCGCAAAAGGGCGTGTGCGCGTTAATGCGAGAGTTGTAAAGAAAATGGGTACACAAGTTGATGTAAACAAAGATTTGGTGACATTAGACAACAAACCTATACGAATTAAAGGCGAGTATGTCTATATTATGCTAAATAAGCCCACAGGCACAGTGACAACGGTCAAAGACCCACAAGGAAGAAGAACAGTTATGGACTGCTTGCCAAAGACAAAAAAGCGAATTTATCCTGTCGGTAGGCTAGACTACAACACAAGCGGGTTGTTGTTGTTTACAAACGATGGCGATACCGCTCAAAAACTTATTCACCCTAGTTTTGAGTTGGAAAAAACTTATCTTGCGACCATTGATGGTGAATTAACGAAAGCGCAAGTTGATGCTTTGCGCAATGGTGTAGATATAGGTGGTTTTGTGACAAGCAATGCAAAAGTTGACTTGCTACACACAAAACACGGTCAATCTACATATAAAGTAGTAATTCACGAGGGTAAAAATAGGCAAATTCGCAGAATGTTTGAGGCAGTAGATAGCAAAGTAGTTGTACTGAAACGAATGCAATTTGGTGATTTAACATTAGGTGATTTGCCGGTCGGACATTCGCGCGATTTGACAGAAGATGAGATAAAATACATTACCTCATTATAGGAGGACAAGAGGAAATGGGATTTTTTTATAGATTTTGCTGGTGCTTGATTGCACCTATCGCAAGATTAATTTTACCAACAAAAGTTGTAGGTAAGCAAAATATGCCAAAAGGGCGTGCGGTGCTTGCGTGCAATCATAGGTCAAATTTCGATGTAATCGTTTTTGATGTATGCCGTTATCGTATGCCGTATGTACTGGCAAAGCATACTTTGTTTGATAAAAGGCTTAATGCAAAAGTGTTGAAAAATTTAGGCGCAATACCAGTCAATAGACAAGATTTAAGCACAACTACCGTGCGTACAGTGCTAAAAGTATTAAATGATGACAATCATTTGCTAATTTTTCCAGAGGGCACGCGCAAAGACTCATTAGATGAAGCAGTTGCGCTAAAAAACGGAATGGCACTTTTTGCGCTCAAAACTAATGCACCTATCGTGCCTATGTATATGGTGAAGAAACCTGAATTTTTCAAAATGAATAAAATCATAATCGGTGAACCCATTTCCATGGAGGCATATGCAGGACAGCGCCCAACAAAAGAAGTTTTGAGCGAAGTAAGCACAAAAGTTATGGATGAAATGTGGAAATTAAAGACCGATTACGAAAATTCATTAACCCCAAAACAACTTGCAAAATATAACAAGCAACTTCAACATACTATTGAAAAAGACAATAAAAGGCGTGCAAAACGCGAACGCAAAAAATTAGCAAAAGAACAAAAAATGTTAAAACAACAAAACAAAGAGCAAGTTTAATGCTCTTTTTTTGCTTTAAAATGATTGTATAAACGCAAGTTTTGTGATATAATTAAATTATCGCCAAGCAAAAAACACAAAAAGTATTTTACCTAAAAACGAAAACTTCAACGAAAAGAAAAATCAAGGTATAAGACAATTTGTATGCTGATGTGGCTCAGTTGGCGCGACGCGTGAAGAAAAGTTGCCAGTGGCAAGTTTTTAGCCAAAGCGGGAGATATGGAATATCGACGGAAGAGCCTCGGGCTCTACCTAAAAACGAAAACTTCAACGAAAGGAAAAGTCAAGGTATAAGATAAGTTGTATGCTGATGTGGCTCAGTTGGTAGAGCAGTTGATTCGTAATCAACAGGTCGTGGGTTCGACCCCCATCATCAGCTCCAAAAAATATCCTAATAAGGGTATTTTTTATTTTAAACATTTTACTAATTCAAAATTTTATGTTACAATAAGGCAAAAGTAAAGTTTAGGAGCAATTATATGCATTATAGTGATTTGGGTAAAGATTATACTCGTGAAGATGCTATATCATTTAGTGAGGGTAACCAAAAATTGCAAGAGTTACTTTTTTATTGTTTAGACCACAAAATCAAGACTTTTGCGTGTTGCGCGGGGCATTTTTTTGAAAATTATGATGAGTTTGTTGAGTATCATCTCAATATGCCATACTTTTTTCTCACGCGTGAGCAACTTTACGAGAACCCTCTCCAAATAGAAAATTACAATTCTTATATTGCATTTTCAATAGATAATAACAGCCAAAATTTGATTAGATTTTTATTAGAAAATTCTATGCTAAATAATGAAGAAACGACCATCACTATTTCAAAATTAACAAATAAAAATGACACAAGCCACATTGTTGCGTTGTATGCAGAAAACAAAAATGCGGGCAGTTGGCAAGAATTTGACAAGCAAGCCGATGAGTTTTTTGAGGGAATTACACATATTCTGCAACAATACAACCCAAATATGTTTTACCAGTCTGCAAAATATGATTTAGAAAGCAAATTGAATCACCTTGATTACTACGGTATGGAATTTAAAAACAATTTGCTTACTGAACTAAAATTGCGTGCAACCGCTGATGTACAATTTGATAATTTAGATAGGCTAGATTTTGGTAAATTCACTTATTACAAAAATGCTGGTTGCAAGACTAGTGAGTTGTTGGAGAGTATTCAAAAAGAAAATGATTTGCAAGCGTGTATGTAAGTGCCAAAAAGCCGTAGGGCTTTTTATTTTTTGATTTTCACAAATACAAAAATTTTTTCATAAACTGCCATATAGGCAGGTCGGGCGTGTCTATTTTGTAAAGGAGAAATAATATGCCTATTTTTAAAAATTGCTGTTGTGGTTGTGGTAGTGGTGGCTATGTGCCAAATGAACCATTTTTTTGCCCAAGGCTTCAAGCATATGTAGTGCGCGGGCCAAGAGGTGCTACTGGTCCTCAGGGTCCACAAGGTCCATTAGGTTTGCAGGGGGCGACTGGTGCAACAGGTAGCACAGGACCGACAGGACCAACGGGTGCAACAGGAGCAACTGGCGTTACGGGGCCGACAGGCCCTACAGGTCCTACTGGACCAACTGGGGAAAGCGGTGCGGTAGCAAACAATGCAAACTTTTCTCGAGTTGCTTCGGACTCGGTCGCAGTAAACAATGATATTACACTTACAGTTGACAATGTCAACAACGGTACGGCAATCACTCATGATGATGGCTCAGCGACAATTACCCTTACCGCTGGCACTTATTTAATCAACTGGATGGCAACTGCAACCATTGCTGTCGCTAATACCCCCGCAGTACTATCTCTCACATTAAACGGCACAACAGATGCAAATACCACAAGTTCTAACGCGGGTGATGCAAATGCACTTGTTACACTGGGTGGTAGCCAAGTGATAACAGCGCAAAATGCAACAACTATTACTTTGAGAAATACGGGTACGCAAACCACTTCATATCAAAATGTTGCTATTGCTATCGTAAAATTGATTTAAAATGTTTGCCAAAACCTTCGTTTATAGTTATAATATAAATGGAGGATAGTATGGCAGATAAAATTAATGAAAAAAACGCAAAAAGTAGAGCGGGTAAAAAGTCGCAAAAATCAAGCAGGGTAGTGTCTGCAAAAAAAGAAAATGAAAGTATCAAAAAGACAGGTGAGTCTGCTGGTGTTGTGCAAGAAAATACTGCAAATGATACTTCAAAAACTACAAATGACACTTTTGATAAAGATGTAAGCAAATCATATATTAATAATAGCAAACCTGTGATTGAGTTGGTAGCGTGTTTGTCGTACTTGTTATTTTTCTTGCCTTTGATTTTTTGCAAAAAAGAGCCTTTTGCGCGTTTTCACGCAAATCAATCACTCTTGTTATGGATAACTATGGCAGTACTATATTTAGCATTTGCCTTTATACCGAATGTGAATATTTGGGCAATTCCTGTAATCGTTATATTCCATATAATAGGTATCTTTTGGGGAATGTATGGCTCTGCTCACGGTAGGGCAAAGACACTACCAATTATTGGCAAACTCACAATTATTAAGTGGAAATAATAATTTTGATACTATTTGTAAGGTAGGATAAAGTAATATTTGTCCTGCCTTTTTATTTTTAAAAAATTTGCGAAATGCAGATTTTTAGCCACAAACTATGCGTAAAATTGATTGCATAGTACTATGCATAGTACTTTTAGGGTGGGGTAAATGTTGGTCAATGTAGTGCTTTGAAGTTTATTTTTATGCAAAAAGTTGCCAAATTTTAACATTATAAATAAAATTTATTTATAAATATTCAAAATCTTGTTATAAATCGTTTGACTTTAAAATTTAAAACCGATATAATTATAGTAAATTCGAGCAAGATTTTTAAAAAGGAGGAAATTTTGTATGGCTAGAAAAAGTATCGCTGTTCTTGATTTTGGCTCAAGTCATATTACTGCAATGATAGGCGATAGAGGAGTAAATGGTACTTTTGAAGTGCGTGGTTTTGCGCAGAGTTTGTACTCAGGGTTTATGAATGGCGAAGTGCTTGAGCCTGAATTACTGAGTGACTTTTTGTGCGAAACTATCGCTAATGCCGAATCAAATGCGCGTACGCAAATTACACATTTGTATGTGGGAGTCCCCGCTGAATTTAGTATTGCGGAAGTGCGTACAAAACGCTTGGATTTTGGCAAGAAAAAGCGCATTACCGAGCGCGAAATTGAGGAGATTTTTTCAGCCACTGATGAATTTGGCAGTAGTCCTACACACATTGTCATAAATCGCAGTCCAATTTGTTATGAACTTGATAGTGGCGAAAGGTTAATTGACCCCAAAGGTCACAGTAGTACATCCCTTTGTGCAACTATCAGTTTTATGCTTTGTGAACGCAGTTTTGTAGGTATGATTTCGCAAGCAATTCACGAACTCAAAATTCCTAATGTAGAGTTCATTTCCGAGCCTTTGGCTGAAAGTATGTTGCTTTTAGAACCAGAGAAAAGGGACCAGTGCGCCGTGCTTGTAGATTGTGGTTACTTGACTACAAGCGTAAGCGTGGTGGTTGGAGATGGAATTGTGCATATGCGCAGTTTTTCGCTAGGTGGTGGGCATATTGTAGCCGACATTGGCGAAATGTTGAATTTACCGTTTGAAGTGGGGGAAAAATTTAAACGCGCAATATCTTTGACTGGCAAGCCAGCGGAAACTGATAAGATGAGCGTAGAATATAACGGAAATACTTACACGGTCGATGCGCTAGCAGTTTACGAGATAACTATGCGTAAAATACGACAAATTTCAAAAATGATTAGTAAAAGTTTAGAAGATTGCGAGTATGAGCGCCCTGATTTTATACCAATCAACCTAACGGGTGGCGGTATAAGTTATATCAAGGGGGTAACGGAGGCAATGCGCGATTATTTAGGTAAAGAGGTGTGCATTATTGCGCCAAATGACCCACAAATAAGTGAGCCAACGCAAAGTGCAGTGCTGGGGTTACTTGATTTAGCACTTAGCCAAAATCATACACAATTTTCGATATTTTTAAAAATTTTTAAAAAGCATTTTTAACACAAAATTTTGGAGGTTATTATGGAAACATACAACAGATATGGAACGACACAAGGCAATGTCAATCCAGTAGTAAAAATTAAGGTTATCGGTGTCGGCGGAGGCGGAAGTAACGCGGTCGACCGAATGATTGATGCAGGTGTAAATGGGGTAGAATTTATCGCTGTAAACACTGATAAACAAGCATTGCAAATTAGCAAGGCGGACTATCGTATTCAAATAGGTGCAAAACTCACTCGCGGTTGGGGTGCTGGTGCGGACCCTGAAATAGGTTATCAAGCGGCAGAGGAAAACTTTGAAGAATTAAACCAAGCCGTAAGTGATGCCGACCTAGTATTTATTACCGCTGGTATGGGTGGCGGTACTGGTACTGGTGCTGCTCCTATGATTGCTGGGCTTACAAAGGAAAAGGAAATTTTGACTATCGCGGTCGTAACAAAACCTTTTAACTTTGAGGGTAGAAGGCGTATGGAAAACGCCGAAAAAGGTCTTAAAGCCTTGCGCGAAGTTGTAGATTCTTTGGTTATTATTCCAAACGAAAAATTGTTTAAATTAGTGCCAAAGGGAACAAGCATTGTAGATACTTTCCGTTACGCTGATGATGTGCTTAGACAAGGTGTGCAAGGTATCTCAAATTTGATAATCGAAAATTCGCTCATCAACCTTGACTTTGCCGATGTGCGTACAACTATGAAAAATAGAGGTCTTGCACATATGGGTATCGGTCGCGCAAAGGGTGAACGCCGTATATTTGAGGCTCTTTCGCAAGCCGTATCTAGTCCATTGCTAGAAACAACTATTGAGGGTGCAACTGGTATCATCTTTAATGTAAAAGGTGGCTCTAGTTTGCCTATCGACCAAGTACACGAGGCGGCAGATCTTATGCGTGAAATTGTTGACCCTAACTGTAACATTATTTTTGGTGCTAGTATTGATGAGTCTTTGGAAGACACGGTTGAAATTACTGTTATTGCGACAGGTTTTCAAGGCGGACCAAGTTTGCTTGAAAAAGATGACTTTACTGCCGATGCAAACGACAATGTTTCACAACAAAAATATGCTGAATTTTTGGCAAACCGTGTAGAAAGCGGAAAAGTTTCTGCTGAAAATATGGGTGAAGAAGAAAAAGAAATGGTAATTGATTACACAAAATCAAACGAAAAGACCAGCAGAATTAATGTTGATTTTGATGAATCAGACATTCCTCCATTCTTGCGCAAACTTAGAGGAAGATAGTATTTAATTTATATTTGTGTTTAAAATGCTTATAATAAAGATGTAAAAGGTGGTGCCTAATGGACAAAATCTCTTTGCATCTTTATTTTTATGTAATTTAGGTTGCAATTTGATTGACTTTTATCGACAAAATTTTATATAATCTACTATATACAACTGAGGAGAGTTCCTTATGAAAAAAATATGGTTATCGCTCGCTCCGTGTGTTTTGATGATTGCATTTTTATTTTGTGGTTGTGGTCCTGAAGTATCCGCAACTCAATTAAGTGTCGATTGTGGTAATGAAATCAATATGATTTACGGTACTTATCAAGATGAGCCAGCCTACGCACGCGTAGTAACAAACAAAAGCAAAAATGATTTAGTTATTGATTACGATAGTGATATTATTGACTACAATATACAAACAGGCAAAATTACAGCAAATCACACTGGCGAAACGGAATTAAAAATCAGCACGGGTGGCAGTGAAGTGGTTGTTCAAGTGAATGTAGTTAGTGCATTTTATTGTACCTTTTTAAACATTAATAGTTCATATACCATTAAATTGTACGATGAGCCTTGCAAAGTAATCACTCCCGTAGTAGATGATAAGTATAATATGGGTTTTGATTTTATTTCGCAATCGCCTGAAATTGTGACCGTAGATGAAAATGGTCTATTTACCCCAGTTTCCGCAGGAGAGGCGACTATCGAAGTTAGGGCAAAATCAGGCGTGGGTTATGGTGGCTACCAGTATATTTACGAAACAGCCAAAGTAACTGTTGAAGATATAGCCACTGAACTTAAACTCGAAATTTTAGATAAAGATTTACAGCCACTAGACACTATCCACGCAGATGAAGGCTTTGATTATTACGAATTGTATAGTAGTGAAACAGCCGACCGAGAATTGTATGTGTTAAAAATGTCCTCAAATATTATATTAAACGGTAAGTATTTTAGTGAAACTGGTTGGAAATTAACTCAGTCAAATAACGGCAATTTGGCAAGATTGTTTACTTTTGAAGTGGGTAATTCTGCAAACGACATAAAAGCAATAGATGATGGTGGCAAGGTGCTTTATAGACCTTTTTACGCAACAGGGTGCGGGATTGATTATTTTCAATATTCCTTTTTAGATGTCGCGTTAAATTATCAGCAAGATTTAGAGTCTAATTTGTTAAAATTTAAGGTTTACAAGCAAACTGAAACGGTAAATATCAACGCATATTTTGATAATGAAATGACTAACCCTCTTGAATACACAGACAAAATTATTCCATTAGAATTAGAAAATGAAACACTGGATTTATATTTTGCGGTACAAGTAAACGATTATGGTAAACCTTGTGCTTGCAGAACAACTGGTGATTTGAATATTGAGTATGTTAAAGAAAATTTAGTAAAAGTTCATTTTTCTAGCGTAGGCGACTATACAGTAAGTTTTGTTCCAGAGGACAAGCCTGAATTAAGTGTTGTATATTCAATTAAAGTGTTTGAAAAGGGTGCAAATTACGACAAAATTACACTTTCTCACGAAAGCATTATACTTGATCTCGGTTACTATACATTAGTTAATTATCAGAAATATGACAGGTCAGGACAAGAAATAACCGAGTATTCAGATTTGCTTATCGAAGTGTTTGATGAAGAAGGGAATTTAGTTACAGATGCGTTGTTTATTGATGCTTCATATAATTCAATCGGTATAAGCGCTTCTAGAAGTGGTGTGTTTACCGTGCGAATTTCAAATGAAGAAGTGACAACACCAGCGACTTTGATTGTGAGTGTGCGTTAGGCTTAAAAGTTAATTTTGATAAAAGGTCGAAATATCTTATATAAATCAAATTAAGTGTTATACTAATATAGATAAAAAATAGGAGTAAAGAATGGCAAAAACGAATTTTCTAAACACTATGACTATCATTGGCTATGTGTTTGTTGGATTGTTTGTTTTTATGGCTACATATCTAGGTATCGCTTATGGAACGGGTTATTTTAATCCTCAAAAAGAACCCGTGGTGGGGTTAAAATATGTCGATGCTAGCAATGTGGTGATAAATGAAAATGGTGGCACTTATACATTAAAAATTGTAAGTGGTAATGCCACAATCGAACAAGATGAAAATGGAAATACAGTAGTTACCGATACCGCAACGCCTACCGAGGTGAGGCTGACTGTTAGAAATTCAGCAGGACTAATTGACAACACCATTATTTCCGTGCCAGAAATTGTGAAAACTGGTGATGAGTTTGAAATCACTGCACTTATCAATGAGGAAGATGGCTATGAGTGCAATGTGGGTGGTGATTGTAAAATTACCGCTGAAACGGTTGATGGCGTTTACAAAGCGCTAGATTTAAATGTTTTTGTAGATGTGCCAATCAAGGAAATTGAAATTACTGCAAAAAACCCAAACAACAATGCAAGTATTGATTTGGAAACAGCAAATTTTATTTATGATGATAAATTGCAGTTAGTGGCAAATGTTTATCCTCGCAGAGCGTTAAACCCGCACACTGACGGCACAACAGCGCAAAAGCAAATTGAATTTACACCAGATGACACTTCTTGCACAGAGATTATCGACAAAAATACTGGTTTAGTGCTTATTACATACAATCCAGTAGGTGGCGGTGATGAACCAGTGACAGACCCAACACTTGCTACTGTTACTGCGACTGCAAAGACTTTGTTTAACCAAAATCTTGCACAAAATGTAACTCAGGACTGCCAAATTAGATTGTTTCCTATTCAGTTAGAAGAAATAGTTATCAATAATAGGGATTATGCTGATTCCGCAAAGACAATAGATACTTTATTGTTTGACAATGACAATTTAGTTAAATTTTCTGCACAAAATACAGGTGACCCTAGTATCATAAACTTAGATTTATTTTTAAAGCCTACTATCTATAACCCTGACAACAATAGCAACCCGCTTGCTAACGAATTGAACAATTTTAAGATTACTTGCGAATCTAACAAAACTGATTTTCCTACACCAGTTGATGTGATTATGGGGAATATAGATGGTATTAGTTACTATACCTTGCAACCGTTGCGCACGCTAGAAGTTGATGAAGTTGTGACAATGTCTATTCATATTCAAGGGCACGATTCAAAGACAATTACTCGTGAATTAGATATCAAATTTACCACTCCTGATGATTTCAACTTTTTAGACAACGCACGAAACACCATTACTACATACGGAATGGAAATTACCAAGACAAATGACATTGTTGATACACCAAGTGTGTCTAGTATCAAATCAGCAATAAATCTCACTGCTTCTGCAAACGCAAGTGATATTTACTATACTTATGACAATACAGTTACTCCTACTTTTAGTAAGTTTGTATTCTTTGTCAATATTGAAAAAGCGAAAAACGAAGTTGATAGTTTAATTATTGATATAAATGACATAACTGGTCAATTAAAAATGCGTGATGGCTTTGATGCGATAAACGCAAGAGGGGCTGGGACTGCGCAAATTATTCCTTATGTAGTTCGCACAAATGAGGAAGGCAATGCAGTTGATTGTAATTATAATATCATTGAAGATGGCACTGCACGAGGCGTAATTATGTACAATGACACTTTTGATGCGACCGCAGATGCTCAAAAATATGTCGTTTACAAACAATATTCACCATTAAGCGTATCGGTTACGGAAAGATTAAGAGATTTTACTCTTTATGCTAAATACAACGAAAATGGCACAAACAATACTGATAGATTTGATGAAATCATTACAAGTCAAACAAACAGTTCACAAAATCCTTACTTGATAGGTACGACAACGACAAATACAAAGACATTTTACGCTGTTCCAAATTCTCCATTAGCGTTACCTGCACAAGAGGCATACAATGATTGGGCAGAAAAAAATGGTGAAATTACATTCAAAGAGCAATTAAGTGGTGCAAGTACGGAGCGATTGGCTGTTAATTCAGCAAATAAAACGATTACTAGTGTTGGCGAAAAGACAAACTACCAAAGATTTTTGAGTTTTGATGTTTATACCGAAAATGCGGTTGAGACTTTGGGTTCAATCTCAATAAATGGTTTAAATGGATATTCTTATGGTGCGATTGTAAATATCAAAGCCGAAAATGTAAAAGTGTCTAATATCGCGTTTGATATTAGCGGTTCTGGTATTATTCTAGGTGGTGGATCTTATCAAAACACAAAAACTTGGAATTTAAAACTAAATATTGACAACAAGATAAATAATAACATAAGCAGTAAAAATTATGCGCGTGCTTACTGGACACAAAGCGTGAATGGTAGCGAACAAGACATAAAATTACCTTCAATCGTTATGAGTGCTGATGAGGACTGGACTGCGCGTGGGTGTAAGCCTAGCATACCAGACTACGATTTGGGTTTTTATGCGCTTGACCTTAATGAAAAACTTACTCTTGCGGGAGTTAATTATGATGCCTTAGATATAATCAATTCAATTAACGACAATGAGAGTGAAGAAGTTTACAACAAGAAATGGGAATTTATCGAAACTTTAATGGGTCGTGCTGAGGTAAATGAATACGCAGAAATTCGAATTTTAAACTCAGGACTTGCGGGTACATTAGGTACACAAACCATTCAATTTAAAAAAGAATTACCTACAAATATGGCTTTATTTTTGGTGTGCAATGTGCCTTCTATTGCGGGCGATGCAAAACCTGATTTTGTGAGAATTTCGTATTCGTTCCCAAAAGTTGAATTTATGTCACCAACTTGTGCGTTTGGACAAGATAAAGAAACACAAGAGATAATTTGGAGCGCTGAAAACGAAAATAATATTGCTTACTTTTATACATCATCTTTGACAAAAGCATTTATTTACGACTCAACACAAATTTCAAAAGATTCTTTAAGTTATGATTACAAAAATGATACATTGAGTGATAATTATAAAGATAAAGGTTATGTCAATGTTATTGATATTGATGCCGTAAATAATAAAAATACGGGAATGGGTACGGTTGATAACTTATTCTTTGATGCCGATACAAACAACAATAAAATATTAGTAGGCAAAGCCGACAAAATTTTAGATATGACAGAAACTGATGGCAATTATACAACCATTCAATTAAATAGCGGTTCTTACAAAATTGTAGATGGAGAAACTTTTGCAACTTACACGCTCACTATAACGCGTAAAGTAAATATTTCTATCAATGTAGCGATTAGCAATTCAGCGTGGAATGATGGACAAATAAGTGATGATTTAGGCTCAAATGTAATTACATTTACTGAGGAACAAAAACTCACTATTACTATAAAAGTAAAAGGTTCGATTGAAAAAATTTAGGTTCGGTTTCATCACGGGAGGAAAAAGTGGATTATAGTAAATTAAAAAATTTTAGTGCAGAAAAGTTTAGCGCGCCTGACATAAGTGATGTCAGTTATGACAATCAAATGGCATATTTCAATATTGTGCGCGATGAATTTACTGAGCTCAATCAAAAGCAAAACGAATTACCCCAAGATGTATTTATTCAGGCTTATGGGCAAAAGATTATGGATGTAATTGAAATGTCTGCTGGTGGAATTGTACCTGCACAAGATTTTTTGTGCTATCTATATAAGCGTGGGCTTGAGGACTTGATGCCTGCCGATTTGGTACGCGCGCACGAGTGGGGCATACTTGCTGTAAGTAATGGCAGTAAATTGTCGATTGAGCGCTTGCGTTTGTTTTTTGACCCAGTATATAATTTCGTACTAGATAGTGGAAAGGTTGAAAATATCATTATCAAAAATAAGATTGATGATGAGCAAGATGTGACCGACTTTATTGCACAAAGTTACTGTATTTTGTTGGTTGATGAAATGAAAATCGACTTACTTACTGTTGCAAAAAAGCCGTTGGTCGAAAAAAGTAATTTTATTAGATTTTCACACGATGCCACAGAGGCAAATAAAAAGGTATTACCAAAACTACTAGATTTAATCGCTTAAAATTCTATTAAGAAAAGAAAGAGTACTAAATAGTGTACTCTTTTTTTGTTATATTCACTAAAAAGTGTTAATTTTATGCATAGTTTTCACAAAATTTTACATACTAACATTGAATTACGATTTAGGAGTAAATTATGGCTGATGACAAAAAGGGTATGCTTAGGCATGTAGATATGTTGGGGCGTGTGGTTATTCCGCGCGAAGTGCGAAAGGCTTTGAGAATAAACTACGGCGATTTAATGGAGTTTTGCGCTTGCTCAAATCAACAAGTGGTTATGAGGAAATTCCATTTGATACAAGAAATAGGTGATGTGACTTGCGAAATTGTTAAATTAGCAAAATTTAATAGTAAATGTGAAATTTACATAACTGATTTGGAGCAGTTAATCTCAAATAACGGTAACAAAGCAAATTTAAACGAAAATATTTCCGCCGACTTGCAAAAAATTTTGGAAAAACGAAAAGAGGCCGAAATATTAGAAAATTTAAAAATTACCGATACAATCACAATTAGTTCTTACAGTTTTGTGCAGCCAATTATAGCAAATGGTGATTTAATGGGTGGAGTAGTAGTAGCGAGCGAAAATTTAAACGAATGTGACAAAGAACTTGCAACAAACATAGCAGACTTTTTGATAAATTACTTTTTGAGTTACTAAAAAGCAAAAATTATTTATGTATAAAAATAAAAAAATGGCTTGATAGCCATTTTCTATTAAAATTGCATTTCGCCGTATTGAACATTGCGTGATTTACGGTCATCTTCAATAAGTTCATTGATGAGATTGCGCACCTTAGAAGGATTTTTAATCCTAATTAAGTCCACATGGTCATCAGATGCATCTTTACAGTAAACTTTCAAAGTACCAGTACCCCAAAACTTATTTGTAAATGATTCAAAAATTGTAGTATCATCTATACGAAACACATTTACTTCCTCAATGTGACTAGTAAACAAACCAATATCAACTATTAATTTTACCCATTTACCAGGTTTCTTCACGATGCTATAACGAGTAAAAGAAAGAGGAAGCCCACACCAACGTTTGCGGTCGTGCCACAATTCTACACAATCATCACCATATTTTTTGGCTGCAACAGAACTTGACATTTCATACTCCTTTTGCTTTTTGTTTTAATATTCAAATTATATCATAAAATCGACAAAATGTAAATATATTTTTAAAAAAAGCCCAAAACTAAACTTTTACTACATTATTGTTCAATTTGGACTAAATTTTTGGACTTATTTAATAATAACTGTGCCATCTTCTTTTATTTCGATAGTGTCACCAGTTTTTACGGACTTTAAAAAGTCGCTACCCAATTTGTCAATGGCAATCATAGGGCTATTTTCCCAAATTTTTGCCAAAACCACACCACTTGCTGCTAGTGAGTCAATTTCGTTTGAAAAAAGCATTGCGCTAGGGTTGATACCCATAGAACAAACTGTTTGAAGTACCATACCGCCAGTTGTAGAGCCAATCGTATTTGGTAGGCATAAAATTTTACCCGTAATGACTTTGCCATATACATCGGGGTTATTTTGGTCGCTACCGATGATTTGCTTAGCATTCTTCAATGCACTCTTTTGAAAAGTAGCCAAAGTGTTTAGTCCTGCGTGAGATACAAGTGCTTCACCAGTAAGCGTACCGCCATTTATTACGCGTCCTTTAAATTCTTTACTCATTTTAGTTCTCCTTTCCTGTGATAATGTCTAAAATATCTTGTTCAGGGTAAAATCTTGCCATTGTGTAAGTGCGGAGTTTGTTTGAACAAGTGATAATCGGTCTTGAATGAGTGAGTGGATTATTGAGATACATTAGTGGACAAATACTGGTAAGGTGTGCGCCAGTTGCTTGTAGTTTTAAGTATTGTGCAGTCTTTTCAAATTCTTTTGCGATAGCAGGTGAAGTACAAAGTATTGTTCTGCAAGTTACCTTGCTCTTGCCGTTACGAATTAGACTGTTAAAAATACTATCAGTCCACGCATTAAGTTGCTCCATAGATAGGTGAGGGCAACCTATAAAACAAAGACTAGGTTTTGCATTTTTATTTTTCCAAAGAATAGGGTATTCTTGATAAGTTTTTTGCAAAAATTCATCATCAATTACCAAAGTGTATGCATCTTTGCGAATTAATTTTTCACCTTGTTCCTTAGCCTCTGGGGTAAGGTTTGCTATGTGATATAATCCAACCGCGCCGTTGCTTGCACTAGCAGCACCCATATCTTTTAGGTATGCGCAAGTATGCTCGTCAAGTTTGGTGCCGATAAATTTGTCTAGCCCTTTTATGTATGGTACGCCATCACCAACAGCGATACCAATAGCACTACCCAAAATTTGTGCTTCTGGGGTCTTTGTTGTTTTGATTTCAATTACCCAGTTTGCCTTACGGTTTTCATCAAGCAAAAAGCCAAATTCTGGCACTTTACCCAATATACAGCCGAACAAATCAATCATACCACTGTTGCGGTTGCAACGCGCACCTAATACCGAGTTTGCATATACAACGGCACTACTTTCCGCCCAAGAAAGTATGTCGCCTTTCTCGGGAATATTGCCCATTTCTTTGTGATAACAAGCACAACTAAAAGCATCTTTTTCTTTTAAACCAACTTGATTAAGTTGTTCCTCGTAGTCTTTTTGCTTTCCATACATTACTTTGCTAAATACAATTTTATCCAAAATATTGCATTTTACATTTTTGTAGTCAATAGGGCGAGGGTCAGCGGTAAATTTCCACTTTGCGGTAATTTTTGCATCAATAATTTCTTGCATGGTGCGATAAAGAGGTTTAAGTAGGGGGATACCCATAGATGTAACGATATGCCCATCGTGAGTAATATCTACAAATCTTTCTGCCCCGAACAAGTCACCAAGCTCAACCATTGTACGCATAATTTTAGCCATAACTTCGCCTTGTTCGCCATCTAAAATTTGTTGTTCTTCCTTAGTCAGTTTCATATTTTACTCCTTAATTTTTATTTTGTTTAGTCCAAATACCGTGTTCATATTTATAAATTTTGTTTTTGTATTTCATCTAAATTCATTTTTATTGTTCCTATATATCACGACAAGTACGATATGCACTCTTAGTAGCAGAAAATACTTTGCTAGGGCGTATGCAGTCACCAATTTGATAAATATGAGGTGCAACATTTTCAGCCACAAGGTCAAAATACAATTTGTTTTGAGGTCTTGTACCGATTGCAAGTATTACAAGGTCGGCAGGGAGTGATTTGTGTTCTGTGCGAGTTTTTACTTTTGGAGCAAGCGGATTTTTGATATTTTCAGGTAAAATAGGTGTCCAAGTGTTGTATGGATTGGGTACGCTAGAATGTACATTTTTGGCAATAATCACTTCGTTGTCACCGATTTTTTCCACAGTACTGAGATTGTGTACAATGGCACCTGATTTTTCCAAATAGTGCAAAATGTGTCCGCGATTTGCCGTACAAGTATCAGCCATAAGATTTGCAGTCATTTCCACTATTTGTACATTTTTTTGTAATTCAACTTTTGCCCAGTAAGCAGTTTCACAGCCCGAATCGCCACCGCCAACGATAACGATATTTTCAGCCTTTTTGACACGCTCTGGATTGAGTAAAGCCTCTGTTACGGTAAGCACATTTGCGTTTTCTACGCCATCAATTTTTGGCTTAACGATATGGCTACCAGTTGCTATAACGATTGAATCAAATTTACCGCGCAACATATCTACATCAGCCAAAGTGTTGAGTTTGAGGGTAAAGTTTGGATTTTTCTCTAAATCTTTGATTTCATTTTGCAAATAAGTTACATAGTTGTGAATTTCATATTTAATTTTTGGCACTCCCGCAGGAATTAGTGTGCCACCTATGTGGTCGGTTTTTTCAAAAAGCGTTACTTTATGACCGCGCGCAAGTAAAGTCTTTACAGCAACAACACCAGCAGGTCCGCCACCGATAACTGCAACTTTTTGCGGGGTAGAGGCAAGCGGAATTTCGCGTGAAAATACTTCTTCAAAAGCAGTACGCGGATTTACCGCACATTGTGGGTGACCGCCTTCGACAAATTCGCGAATGCAAGCCTCGTGGCAACCGATACAAGGAGTAATTTTCTCACATTCGCCAGCGTAAGCCTTGTTTGCCCAGTCGGGGTCAGCCAAAAGTGGGCGAGCAAGCATAACCATATCACACTTGTTGTCACGCAAAGCCTGTTCTGCAAGGTCTGGGTAACCTAATTTACCAACGGCAACGATAGGCACTTCTTTACCAGCATTTGATAAAATATGATTTTCCTTGAAATAATCTTTTACAATTTTAGCAATATCAAGGAAGCAACCGCTAGGCATACTTGCAGGTGGGTGAGGTAACCACCAGTTGTCGTAGCAACCCAAATCCACATCAAACATATCGACACCAGCCTTTACAAGGTTTGTCATATAGTCCAAAGTTTGTTGAATGGTACGCTCATTTTTAAACTTTTTGAGGCTCTTTACATTTTCCATTTTGTCTTGATAAGTGGCGTTTAATGCAAGAGATAAGTCAATTCTATACATAATAGGGTAGCGGTCGCCAACGCGTTCACGAATTTCGCGGACAACATCAATACCAAATCTCTGCCAGTCCGAATATTTGCCCATAGCCCTACGATTGAAAGCAGGGTTTGTGAGTTGTTCCAAAAGATATCCCTCGTGACCGTGTAGATATACACCATCAAGATTTGCCACTTTTGCATCAGCGGCAGCCTGACCAAAGCGTTTTACAAGTTTGTTGAGTTTGTGTCCACTGAGGCGTTTGCAAGGAATTTGTGGAATGTAAAAATTAGGGTTCCACGAAGCACTTACAGGTAGTTTTAACTGAGTGAGTAGGCATTGAGGGTTTCCTACACGCCCAAGACCAGCGGTAAGTTGAATAAAAATACTTGCGCCGTGAGCGTGTACACCAGCAGATACTTCACGCCAACCAGAAAAAACAGTACGAGTGCGGTCAATTCGAGGGAAATAACTCAAATCGCCAACTTCCTTTACTGTGGAGTCAATACCGTAACTTACAGGGATTAGACCAGTTGTGATTAGACCTACACCGCCTTTTGCGCGCTCTGCTAGATAACTAATCATTTTTTGACTAGGCCTACCAGTTTCTTCACACATATTAATGTTGCCCATAGGTCCCATCACAAGCCTATTTTTGATAGTCAAGTGATTTACGGTAATAGGGCTAAACATAGATGTGTATGGATACAAATTTTTAGACATAGTAGGAGCATTAAAGTCGTGTTCCCACCAATTACCAAAACTATCTTCCAAATCGTATAGAATTTTATCGTTAATCATATGCGTTCTCCATTTTTTATAGTTTATAAAATTATATCTTTTATTTAGATTTTAAGCAACTAAATAAACCCATAATTCGCTAATTTTTGTAATTTTTCCAAAAAACAATGCTTAAAAGGGGCTTAATTTTGCGGATAACTACAATCTTTGAATAAAATAGTAAAAACTTGCATTCTGATAGTAAAAAGCGATTTTGCACTAAATTTTACGCATAGTGTATCAAAATTATAAAAATTATGGTTTTATAGTGTCATTTCATTTGACTTTTGGTAGTGTTTTTTAATAAAATAAAAATGTAGAATTTTTTGCAATTTTGTAAATAAATGTAAACAAAATTGACAAAATAAAAATAGGGAAAAAAGAATTATGAAAAGTAAGTATTATGCGCTTTTATTTTTAATGATATCTACTGTATTTTTGGGCTTTGCGGGTTGTGGTACAAATTACGACAATCTCAAAGTTTCGGTTTCGGTTGATACAATTTCTGTGTTTGAGCGGGAAGAAGATGGTGACACAACCGCTACTTTTACAGCAACAGTCGAGGGCGTAACTGAGGATATGCTTACGAGTGTTGAGTTTGAATTTAAAGATAGAGGAATTGCAAAAGCGGAGGTAATTTCGCAAAAAGACAATGAATCTACCATTCAAATTACGGCTATTCGTGCTGGTGTAACTACTTTGCGTGTTGTGTCAAAAGAATACAACAAAGTAAAGAGTGATGAAATCACGATTGCAGTCTTTCGTAATGCGGATTCGATGACTTTTAGGGACCAAAAATTAGCATTGCGTGCGGGCGAGAGTATCAAACTAGAAGCTGCATCTCTTATTAGTTTTGAACCAGCAGTCGTTTACCCAAATGAAGCGGTTTTTGAATTGATGACACCTGAAAATCCTTTGTGGGATGAAAATTTGGGTACTGCTACTTTGAATGGAGTACATATAGAAAATGGCGTGCTTTATGCCGAAGAAGGTGCTAGTTGCGGTATCGCGCAAATCGAAGCAAAAATGGCAAATAACATTAGTTGTGCTGTGTATGTGTTGGTTTACAAAGATATTCCGCAAGAAGCCTTTACATTATTTAATAATGGGGAGGAAGTAGATAATCTAAAATTAGTCATCAACTATGATGATGTAAACAATAAAGCGAAATTAAACCTGTTTGTAAATAGTCAGGGGCAAAGTTTCAATTTGCGTACGGCGGTTAGTGATGATATTGTCACTGCATCTACTCCAGATGAAAACGGTGACTTTGACCTAGTAGCATTTGATAGCGGTTTGGCAAAACTTACTATTTATGCAGACTTGATAAACCCTATAAGTAATGAAATTTACAAATCATTTTCTCGCGTTTATGATATAGAAGTGGTGCGAATTGCTAAAAATGTGACTATTTCCTCTGCGACAGTTGCTCCTTCTACTACTCCAGTTACTATGGAAGTGCAAGACTACTATGAGAATATTCGCGGAACAGAAATTCATATTTTGGTATCTCCACAAGAGGCAAAAGATACAAATTATGAGATAGTGGTAGAAGAAATTGACGGTTCCACCGAAAATTTGGAAGAAAAATCTAAGAGTTTAGGCATTTATGTTTCAGGTAAGAGTTATGCAACTATCAAAGATTATAATGGCTTGAAACTCTATGAATTTGGTGAATTATTGCGCAGTGACACAAGTTTTTATGTAACACTTACTGGTACTGATATTGCGGAAAGCGTAAAACTGTCAATTAGAGCAAATACTTATGATGAAGCATTGCCTATGGTGTCAAACGAAGTTTTACTAATGGTAAAAGCAGGTGTAATGACTATTACTCCAAGCGTGTTTGACAACAAAACAAGTGTAAATGGTAGCACTGCATTAAAAGTTGATTTTACTACTAGTCGTGGAGAAAATATCGGTAATCCTAACTTTACTTTTGAATTTGCTGATAAAGATATTGCTAAAATTGAAGCAACAGAAACTCCTTTTCAATACAATTTAATAGGTATTACTGATGGCAAGACTCAATTAACTATTCGCGCAGATAATGGTGTTAAAGTGACTGTCAATGTAACTGTTTATCAAGTAGTAAATGAATTTTATCTAAAAACGGACCACACTTATGAAAATAGCAACATTGTGGAAGAAGTTTGGAACGAACAAGACAATGTAAATGGTGCGGACAAGTTGTTAGATAAGGGTGTAACAAGCCTTACGGTTAAGCGTAACAGTTTGATAAATGTTGATTGCATTTATTCACCAAAGGGAAACGATAGTAGCGCTATTTCAATTAGTGCATCTTCGACCGATGCTACGGGCGACTATATACAAGTTTCCGATGTTGGTGTAGATAATAGATTTAGTTTTTACACTAAACTTGCCACTCAACCAGATAATCCAGTTGAAATAGTAGTTAAATTTACATTTAATAGGCAAAACGAAAATGGCGAGTGGGTGTCGGTAGTTGCTGAGCGTAGAATTGCGGTAACTATTTATGTGCCAGTAACTACTTTTTACTGGGCTGGTACAAATAATCAAAAAAATCTAACTTGTCAAGTTTATGATAAAAATAGCCTTTACTATGAGCAACAAGATTTGGCTAGTGCGGAATTAAATGTGGTTGTAAATTCAAGCGCATCGGTGCTTTTGAACGGCGGTGAAATTGAATGGACTCTTGAAAATGAGGAAATTTTGTCTATCACTCCTAGCGAAAAAGGTATAAAAATCACCGCTCAGTTGGATAGCACTCTTTACACAAACAATAGGTATGAAACTTATGTTTATGCATCAGTGGTTGAGTATGGTAAAAAAACTACAATAACTTGTAAAGTTATAGTTTTGCGTCCACAAATGGTACAAAGTATCACAGTAACAAACTTCGATAAATCAGAAGGAATTAGATTGAATGATTTAGGTAGCGCTAGTCGTACTCAATTTACGCTAAACACAAATGTTTTGCCTAAAAATGCTTTTAATAGCAAATTAGGTTACAAGATTTACAACGCGGTTTACAACGAAAGCGCAATTCCTGTTGCTTCGACTGAATTTAATAGTGAAACCGATACTGAAATTATCGCGTTAGACCCAAATAATCAAAATACTATTATTGCTAAAAATGCTGGTATTGCAGTTGTGCGTATTTATCCTTTGGATAGAATTATTGCAGAAGATACGCTTTTGTCGCCAGAGTGGTATGTTGATGTGTGGGTAATTGTAGAAAATGGTGATGAAACTAACCCATATTCAATTTATAATGCAGAAGAATTTATCGCAATCGGAAGTAGTGAACTAGCGCTTACAAAACACTATGTTTTGATGCGCACAATAGATATTTCACGCTACTCAAACGCTTTGCCTTTGGGTAAAGAATTTGGCTCGGTATTTAGTGGTTCGCTCGATTCATATAGATACGGCAGAAACGCAAAAATGGCTGTTTTGGGTATCAAACCTAGTGGCACTTTTGTGACAGAACAGGGTGTATTTGGTGGGCTATTTGGTACGATAAGTGGTAAAATTTCTAATATTGATTTTAGTTTTACGGATTGTCAAATCAACCTCGAAAATTCTATCGGACAAATCTTAAATGATGGGCTAGAAGTTAAGAATATTTACTTAGGTTTGCTTGCTGGACAAATTATATCAAATAATGATGTAAGTATTGATAATGTAGCCATCAAATTAAACAACTACACGGAACGCAAAGTATATATTTTGGGTGTAGATGATATAGAGTATCAAGTTTATTTTGGCGCACTAGCAGGTCAAGCAAGCGGAAATATTCAAAATACTTATGCAAATATTTCGGCTCAAATCAATTTAGGAGCAACTAAGGTCATCGCTGGTGGTTTAATAGGCGAATTTACGGGAAGCAAGTTAGGTCAAACTGAAACCTTGTTGTCAAGAGTAGATTTAGTCGCTATTCGTGATATTTTTGTTGATGATGAAAGCGTAATCGGTGGACTTGTGGGTGTCGTAAGTACGCAATCTAGTGTTTATTCAATGAATGTTACTGGTAATGTTACTGCAAGACTTTACACAAATGTCGGCGGTGTGACTGGTATAAATTACGGCGCTTTGGGACTATTTGAAAATAATGTCGAATACAAAGTGTTCGCTTCTGTCAAAGTGGTTGGGCGTAAAAATGTCGGCGGTTTGGTAGGACTTAATAGTGCGGGTACTATCAGTTATGCGCGTGTAGAAAATTACGAAATTGCTAATATAAATGATAGCGAGCAAGCGCTTGCTAGCGGTATTGAAAATGTCGGCGGTTTGGTTGGTTTTAGTAACGGCGGTAGGATTATTTATTCATACGCAATGAGTTATATAAAACAACTCGAAATGGCTCAATACAATGTTTCAAATTATAGTGGTGATATAATAGGTGTAAATAATGTCGGCGGTTTGGTTGGCTTTGCGCAAAATGCTTATATTATGAGCAGTTTTGCAAAGTCAAATATTCAAGTAGTGAAAGAATTAGATAACAGCCTAACTACAAACATTGTTGGTGGTTTGATAGGTAATTACCTTGTAGATGGTAGTTTGAGTTTGAGTATGAGCGTAGTTTTAAATAGTTACGCTAACGGTAAGATTATCTCAAATGGTGATATAACCAAATCGGGTGAATTGATAGGTAGTTATACAGTTTCTCCTGCAAGCGGAAATAACTATGTCGATACTTGTTACGGTTATGTGTTGCTAACAAATTTTGCTGGTGACATAGAGGTTATCGGTCGTAATTTGATAGGTACAAATGCAACAAATGCGAATGTGCAAAAGTGTTTTTACCTTGCAGATACCACTGATTCTGCCATAGGCTCTGCTACTGAAAGTGATATGAAATTAAACGAAAGCCTGGGCGACTATGACACTAGCAAGGTTTACCTAGGTTGGAGTTTTGGCGACAAAGATTCGACCAGCGCGTGGGTTAAATATGACCCTAGCCTTGATATGTTGGGCGTGAATGACAATTTGCCTATTTTGTATGATAGAGATAGAGGTTGGTTATACAATCAAGCGATTACCGATATTGAGGTAACTGCGCGCACTTATCAACAAGAAGGTAACAAGTTGCCTACATATTTGCAATACAACGGCACAGGCAAGACAACTAGTGTAGTTGTGCTTGAAAATATTGCACTAGATGAAAGAGGCGAGCGCAGTCTATATCTATATAATAGTACCTTAAATACTGGTATGTACGACATTACCGTATTGCCTGAAATTGACCCCGTTAAATGGACCATTTCGGTTACATCATCAAATCGTGCTGTGGTTGATATAGAGCAAAACAGTTTGAATTTGCTAAATACAAGATTGATTTTTAACCAAACTGGTTTTGCGGTAATTACTTTACAATCATTGCTTGATGCGAGCGAAAAACAAGAAATTTTGATTTATGTAATAGGTGGTTTTGCCGATTTCGATATTGTTGATGAACAAGATAATTCGCTTACAAGCGACACAAACAACCATATTGCTATCAAAAACGGCTATGGAAAATTAATCGTACCTGAATTTGCTAAATTAACTGATTTTGTTGATGATTTGGGTGTAAGATACTCAGTCGCTAGTGAAGAATTTTTCAATTTTGTAAATTATCCATTTAGCGGTGGACTTACTTATATTCCAACGACTGCACAGCACTTGTTGAGTGCAAATGCTACAACTGATTATCAAGAAATATTTGCAACCCCTTATGTAACACTCAATTTTGGTAATTATGGCGTATTTAAACTTACTTTTGAAGATTTGAAAAAGAATTTCTACATTAAAATTTACAATGGTATCACCTCGGCTGGTTTGAGTGCAACAGAGGCGAATATCACTAGTAGTGAAATGGTAAATCTCAAATTAGAGGTTTACACCGACAACACGCTAACTGCTGAGATTTTGCAACCTAAAATCTACAAAAATGGTTCAAATGTTGCGCTAACTGATAATAGCGAAATTTTGTCACAGTTGGCGCCTGTTGCTAGTGAAAATATTGAAAATGAGTTGATTACAAATAGATATGTTTTGCAACTTAGAGAAAATAGTAGAGCAATTACTGAAAATGTGACATACAAAATTGAGTTTAGCGTGCTTGATGAAAACGGTACACTCTATGGCAAATTTGTATTCAATTTGACCGTAACACCAGCGCCTATTACGCGAATTGATATTTCACACTACACTTACGGCACACAATCAATGCTCAATGGTGAAGTTTCAAGTAATCTAATTTCCCCAGGGACAAAAGGCTTGTTAAAAGTAGATATCACACCAAATTATGCATTTTTTGACTACTTAATTGCGTCAAGTACAGTTGATACTGTAACTAACGAAAAAGTAGAATTGTTACAAATGGTGCAAAGAAATGGTGTATTTAAGTATATAGAAGCGCAATACAATTCTGCGGGTAATTTGATTGTACAAAAAATAACTGGTTACGATAGTTTAGGCAATGCGTATTTTGACGGCACGATTTACTTAACAACTTTGGTTAGTGAGGGCTTGTTGGAGGGAGTGCAATTCTATGTCAGCATTGTACCGATGAAAAATAACGAGAGTACTTACATTTTCCCTCCAACTTCGTACAATTTAATTTCTACCTTTGCGCCTTTTGCTAGCCTTACTTTGGACAACTCAAACGGCGACACAATAGCGCGTGGAACAGTAGCAAACTTCCGTTTGCAAGGTACACTTTTAAATAGTACGATTAGTGTATTGAGAGCAGATTATGGAATGAGTGCAGATTTAAGTAAATTGCAACTTTGCGCTTTTGGTGACACAAAGCGACAATTCGGTCAAGGCGCAAAAGAAAATGTTGACTTGATTATTCCTTTCTATGTGGGAATTTTAGCAACTCCAAACAATTCAAAGATTACTATAACCTTACAAATTGATTCTACAACGCCGACTGGTGGCTCGCTCAATCCATTAATTTTGAAATACACTATCTATATAGTTGATTATAATGTACAAAGCGTTTATACAAACGATGCTGAAACGGGTATATTAAATGCAAGTATTCGCACATACAAGACTTTGGAAGCAAAATGGAATTTGCAAGCACCACTTTTAAGTGATTTTGATACTTATATCGGGGCAACTGATGTAGATGTATTGAGTTTTAATACAGAGTTAGAAAACATTATTGCAAACGCTACACAAAAATTAAAAGTAATTAACGAGCAAGGTGATGGCTTAGGTGGTGTTTGGTGGTACAATAACGGTAGCGGTTATAGTGTAGTGCAATCGGCATACTCATATCCAGACTTTATCATTAGTTATACAACTATGAATGATAATAATTCTTACTATATAATAAAAGGTAAGACAATCACTCAAAATATCAACTTTAAGTTATATTTTAAAGGCTATTATGTTTACGATACAACTGCAAATTGTTATAAATTTGTGGTTGAAAGTGAATTAAATAGTTTGGATAGCGCAAATATACTAACAACATATCAAAATGTATTTGAGCAACAATTTATCATCAATGTTATCAATAATACAACCGATGACACGCCAGATTTGATTGATTCTGTCGAAAAATTCCGTTCAATGGAGCAAAACGGCGAGGGAGTAAGTTATATGCTTACTACCGATATTGTGCTTGATAACTGGACTCCAATGAAAACCGCTATCAAGTCGCTTGATGGTAACGGACACATTATCTATATTCGTAGTTTTGCGGACAATACAAACACAGATACAGCAAATTATGGACTCTTTGATACATTGCCTAGTGGTACAGTTTTGAAAAACTTGATTATTGATGTATCATACAGTATTTTTGTAGATTTGCAAAATACAAACAATGTCAACTTTGGGTTTATTGCGGGTGTAAATGACGGCGGTATAATTTACAACTGTGATATTGTGGTGAGTCAGTCAAAAGAAAACTGGACTACAATTTACAATAATTCGGCTAAAAAGGTAAGCAATAATTCAAACTACGCTTTTGCAAGTAATGTGTTTAATCAAATGTTGCAAGGTGCTGGTGATTATGCAAACTCAAATACTTTGGCATCAACATTTATCTTGACAGATAAATCGACTACAAATACAACTGTGACTACATACATAGGTGGACTTGTTGGACAAAATAATGGTTATATAACAAATTGTAGAGTAGGTAGAATTGATAGTAATATCTTAGGCTCAAATAGAATCAATAGACATTATCCATTGCAAGGTATAAACCTCTTTGCTTCTGGTAATGTAGGTGGACTTGTCGGACAAAATAATGGTGTGATTGCTAATAGTTACTTTGCTAATGGTACTATCGTAAATTACAGTATGTCAATTTTTAGTGCAACAAACGCAAATGGTGCAAAAACTGGTGGTTTAGTTGCGGACCAAACTGCAAATGGTAGGATTGAAAGTAGTTTTGCAAAAGGTCAAGCAAGTGACTCCGCGCAAGCAATTTTGGGTGGTGTAAAGGCATACGGTACAATCGGTGGACTTGTACACTCAAATGCGGGAAGTATCAAAAATAGTTATGCAAATATGCCTTTGTCTAGTTCAAACGCTATGGGTGGGTTTGTATACCAAAACACCGCAAGAGGGAATATTAAGTATTGTTATTCAATGAGTAAAATCAATAGTACTGGCTTGATTAATGGTGTATTTGTGGGCGTTGATCAAGAGGGTAATGTCTTGAATGGTGAAAATGCTACTATTGAAAAATGTTACTATTTGGCGTTAAATAATGACTTAGTAGATGCAAAAGAACCAGCAACAGCAATTTCTTCGCTTGAATGGAGTAATGCACAAGGTGTTGCATTTGATGGTTTTGCGATTGCGGACAACGAAGCAAGTACTTGGTACATAGACACAGAAAAGACTTATTTAGGACCTCAACTCCGTTTGGCTGATAAAGTTTACTACTCGTTCCGTACCGATGATTATAGTTATGACAAAACTTGCGAACTAGGTAGCGAAACAAACCCTATATTGATTGCTAGTTTAACTGACTGGGAAAATGTATTCAATTATTCAGACACTAGTGGGAATTTCCGTTCGGCATTTATGGAAGCAAATAGTACGGTTTCTTCAGGTGGCGCTAAATATGTGTTTGGTAATTATGCAGTAAATATTGCAAGCGATATTAGTTTCAATAACTCTATGCACACAACTAGTTACAATACAATTTTCAAAGGTCAACTAAATGGTAATGGCTACACACTTTCTGGTTTGTCTTATAGACAATCTAGCAGTGTGACAGCGACTCAAAAAGACTTTGGTTTATTCAATACTCTTGAAAATGCGACAGTGACAAACTTAAACTTGACTATCGCAAGTGAAATTTCTATTCGTGCTAGACATATAGGTAGTATCGCAGGTACACTAAGAGATGTTTATGCTGAAAATATCACAATTTCTGGCGAAACGCAAAATAGCAGTATCACGGGCTTGAATATGGCTGGTGCGCTTGCTGGACTTGTGTTGGGCGATAGCGAAATTAGAAATATTGAAAGTACAATTTCCGTAAACGCAATTAATGCGACTAGTGCAAGTGGAAATTATAGTTATTATTATAGAAATGCTTTAAATGTGAGCGAATCCGACTTCTCTTATGCGGGTGGTATAATCGGTGTGCTTGATTTGAATGAAGAAGATAATTCTGCCGAAAACCCTCGTGTACAAAACTTGCGCACTCGCGGAAATGCAAATATTTTTGCAGAAATTGCGGGTGGTGCAATCGGTGTAATTGACCAAAAATCAGAGGCAAAGCAACTCGAATTTGTGATTGATACAGAAGATGAAAATGCTCCAAATATCAATGGTAGCAACTTTGCTGGTGGACTAGTTGGTGAAAATCGTGGTAGAGTGATGCAGTCACGCGTTGGTATGGAAATTAGCAAGCAAATTAGCCTTGATGAACAAATTTCTACTACTGACCGCGCTCGCGACTACATAGGCTACACGAGATTGTTTGCATCAAACGACTCTGCAACTGCTGTTGGTGGTTTGGTAGGTCTAAACGCTGGTGGCTGGATTACAGAAAGTTATTCGCGTGCCGAGGTATATGCAACTAATGCGTACATTGCAGGTGGTATTGTGGGTATGGCTATAAATGCTCCTACAAGTTATGCGCCAAGCGACAATGATGCAACACTTAATTATTTGCGTAGCCTATCTAATATTGACAATGCATTTAATGCTGTAGGCGCAAGTTACACGCTTGAAAATTCAAAAATCAAGGTTCGTGGTGCGTTCTCGTTTAGCGCAACTCTAAAAGAGGTGTATACAACTGGTGGGGTAAATGGTAAAAAAGTTATCGGTGGTGTAGTTGGTGCAGTAATGGGCGCTCCATTATTTGCAAATTCAACAGAGGCGTTGATTGCTGGAATTAACAATTTCGATGCACAAGACAAGACATTTACTGATAAACTCAATAACATTGACTACTATGTAGGTGGACTTACTGGTTACTTGGGCTTCAAAGTAAGTGAAACGAATGAAGGCGTTGTGCCTATTGTTAGCGCTTTGGAGGTAAATGGAGAGTTTAGTCTAGGTACTGCAAGTCTAAAATCAAAATTAGTTGCAAGTGTAAATGGCAAGACTATTCCTACTATCGGTAATGTGTCAAATCCTAACCACACTGCATTAAATACTGACTTTTTAAATGTGGCAACTGATGTAGAAGACAAAACTTTTGATGGCTTTAACGAAACAGTTTGGAATATCGACAAGACAAAGACAAGCCATAGATTTGCAATTTTAAATTCTTCATATTCAGCAACTGTAACAAGTATCGAAACAGCGCAAGAATTTTTGGAATTTTTGAGCAGTACAAACACAAACAGTTATGGTAAAATTATCAAAGACAACTTGATTATTACTGGTGCTGATTGGGTAAATTATATAGTTGATACAGCAAGTTCAAAATATACTATTGCAACTTCGATGGAAGAGGCAGTTACAGGTAGGCTAGAAGGCGCTGTGCCATACGAAATTGAAGGGCAGACAACTACAAAGTCAGCGACCGTAATATTTAGAGATTTCACCGAAGGACAATCAAAGGCGTTTGACTCGTTGTTTGGATACACTCAAAAATTTAGAGTGTTAAATATCAATTTTGAGTTCGATTTTACACCTGATTTGAGTGAAAATGGTTCGAGTTTGACCAAGAATGCAATTTCAAATTTTGGCTTACTTGCACAAGAAAGTAGCAGTACTTATTTTGAAAACATTTCGGTTAAATTGATAAATGACAATATTCTAAAAGTTAACAATCTTGAAAATATTGCTGTAATTTCAGGTGTTAGTCAATCAAATAATTTTGTGAATGTAGAAGTAGATGCGGTGATTGAAACAGTTGAAAATTACGCAAGCAGTAGCGCAGTAAATATCGGTGCTATGTTTGGTCAAGGTAAGGTAACAAATACCATAAATTGCACAAACGCAGGCAAGTTGAGTATTGTTTATAAATCAAACAACAACTATACATTGTCATTTGGCGGATTTGCTGGTGAGGCAAACGGCATACTCAATGTGCGTGGCGTAGTGCTTGACAAACAAGATAATATGCAAATTTCTATGGAAGTAACTGCAAATAACAATAGTAATGAAATCAATTTAGCGGGTATTGTTGGTAACGCAAATGGAACAGCAAGAATACAAAATCTAGTTGTTAGTGGCGGAGTTAATTTGACAAGAACAACAGGACAAGACAACTCAGTAGTAAATTTAGGTGGTATTGCTGGTAAATTGCATAATTCAAACCTTTATAGCCTTACTTCAAAAGTTAACTTTACTGCAAACGCAAACAAGGGTAACATATTTGGTGGAGGTATTGCTGGGAATTTAGTCAACGAACAAGAATTTTCTGGTTTAGGCATTTCGATGCAATTTAGCGGATTTACCGCTGAATACTTGACTTCACACAGCAATTTTGACATAAATTCAACTACAAATAGCGCAATTTATCTCGGCGGTATCTTTGGTTTGAGCGAAAACGACTTGATTTTGGCAAATTCAAAGATTGTGCCTAGTGGACAGGCAAGAAATATTTACTACGGCTTATTTAGCGATAGCAAGTTGAATGTTGAAAGTGCAAGCAGTAGAATGTATATAGGTGGAATTATCGGTAGAGCAATTCAAGGTCGCTTATCAAATAGTGAGGGTTATGCTGAGTTGGATAAGCCAAATACAATTTTGAGAATTGCAGAAAGTGCTTTCGTTGGTGAGATTTACGGCAAAAACAATCAAACTGCTGGCAGTTACAACTACTTTGGTGGTATCGTAGGTGATACTCAAATAAGCATAAATGATGTATTGTCAAATGGTGCTATTCGCTTTGAGGCTAGCCACGCAATATCAATTTATGCGGGCGGAATTGCAGGTGCAACCAACAATGATATTAGTTATTCGATTGCGATTTCATCGGTACAAACTTCACTCAGTGCGAATGCAAATATTTCTGCAATCGGGGCAGTTTGTGGTGTACAACAAAACGATAACGGTCGAATTATCAATACATATTATAGTGGAGATTTGTGCGGACTACTCGATAACTACGCAACAAACTTAACCGCTATGCAGATGCTAGATATTGATAATTTCAAGGTCAACGGTACACAAACTTTAAGCAATGATAAATGGACTTATGCAGTTATGCAAAACGAAAATGGCGATGAAATTCAATCTTCTATACTATACCCACTTGCGGTAAGAGATAATATTGATACTGCTCGCGGTGGCGTGGTGACTCCATATATAGTTAGCAACTTAGAAATGTTGTTGGGACTAATTGATGATACGGGAAAACCAAACAAAATGGTTATATTTGATGCTACTACAATCAGTATTGCGGAATTACCAAAACTTGAAATCAGCAATGTCCGCAAAATCGTAGGTAATGGAGTAAAAATTGAAGTAAATTCATCAAGTTTTACTGGTAGCACTTCTCAAAATATAGGCTTATTTGGCACAATTCCTCAAAATGTTGTAGTGTCAAGTATTACACTTGCTATCAATCCAACGAGTATTCGCACAAGTACAGACATCAATTTTGGTGGAATTGCGGGCGTAAATAACGGTGCAATATTTAATTGTGTAGTCGGCAGTTTGGCTGAATACACACCTAGCATAAATTATGCTTCAAATTTCGCTAAATTGAGAGAAACTTACACAAATAACTTTGCTGGTCTGACTGAAAAATCAAATTCAATCTTTGCGATTGAACTCACGGGTGCAAGCAATTCAAATATCGGCGCAATCGCTGGTATCAATAATGGAAATATTACCGCTAGCGTAGCAATTGCCGATTTGAGTGTGAAAAACCTTTCTACTGGTACTATCAATATTGGTGGATTGGTTGGATACGCAGAAAATGCTTGGATAAACAACTCTATTGCTCAAAATAGAGTGCTTGTAAGCAAGGCAACCGATACTACAAATATTGGCGGAATTGCGGGTAAGGTAAGCAATAGTAGGTTTGATGCAATTCTTGCAAATGGTAATGTAATGGTGTTTGCGGTTAGTGATTTCAATCGAGTTGGGTTTGCATTTGGTGCATTTGAAGGTATTTCAAATGGTGTAGTTGTAAATAGTGATTTAAGTGGAAATTTGAGTATAAATGATGTAAATAACAATTACAATTTTGCTCTAACTACGCAAGAATTACTGACTGCATCAAGGTTTAATGCAATCGCAAAAAATTCTGCAAACTTATTTAGTAGTATTTGGTCGTATGGTAATAATACTATAAACTATGGCTATCCATACCTAGGTATTACAAATATTTCGATGAATACAGGTAATGGTAATGTTGATAATCCTTATCAATTACGCGAAGGGGCGGAAATTTTGAGAGTTACGCTCTCAAACGCAACAGGCAAGCATTTTGTACTTGTACGCGATAGCATAATATCTAGTAAGATTTTGGAAACCACTGCAAAATCGACTATTTATGCAAAAACTCTTAGCGGTAATGGAAAAGTAGTAATTATTGATAAATACATTACGCCTACATCGACTGGCGGGACTGTAAATATTGGTCTATTTAGGACAATTTCCGAACAAACTGAAATTAAAGGTCTAGGAATTGTCATAAATCAATTTGATATTGACACTGGCTTAATCATTAATTTTGGTGGCTTAGCGAGTGAAAATAGAGGTACAATTTCAAACTGTGCAGTAACTGCTACTGATGAAATTACGCTTGCAAGTTTGCCAAACAGTAAAATTGGTGGACTTGTAGCACAAAATATGGGCGCAATTCAAAACAGTTGGGCTGATATTGACTTTAATGTAAAAGACGGTTATATCGGCGGACTTGTAGGATTGTTAGGTAAGAGTGCTTCTGCTTCAACAGAAAGTACTGCATATATTCGCAACAGTTTTGCAAACGGAAACTTAATAGTAAATCAAGATACAACAAAAGCTTACACTGAAACGAGCGTAGGTGGACTTGTAGGACTTGCTAACGCAGAAATTGCTATGGGTAGAAGTATTGAAAATTGTTATGTATATGGTAGTCGTATTCAAGTAACTAGCAAAGGTTCAAAAGTCGGCGCGCTGATAGGTAATGCGATTAAATTTAATACTTATAGAACTTATGCATATATCTACACTCCAAGCACAAACGATACAAGCAATATTGGCGCAGGCAATTATCAAAATATTGGTATGACTGGAAATACAATCAATGGTGCATATGACAATACGAGTATTGTGAGTGTTTGGTTGGGTATTCAAGATGGTGAAGTAGGTAATAGACAATCAGCAAATGACTTGTGTAGGATAGTGCCTATCACTCAAATGAGGACAACTGCTTTGGGAAGCGACTTCTATGCTGAATGGATTACATCTGGCTGGACTAGAAACTTGGGTGTAGCAAATCAAAATGAATACTTGCCATACCTAAATAGAGTGACTCCATTAGACAAACAAGAAACAAATGCTAGTAATTTGAGTGCAGAAAGCATATTTAATTACAGTTATTAAGCGCAATAAAAAAGGATACTTAATTTATCTAAGTATCCTTTTTTTGTATTATATTTTTATTTGAAGCATAGTCAATGAAGTTAAACTTCTCTTACCATTTCAGTATAAGTTAGATTTTTATCAAAAAATTCATCTTTGCCTTTGATAAAATCTTCGCGCACAAGTGCAATATGACAGTTGCATAAATCGTTTAAATCATCTACAAATTCATTAAACTCAGTAATAGCACATTTTGAAATTGTGCAAATCACGGTTATACTACCATTAGTTGTGTTTCTGCTCAAAGCAAACAACTTTTTACATTGTTGCAAGATGTTGTAATAGTGTTTTTCGACATCAACACCTTTTTCACTCAAAATATTTCTTAAATTTTGCATCAGCATTATCAAATCATCAACAATGAGGACTACATTTTTGCCTAGTTCGCACAACCTTTTTGCGCGATTGTATGCAGTGTCAACATAAAGCCATAATTCTTGCGGAAGAATATCAAAAGTGGTGAATATGTATTCGGCATTATTTAGGGCAATTTGCTCTTCTGGGCGTTTGTTGGTTGCTAGATAAATGACAGAATATTTGTCTTGCAAGTCTTTTGCAATACTATTAGCCAAATAATTTTGCCCGCTACCAATTTCACCACGGATAAGCACTCTTTGACCGAGTTTGAATGGACAAGTGTTGTTGATAAATTGTAGTTGCGGGAGATTAAATTTTATTGTTTCTCCAAAAAATTTAGGTTGCATTAAATCAAAATCTTGCCTATTTAATTCGGTAGGTAAGTGTGAGTTGATAGAAATTATTTCTTTTGCGTGTAAATTTAAGTCGTTATATTCAACAACGGCTGTAACGCTATCACCAAAACGCACTAGGTCCTTATTTAAGGTTTTATTATCAATCTTTGCACGGATTGCAAGGTTAAGTTTTGAAACATTGCCATCAAAAATTACTATTTCGTTCGCAATTTGCACAACGACACCAGTAAGGGGGTGAGTGGTGTCAAAATTAAGCACATTTTGTGGTGAACAAAATATACCTAGTTCGGTAGGTTGCTTAAAAAAGTTGTAATCAATGTTAGTGTCAAAACCAACTAAAGTATCCCATTCGTTATCACTAATTATTTCTTTACGGTGAGGCCTACCGCTTTTCACTTTCTCGTAAGGTTCAACTTTTCCAGCCACTACAAGTTTGATTGCATTTTTAAGTTCTTCGGTTTTCATTGAGGTTGGGTTGCGTACGCCAATCTTAGAGCCAACTTCACGCAACTGATACAAATTTAGTTTGGATAATTTGTTAACATCAACATTAAATTTTTCTTTTGTCATAGTCAAACCTCCGCATAAACATACACGATTATTTTATCATAAATCGTGATTTTTGTAAAATATTTATGAAATATTTTAACACATTAACATAGTTTTCCAAAAACTACAAAAATAATATTTGGCAAACAAAAAAAGACCTAAATTTGCCTTTTTATAGACTAATTTTTGGTCTTTTTAAGTTATTTCACTTTCATACGAGTACGCATTACAATAAATGTAATCACAAGTGCTACAAATACAATCACTGCTACAACAATCAAAATAATTGCTGCCGTATTTAATGGAACGGAAATTGTAATTCTATTACTTGTCAAAATATTTCCGCTTGCTGATTGAATTTGAATTACATAAGTTTTTGCATCTGTGTAAGTAAAGGTAAGTGGGTCAACACTAGTACCATTTGTTGCGTCAATAGTAAGCACACGCTCATTATTAATCACTAAGTAACAGTCACCAACGCGCTCATAAATGCTAGCAGGGTTTACAGTGATTGTAAATCCACTAGTACTAGAAGAACCCCATTGACGGCTACTATTAATAGTAGGCTCTTCATTATTTATCCAGAAATTGAATGTGTAATCTTGACTAGGGTTGTATCCAGAACCAGCATAACGCACGGTAATTTCATATTTACCGACACCATAAGTATCAGGGTCAGCGTAGAAAGTGTGAATTTTTGCATTTTCACCGCGCACTTCATCGGTGATATCTACACCAGAGCGGGTGATTTTGATTATCTCATAACCAGTCATTGATGAAAATTCATAACTTGATATTGCTTCGGTACTAGATAGAATTGTAAATTGATAGTTAGCAAGCAAGTCCGCAGAATTTGTACCAACGATTGATTTTATTGAGCCTCGCATAGATACATTATACACGCCAGGTTCAGTGAATATGTAATGTCCGTTTGTTGGCTTAACTTGATATTCAACATTGTTTCGAGTAATTGTAATAGCCATTGAGTCGTATTGTCTTAGGTCGCCAGAGAATGTAAGAGGAATATACAAATCTACATCTTTGGAAAATGTCGCAAATTGAATAGGTGCGAGATTATTTACATAGTACACCACATCATTGATAATAGTAAGGGTAAATTCCGAGTAACCTGAGCCAAAATATTGAGTTTGTCCGACAGCATCTTTTACGCTGATTGTGTAAACGCCTGATTCAGTAAGTGTAATACTTCCTGAGGTATATGTGCCCACTTTTACGCCGTTGTACCAAAGTTCGAGATAGTAGAAATCATTGTAAATGTAATCATACAATCCGCTTTCAAATACAGATTTGTCAAGGAAGGTGGTATTCCAAGTCAAGACTGCTTTTGCAGTTTCTGTATCAGTAACCTTGGTGTAAATATTTTTGAGGTTTGTTGACATTATTTCATTGTTTATACGGAAATCAGTATTTGAGGAAATATTGTCAGACGGAATACGCGTTACCGCAAAATAAGTGCTAAGTATGTGGGTTGTATTACCAGATACATTGTAAATGCGAGTGTTTCCATTAGTCGCAACAACTCTATAAGATAGACCCTTATCTTCATTACAAATTATCTCAATCGTGCGGTCCCAGTTGCTATCCGAACTCAAGAAGAAATAATGAGGCATTGTGTATTTTACACCCAAAATCGTATAGTTGTACTGAGTGGAATGAGGACTAAGCGCTTTTGTAGTGCCGTCCGAATTGATTTGGTTTACGCCATAAACTGCCACATCATACGACCTTATGGTAAATGTCTGACTGCCTGCGGTAAATTTACCAAATGAATTGTAAATGTTTACCGTATAGACACCTTCTGCATCAACTGTGGTAGGTGAGGTGATAGTGCTTTCAACTCCGTTTGGCAATACAAGAGTAACATATGGGTTAAACATTGCATCAATACTTACCCAACTAATCAATACCGATTTTGATGTTACTTGGTTGAGTAGTGGGCTACCAGCGGTATCAGTAAGTGCAACCTTAGGGAAATAAGTATAAATTGCAAATACGAAATTTGTAGCAGTGTCGGTATAGTTATCAACGGAAATTTCGTATAAATAGTGAATATTCATAGGCGCGTAGAATGTAAGTGTCGTTATACTTGAAGTCAAATCATCGAGTTCTAGTTTGAAGTAAGGTGATTTTGTATCAAGTGCAACTATTCTGCCATTTGCAACATTTGTATAAAGTACAGCCTTGTTGTTGTCCAAATCTTTCACACTTAATCGAATACGCAGCGCATTTGATTGATAAACGAATTGAGTTTCACTTGAAGTGTAGGCGTATGTTTCGTTATTGAATACTTGATTTGCAAATTTGTTTGTACCCCAATCTACAATATATTTAATCAAACTTTCATCAATAGGGTATGAAAATCTAGTAATTCTGCCAAAGTTATCAGTAAATTCAAATTTGTATATTAGATTTGAACCAGTTGATAGGTTAAATGTAAACCCTTCGGTAACATCGCTAGGTTTAAAATCAGCACTTGTCAAAGGCAAAGGTTTGAGGTTTGAGTCGTTTACTTGCAAAGCGTTGTTTAGATATACCTTAAAATCAACTAATTGAGTTGAAAGTATTGCGCTTGTGTCAGGTAAACGAATTGTAAATGTGCCATCATCGTTAACGGTAATAAGAGTTAAGAAAGTCTTTTCATCAGGAATTAAATCAAGTCCCTGAGTATTGACATAGAAATTGATATTGTTGTTTGCATCTATTCTATCATCAATTATAACTTGTATGCGACTACCAGTGCTACCATAACCAGCCACAGCCATTCTTTCTACAAAAGCATTAAATTTTGCTTTTATCTCATCAAGGCTAGACACAATATTACCATTGTACATAGGAATATTGATAGGGGCTAGGTAGTAAACTTCCGTTTCGCCAGTAACCAAGTTTTTGAAAGTATATTTCTGCCAAGCATCATCGTTAGTAATTGATTCAATTCTAAACGCATCACTGTTGAAATTGATTGTGTCATTTCGGTTAAACAAAATATTGTTATCATAAGTTACAGTCGTTCCAGCATCAATATTTGAGTCAATAAAGTAATGATTTAGCCCTATGCTTGCATCAATAGAATTTTTGCTTTCTGTCACAAAAATTGTATATACACGCTTGTTGCCCGCGCGGTCTTGTTCGATAATGTCGTAATAACCAACTTCGCTAATATAAGTTAAGCCTTCGGTCATATTTGCAGTTTTGTATCGCGCAATAGTATATTCAGCGGAGGTAGGAGAGAATTTGTGCGAAGCGTTTGGAGATGCATCTGGTTGACCTTCTATAACCGTTTGCTCGTTAGGGTTGCCGTTGTAACTATCGTATTTACGGAAGTAATAATTGATACCACTTTCATAATCATTTAGATAATTCAAAACAAAATTTTTTTCCACAGCAAATGCGTAAGATTTGAGGAAAGTAACTTGCGGATTGTCGATATTATTAATCAAATAATTTGCAAAATCACTGCCTAACGATTGAATATATAGGTCGTTTTTAATCAAGTTTATCAAATTTTGGTATGGAGCAGTGTTATCAACATAAATAGTTTGTGTAGTTTGATAATCTTGCAACTCATATTCGCTACCATTGTTTTTTGAGATAAAATGTGCAGTTGCACTATATTCTACATCTACCAATTTGGTGCCGTAAAGTTCAGCATTTTCAAATTCAGGTTTAGGCAACAAAATGTAGTAATTATATACGCCATCAATATTCATTTTATAAAATTTGGTTTCATTGATAGCCATAGAAGCATTTAACAAATTGTTGAGAGCGGTTTGAGTTTCTTTGTAAATAAATGTTGTGCCTTCAATTTCGCTTGTGTCTTGTTTTAGGCGCTCATATTCGTTAGCATCGCAAGTAAGTAAAATAGGATTGCTAAAAGTAAATGTTTTAGTGTTTAAACCGATATTTTGATTACCGTTTTCATCAATTTTTGGATTTACTTTGGTATAAACTGATTTTGTAACTATCACATCATTAAACGCAATTTGCGCACTGTAATCATCGGTAGGGTCAAGCCATGTGATGCGCACATTTTTGTCGTTGGTGATATTGTTAAAGGTTGTATCAATGTTGGTATAAGCGTTTTCACCACTTTGGAAGGTAAATTGAGGAGGAGTGCCAGTTAATTCAAAGTTGAATACAGTTGAATTTGGCGCAAGGTTGTTGCCATAAGTCAAGTTTTCAAAGTCAAAACTAGCATTTCCAGTCAATACACCTTGAAAATTTGATAAATCGAACAAAATTACACGATATTTACCAACTCCATTAAAGGCATAACGCAATTTGTCTAAGGACTTGCAAGCATTGTCGCTACTTGCGTTTGTGTAAACATTTGAATAGAAGGTTTGCCCAGTATAAGCATAACTTGTACCAGAAGTGTGCCTAAAATATTGTACTGCTACTTGCACGCGAGAAGAATTGCGGTATTTATCAAAAATGTTATTTAAGTAAACAGTCGCTTCGCCCTCTGAGAGAGTAGGCTCAGGCGCAAAGTAATATTTGTCATACACGCTTGCAGAATTTGCATCAGGTGTAACTACGCCATTTTCGCTAGTCGTAGATTCTTTCCAAGTACTCATATATACGCTTGCTGGTAAAATATTGCTATCAATTACCACATTAGAAGGAATAGCAGGGTCTTGCGTGTTTTTGCCTAATTTGATGCTAGAATTAAAGTTTTCAGAGTTTGTAGTACGGCTAAATTGATTGAAGTAATTTCCACCATAATTTGGATAATCTGCATAATCACCCTTGTTATAACCAAATTTAAGGCTAATATCGCTACCATAATCAGTTGTAGAAGAAGGAATTATTGCATTTCTATCTATATAATATGTATAAGTTTTTTCTAGTACATCACCAGTGAGTTGTAAATTGCTTTGCGACTCCGTAGTTTCTTTATACTTACGAGTAATTACATACATACCTTCGCTACTAGCAGTACCATTGTTAAATGCTTGCACATAGTCGATAGGCATTAAGATTTTAGTTTGATAGTAGGTTGCACCATTTCTATCAATATTGTAGAGAGTGTCATAACTAGTTGAATCACTAAACAATGTTTTTTCGGTGTACTCATCACTGTATGGGTAGTTTTTATTGCTTTTGTTGTACGAGAATGGGTAATATTTCAATACAACACTTTCAATTTGGAAATAATCAGTTGGCTCTGTCCAACTAAATGTCACATAACGGCGATTTGTTGAGAAACTATTTGAAACTAACTGTCTAATCGTGGTGTTTTCAAGAGTTCTTGATGTTGTCAAATCGCTACCAAAACTATCTTCAAATGCGCTATAACTGTACATTGCGCCTCTTGAACGGTCAAGGTTTACTTCCACATAAAATTTTTCGTTGTGGTTGCCGATTATATCAGAAACAATAAATGTATAGCCAAATTGCTCATTAGTTAGCGTGTGGAGTGGGTGACTAGCACTCATCATTCCATCAGGATAAACTTGTGTAGTATAAGGCTTGTTTGGCTCATTTAATGTAGGCTTGTTCACCTTGATAATTGCAAACCAGTTGTGTGCAACATTTTCATCATCTATATAAGGAATTATGTCTTTATCATCGCGAGTGTCACTAGCAATTTCAATTTTGTCAAGTTCGATAACAATGCTTCTAGTATTCAAAATATCCATTTTTGCAAATGCATTTTTAATAATAGAATTTGATTTGTAAGTTTGACCATTCAAAGTCCATACAAAATCATTTTGCGCAAAATCAAAAATATCAGTTATCGTATTTTCTACGCTAGTAGTATCGGTGATACTCAAAGATTTGTGCGTACCCCAGTAAAATTCTGTGTCATCAGTTATTACATTTACAAAAGCACTTTGAGCAGGTTTTTGCAAAATTTGAGTTTTGGTCGTGTCTAAAATCGTTACAAAAATTTCAGTATTGCCCGCTTCATCGCTAAGTAGCAGTATAGCAAGTTGTGGTGAAGAAATAATTTGCGAAGATGATAGAGGAGTATTTAGCGAGTTTGCATCAACTTTGTAGTAGTCAACTGGCGGAGTAAAACCGCCAAAATTGCCGTTTGTTTTCATCAAAACCGCACCATTTTGCGCAGAAATGCGCATATTGTTGATATAACTCTCTAAATCAATAGAAAAATCACTCACCGTTTGAAGGCTAGAATAAATGTATTTTGCACTAATTTGTGCGCCACTCTTTTTATCATTCCAAGTCCACGCAAACGAGTTGTTAGTAGCAATGTGAAAATCACTTGCAAATTCACTAAGGCTAGAAATAACGGTTGCTTGATTATTTGCATCAGGCAATAGATTTTTGCCCATAACTTGTAGAGCGGAAATTCCAGTGATAGGTGAGGTGTCAATTTGGAAAATATAGTTTACAAATGCATTTGGAGAATCCTCGCGGAACGCTTGTATGCAATATGTGCCATCAATTCCGTTTACACCGTTCCAACTCAAAGTTTCACCACAAAGTATAGTAGGAGAAGTAGTGGAAACATTGTAATAAGTGCCATTTTTACCTTTTTGGTAAACTAAACCATTGATAGTTGACTGCCCAAGCAATTTGCCGTCCCAGTCGTAGATATAGTATTTTGTGCTGATTTTTGCATCAAAAGGACCTGTTGCTTCCCACGAGCAATATACATATTTATTTGTATAATCTTCCATATTTAAAGCAGTCGCGCGAATATCTTTTACAACTATATCGTTAGGGTTGTCGGTAGCAAAAACTTCAATTTGCGGAGTTGAATTTGTAATTTCAAAATAGAATACTTGGTGGTGGTACTGATAGTTTTTACCATTATTTTGCACTTGACCTGACTCGTAAACTAAGTTTTCATAAGTGATATAAACTATATATGTACCAGCATTTTGAAATCTAAAATCGCGTGTATAATTTTGCACGCTAATGTTACCCAAACTATCACGGTATGCATACCAACTGGCAGAAGTAGCAATCATTTTGCCGTTAAATTCAAACATAACTGGCGCAAGATTTGTGCTTGCTTTTTCTACTAATGAGGAATGTAAATTGAATAATAAATCGCTCGAATTTTGGTTAAACAACTTATCATTCAATGCTGTATTATTTAATAAAATTCCGTTTGAGTCGTAAATTACATCATCAAGTGTAATTCCATTTTGGCTAGTTACGGCATTTTCATTTTGAAAACTAAAATCTGCCGTGTAAACTGTGTCAGCAAGAGTAGGGGCGTTGTTGCTGATTTTTATTACTTCATTACTAGCGGTTAAAAAGTCGTGAGCGTAAATTACGCTAGGTGTGGTGGTGGGGTTTTGCATTGCTTGATAGCAATAAGTGTTGTCATAAAGCGGTGCGGTTGTAGTACGAGTGTCAGCATATCTAGCCGAATAACCGTTAATTACGAGTCTTTCGCTTTTCAATAAGTCTGCATTGCTAGTTACTACTTCGCCACTTGCCAAAGCATATTGCGCCATGTCGCCTAATATGCCAGTACGCAAGCGTGCAGTTTTGTTAATTAAATATTCACCAACGCGGTCAAATTGAATACAAATTTTGTAGCCGTCAAGACCTTTTTCTAGTCGGTATGTACGCGTATTCAATAAACCCGAATTTGTACTTGTGGTTACAACTAATTCGCCATATTCCGTTGAGCCTGAAATTTTTGCATTAAAGGCAAGACTAACATTTTCTACATAGTTGTACAAAGTGCGAGTGTATTTTATTTCGTACTTTTCAGGGTTGTAAAACATTTGAGGGTAGTAAAGTTGGTCTTTTTCTGCATTTGAGCGTATGGTTTCCTCATTATTTTCATCGTAAATAGTGGTAAATGAGTTGTTAAAATTAAAGTAGTGCAACATTGAACTTGTTTGGTTTGCTAACTCAAATTTTTCAGTGTCGTTGAAAGTTGCTTTTTCAAAAAGGGCTGAATAAGTATTTTGAGTGGTTATATAGAATGAATAAGTCCAGGTTTGTGTTTGCGAGGAAGATTTATCTCTATATTGAATAGTAATATCATATTTGCCTTCTGGGTAATTTACATAAGGCTCTGTGCCACGCGTATATTTGGTGATATAGTCGTTATTTAATGCAGGAGTTGCATCAGTAACTTCGGTAGGTGTGAGCGCGTGGAGATATTGATTGTAAATAGAAATATCTTCGCTATCCGCATCAAATTGTGTGTGCTCAATCACAGTGCCATTAAAGCGGAGTGAAACATTATTGAGTAGAGTTACGCCCGAAAAAGTGATAAACACTGCTTCACGCCCAACTACTGTAAGCCCCGCATCATCATCGCGAGTGTCTGCATTTGTATTGAGCATAACGAATTGCCCGTTGCTTATGTCAACTGCGGTACTCTCTATGTGCCTTTTTAGTTTTGGGTCATAGTCGCTGTCAGTCGCATAAGCATCTGGCAAGAATACTTTTTGTACAGCAAAAGTGGGTTGCGTGACTGCTTTTGCTCTATACGAACCAGCGAAAAACATAATACCAGCAAGGCTGATACTCAGTAAGATAACAGCCAAAATTGCCATACCGCTCCAATTCCTATATTTAATATTTTTCATTTAATTTTGCCCCCTTTATTTTGCCCATATATCTAGTAACATCGCCTATAATTATATAATAATTATTTTACCAAATACTAAGCAAAAAAACAAACGATTAAGCACTAAAATGACAAAAATTTTTTGAAATTTACAGTTAACGCCCAAATTGTAGTTATTTTTTGAAAAAATAGCAAAAAAATACATAAAATTACGCACATAAAACGACATAAAAACTTAAATTTTGGTATTAAAAACAAAAAACAGCCCAATATAAAGACTGTTTTTAGATTAAAAATCATCAAAATCGCTAGTGTTAAGCACAATCTTGTTACGGTTTTTAATGTCATAAAATACTCGCTCTTCATCAAGAGTTTTTGGTATTACATAAGCATCAGCAACTGGGGCAAGGTTGTAAATATGGCTTGCTTTGTATGAGAAAGTAAATTGACTTTTCAATGCTTTTTCCTTAAACATTGATACAATCATTTCGCCTTCTTTTAAATAGCCCAATTCATCAGGAGTGATGAGCGCACGACTAACTTTTTGTACATTTGTAGATTTTGTTGTGTCGCCCTTTGATTTGCTTTCGCTAGTAGATTTAGATTCTACACTGGTTTGTCCACAACGCGTACTAAATTCTTCCTTAGTCTTTTGATTTTCAGTACCCAAGAAAATATGCACATTACAGTTAGATTTGATAACTTCTGCAATAGATTCGCCATAGTTAATTGAAATTTGCGCATAGTCTTGCACGACAAGTAACAAGCAAATACCAATACCACGCGAAACGGTAATCATCGCATCAAGGTTTTGAATTTTTGGCATATTAGCAAATTCATCCATAACATAATAAACATGTCTAGGTAGTGCACGCCCTTCACGAGTAGATTTTTCAACCAAAGTTTTGTATAGGCTAATGATTAAAAGTTGCGCAATAGGGTGACGAGTCTTTTTCTCAAAAGGAACTTTGATAAACAATGCGGTAGGTCTATCGGCAAAGTGAGAAAAGTCCATTTCATCGGCACTTGTAGCATAACAAACACCGCTATCAGCAAATACATTGACCGCGTTTGCAATCATACCAAAGAAACTTCTTGCGGTGAGTGGAGAGTTGTTTACGATAGGTCCAGCAAGAGTTACGGCAGTGCTGAGTTTGCTTCGACCTTGCACATATTTTTGCAAAGTGCCGTATTGTTTGTCTGGGTCAGGGTCTTTTGTATTACATACTTTATAAAGATTAAAGAAATTGTATTTTTCTTCAGTCATACCAAGTCTAGGGTCAGCAGAGTCCTCGAGCATACACAAAAGCATACCCAAGATAAAGTCTTGCGCACCTTGTTGCCAAGAAGCATCATTTGTCCCTTCTGATACCGGACAAAGTGTAATAGCAATGTCTTTTAGGTCATCAAATGCAGAATCCATAAGTTGCTTTTTGGTAGCATTAAGTTGCCTTTCGATAGACTCTCTATTTGGGTGAGCAACTCCCTCAAACTCATACCATTCATTATTATATACATCAGCAATGATTTGCAAACCACAGTCAGCGGGGTTGTCGTTACGGTGTACATAAACCTCACGCTTCAAATTTAGCGCGCGTTGATAATTTCTAAAAGGTTTTGTCATAGGGTTCCAACGAGTACTAGCAAAAGGATTACGCAAGTCAAATGACATTACCTCATAGCCCTCTTGAATGAGTTTGTTGTAGTGGTCGCGGTATAATTCACCCTTTACATCGGTGATTACCAAACTAGGTTTTGACTTTGTGCTACTCAAAATTTGAATAGTAGGGTTAATAAAACCGGCGGTCTTACCACTACCAGTAGTACCGATTACCAATGTATGCCAAACTTGGTGTAAAAGGTTTACGCGTATTCCATTACCTGTTAGTTGTGCCCTAATAGGCACACCATCTGTGTGGCTGTGTAATTCTCTAAAAAAGCACCCATCATACTTTTTGTCGAGTTCTTTTTCGGTAAGCCATTCACTGTCAAAGAATTGGTCTTTTGGTTTTTTGTCCTTTTTCTCTTTGCTACTTTTTCCTATAATAGGTTTGCCATCGGCGGCTTTTGCTAATACATATATAATAAAGCCAAGCATAAGTAGGGCAAAAAACGCCAAAGAATAGTTGCCGAGCAGTCCTTCTAATGTTACGCCACCAGTTTGCACAAGTGAGCCAACAACACAAGAAATAAGGAAACTAAGCACGCCCACAATACAAAACAAAACAACATACTTTCCAAATTTGTTCATATTTTTCCTCCAAAATGAATGAAATTTCAAAAATTTTAACACTATTTAGCATATTTTTGTCAAAAAATCCAAAAAAATTTAAAATTTCTTAAAAATTGTACTTAATTAATTTGCTTTTGTCAAATTTATTTGGTAATATTATTACATAAATTTGTATTTGCTTGAAATTTTTGACCAATTTTACGATTTTACGCATACTTTTTAAATCCAAGCAAAACATAATTTAAAATCAAACCAAAAAATTTCGGAGGTATTTGATTAATGAACGCACTATTGTTTCAAATGGCAAACGCTATGATGCACGGCTTCTCTGGTAACTCTGTGTTGGGTGCTGACCATGTTGACTTAGAAACTGACCCACAATGGAAATGGGTAAAAGAGGTTGTTGATGCAATTAATGTAGTGTTGTACCCTATTTTGATTTTGGTAGGTACAGCAGGCGTTATCTATGCTATTGTGTTGGGTGTAAAGTTAGCTCGTGCTGAAAGTGCTGACCAACAACAAGAGGCCAAAAAGCGTATGATTAATTTCATTATAGGTTTGGTAAGTATAGTTGCTTTAATTTTGTTGTTAAAATTGTTCTGTACTTACATTCCAGAATGGCTTCCAAAAATAGAAGTTTAATGAAGTCTAGTTAAGAGTTGATAGTAGATAGTTTATGGCTATCGGCTATCAACTTTTTGTTTTTATAGTATTTTATAAATATTGAAAAATAAATAAAGGTTTGCTTGTGTACTACTTGTGATTATTGAGGTACGCAACTAAACAAGATAAATAATGAATTTTTTAACTACTATATTATATAGATAATAAGAAAGGAGAAATGGTATGCGCAAAAATGCGTTTTTAGGTATATTGTTATCCGTTGCGCTATGTTTTAGTGGCTGTAACTGGTTTGGCGGTTATGACCCTAAGCCAGAGCAAGGCGGTGGTAGTGGTACGCCTGATGATAGAATACAAACGGGCGACACGACCAATCCAAAACCAGATTATGACCCTACCGAAGATGATAAAGCCGAAATGGAAATGTATTCTTCTATTTCACAAGGCATACGCACTACATATACCCCAAAAGTTGGGGAAAGGACCAGTGATGCAGTATTGCAAGCAGATAGAGATAAATATACGCAAAATGCAAAACAGCAATACGAGATTGTCGCGCATACTATTTTATATTATTTGGTAGGCAATTATGGCTACGAGGGCGGAAATACTGGTGAAACTATTGTTTATGAGTTTTACGCGGATAAGTCGCTTTTACCTGCTGGTGAAAAATTTAACACTAGTATAGACTTACCAGTGATAAAGCCATACCAAGCAAACGATGCGCGCAAGTCCGGCTGGGATAGTGCTATTGAACAACAAATAACGGGTATTACTGGTACATACGATACGGAAAATGACATTTGGCAGATATCGCGTACGACTTCAAACGCATATAAATGGAATTTTAGCCTAAACAATGCAGTAAACGCTGGTTACAATTCAAACTACATTGATACATTTACTCCATATGTGACATTAAATCTTATGGAGTACTTTATCCTAGGTGAAAACAATATCACGCCGTTAAGTACACTGCTTAGTTATGGTCCATCTCAATTAGATTTAGAGATAAACAAACTTGTAGCAAAAATTGAAAAGTTGGGAATAAATGCAGACAAGGCTTATGCGGATTTTCTTGGTGGTTATATAAGGGATACTATAATAGGCACAAATGCAATCAATCGCGAGAGTATGACATTTACATATAATGCGCCTAGTGGGCAAAAGAAAGTGGAACCATTTGACCCAGAAAACCCAGAGTATGAAACAATATACTATGATATGGACGGTACTGGTAGGCAAACAGTAACTACAAATAGTTGGTATAAATATGATTATAGTAGTACAATACAATCTATTGTAGATATAGTGGCTGGTAGATACAATACGAATGGAGAAAGTCTATCTCCTGCAATGTCTGCTGACTTTCCTACATATACAAGGCTAGAGATAACTGATATATCACCTGAGACTTTTTATACGACTGGTGAAAAGGTAGGAGATATATACAAACTAAATAGTATGGACTACCGCGAGTATCAAAGTGTTGTATGGTATCCTAAGGGTATAATTAGTTTTAATGAGGAAGATTTAAAGTCTTATGCTGATACAAGCGCAAAGAAATGGTTATTTAATAGTTTAGAGTTAAGTATAGATACAAAGGAAAACATAACTCTTGATATTTATATGCGTATTCACCGCGGGGGCGGAGATACTATACTTCATACGGCTAGATACAATACAGATATAACTAAAAGTTTTGACTACGAAAATCAATACCTAACAGATGATTTAGATTGCACCGATGAGTCATTTTTTGCCGATACAAAAATGAACTCAATGCTAATCTACACACCATACTTTTTTGGCGAGGATTATGTGCTATCAAACGATGGTATAGAAAATACAACTTCAAAGAAATTTTATTACGAGCAAAATTCTTATAAAAATACTTTTGCGGGCAAATTGGGTAAATCAGTAAATTTTGGCAAAAATTTAACAGTTACAAATTATTTTGGTGAAGAAGTTGATTTGTCAAACTATAATTTGTGCAATGATGACAATGATTTTGTAGAATTGATTTTTGTGCCAAAAATGCAAGAAAATATCACGGATTACTCATTTAAGTTTTTGATTAAGGACACTTTGTGGTAAGTTTTGGTGTAAAATAATTCATAATTATACAATTTTTACTCAAAATAATAAAAATTCTACATTTTTAGCATTTTATTCTTGCAATATGAATTTTTATTTGATATAATTAATTAAATAAGGCTAGAAAGTACAAAAATACAGGGGAGGGAAAAAACTTGACTAGCGGTGTTTCACAATTAGGCGGATGGTTAGATGGTCTTATCAACTGGCTAAAAGATGCTTTTACTGACTTTATCGTTACACCATTAGGAAATTTCTTTGCGTACACTATCGGTGGCATACTGTATATGGTGCAAATTGGTTTCTTCTTTGTAATGGATGTTGTGACTTGTGTGTTTAGGAAAGCGGCGGGTCTTGATGTCTATTATCAAAATGGACAAGCAGTCAGTGGCGATTTGGTAATGCAGTTTTTGCAGAGTAGTACGGTGCAGGCAGTATTTATATCTATACTTGTCGCTGCTATAATTCTGCTATTTATCACTACATTTATTGCCGTACTAAAAGTAGAATTTGATGAAAAAGACAATTCAAAAGGTAATATTTTTAAGAGTGCATTAAAGGCGGTTGCTTACTTTGCGATTGTGCCAGTAGTGTGCTTTTTGGGCGTAATTGTATCGAATTTTGTGCTAAAAATGCTCGATGGAGCGACCTCGCGTGATGCGGTTTCGTTTAGTTCGCAAGTATTTACTGCTTCCGCATACAATGCGAGTAGGGTAAGGTCAGATGCTGAATTTGCGCAAGAAATTTATAATGGCAGAAATGGTAAATTTAGTTATATACCAGGGATTGCAAATTTAAGTGCGTATGACCAAGGCAAAATTGCTGATTTGATTGATGATGCATTTAGGTCTGGTGCTACGCCAGTGGCTGAGGGCGGAGTGGCTAGTTTTACGACCATAGGTGATACAGGTTTAGGGCAAAAAACTAGGACATTTAGCAGTTTTGATATAGGTAATTATCAGTTGGTGTTCTATTTTTACAACCCATTGTATTACAACTATTTGATAGGTTACATAGCATCATATATGATTATTATGATACTCTTGAAACTCTTAATAGGTGTAATTTGTCGGTTGTACGAACTTACGATTTTGTTTGTATTATCTCCTTTGGCTGTTTCGCTTATGCCTCTTGATGGTGGCGATAGATACAAGTCATGGAGAGGTGCTTTCGTTAAGCGTGTATTCTCAGCGTATGGTCCAATTTTAGGACTTAACCTTGTATTTATGATTTTGACATTGTTACAAACCGTTACACTATTTCCACCAGATGGAATCAATGGCTTGTACAATGCGATAATGCAGTTGATTTTCATATTCACTGCGCTTGTTTCTATTAGGTCGCTTGTTGACCTCGTAACCGAAATGGTAGGTCAAGGTGATGCTCTCAAAACTGGTGAGGCGGTAGGTAAAGAGGCAAAACAAATGGGCTTAAAAGCGGTAGGCCAAGCGGGAAATCTCGCTATGATGCCTGCGCGCGCTGCTAGATTTGCTGGCGCAAAAATTGCTGACAATGTAAAGACAAAGGGCGCAATTAAAGATTTATCTTTCGATAAAAATGGTAATATTGTTGCTCCAGGTGCTGATGGTTCAAGTAGGGGCTTGGAAGATGTTTCAGCAAAGGATAGATTAAAAGCGTGGGGACAACGCCGTATCGGCACTCAAGGTCGCGCTGAAAATCAAGATTTGCAAAATAGGGTTAATCGTAGAAGCTCGCAATTAAAGAATACAAAGTCATACATCAATGATGGCGGTGTGGTACCTATATATGATGAAGATGGTGACCTCACAGGTGAAACTCGTAATGTAAAACTCACCGCTGACAGGCGTAAAAAGGCGCTTAATGATGGGGTTAAAGGTTTTGCAGAGGCTACTCCTATGTGGAATATGCTAAAAGAAGACAGCAAGACCGCTGGAAAAGGTGCTCCTATACTTAGCAATATTTCAAAGAAATTTAAAGATGATGAAGATGCTAAAAAGCGTAAAGACACCAAAGATGACCTTAAAATGAAACAAGAGATTGAAGAAGAACTTGCAAATGAAAAAGCCAACAAAGACAGGTCTAAAGCAACGTCTAGTGCTGTGAAGGCGGGGGCTACTAGTGGCGCTGGTGCAACCGATGATGATACTGATGACAAAGGCGCTGGCGGTACCCCTCCACCACCTGGTGGCGGAGGCGGTGGAGGCGGAACTGGTGGCTTGGGTACTCCAACATCATCAGACAGGCCTGTACCTGTACGCATAGTGAATGATGACACTGATAATAATTATACCATAGATACCGCTAACCTTGATACTGGAGCTGCAACTATAACTGATGACGCCCAAAAGGCTGAAATCAATATCGGTCAAGCAAGCGAAACCTCAAATACTACAACTACCGATGCTAACACCATTGATTTGAGTGGTGAAAACAAACTTGATGGCGATGTAGATGCTAACAAAGTAGATGCAAAAGATGTTGAGGCAAAGGGTAAAGCAGATGTTGTCGGTGCTTTGGGTGACAAGAAAATCAAGATTGATGACAGTGGTATTAGACAAGAATTGCGTAGTGCTTCTTCTAACGCTAACAACACAAGCCGTTCAATTCAATCTAAGTTGGACAAAATTGCTCAAAGTCTAGGCAAGACTGTAAATGCAGTCAACGAAACCAAAGGGCAACTTGCTGGCGTTAAAAAGACAGTTGATAAAATTCAAGAAGATACCAAAAAGAAAAAATAAGAATTAAAATTTGTTTAACTTGTTGAACTTATAAAAAAAATTTTACAAAAAGATATGTTTTGGCATATCTTTTTGTTTTTTGTAGAAAAATTTACTAATTTTTTTAAAATTTGTCCTCAATCGTTTTGATTTTTGGAGTATTTATTATATAATATTGATAATACTAAAAAATAGAGGTGTGAAATGAAATATATTCCGCGTAGAACGAAGGTCAAAATGGAGTTCTACAAAGGTATTACGCTGGGCGATGTAATTTTTATCGCAATAGGTATTGCCGTACTAATACTTTTGATAGTCAGCCAAGGCATACCGCAAAATATCAAGATTTATCTTAGCATTGCTTGGGTAGCGATTATTGTATCACTATTTATGCCTATTGCTGATGGCAAAAGGCTGTTTGCAACTTTGGGTATTTTGTTTAAGTTTTTTGCTTATAAGAAAAAATATGCCAAACACCCTAAGCGTAAATATGTAGATATAAAAGAGATTATTCCTTACTCAAACATTTCCAACAATATGATTGATTTCAAGGAATATTATGCTGGTGTGCTAGAAGTGCGCCCTATGGAATTTGGACTTTTAAATGAGGAAAAGCAAGAGGCGGTAATTAGGACCGTTGCTAATGCGTTGAGGCTTGTATCAGTTGGTCAGCAAGTTAGCCTTGTAAAAGTGGCAAAACCTATGGTTATGGACGGGTTTATCTACAATGAGGACCGTAAATACGATACTCTTCTTGAACTTGCGAGTGACGGCGTTATGACAAAACAAGAAATTGATGCGCGAAGCCGTATTTTTGAGTCAAGAATGCAACAGTTGCGAGATTTTAGTAATATGGAAAGAACATATATGGACCATTTCTATTTTGTTGTATTTGACAAAGATAGAGAGGCGTTGCGCACTACATTAGGTGGTATGAAAAGAGCGCTTGCAACGGGTATTGTGCCGTTGATGTCCGAGCAACTAAAAGACAACGAACTGACTGTTTTCTTAAAGGCAAATTTTGGGCAAGATTTTAATGAGTCTGAGTTAGGCTTGCGCAGTATGAATGAGTATGTTGATTGGACAATTCCAGAAGAAATTGTATTTAAAACTAACAAAACTATCATTGATGGTACGGCTTATTCAAACTTTGTAATTACTGATTATCCTGTATCCGTACCAAATGCGTGGGCTTGGCCGTTTTTTAGACTAAGTAGTACAAAAGTTGTAGTTAATCTTGTGCCGCAACAAAAGGAAAAAAGTGAGCGTACAATCGACCGTTCTATCGTTGAACTGGAAGGGCGTATGCGTTCTACATTTAAATCTAGTAAGCAAATTGACTTGCAAACTCAGCACGAAACTTTGACTGATTTGTTGAGCGACTTGAAAATCGGTAACGAGGACTTGTTTGATGTGCATATTCACATTATGTGTGAGGAATCTGTAAAGAAAGAAGTGCGTGCAATTTTGAAACAAAATGGCTTTAAATATAGTGAAATGTTTGGTAGGCAGGTTGAGGCGTTTATCGGTACAAACCTAAGTAAAATTGACACTGTTGAGGAAGGGAGCCGTAACATTCAAACTACCTCAGTGGCAGCAATGTTCCCGTTTATCTCAAATAGCCTACTAGATGCAAAAGGTTTCTATGCGGGGTACAACTCTTATCCAGTGTTTATTGACTTTTTCGTAAACAACGATAAGGAAAACCCTCTACACAACGAGCGTGTAAATGCAAATATGATTGTTATCGGTAAATCTGGTAGTGGTAAATCTTATGCGACTAAGACCTTGCTTGCAAACCTTGCTGCCGACAATACGCGTATATTTATTCTTGACCCCGAAAAAGAATATACCGATCTCACTAGAAACTTGGGCGGTAAGTATATAGATGTAGGTAGTTCGGTACACGGAATACTCAATCCGTTCCACATTATGACTACACTTTCCGATGAGGAAGAAATCGAAATCACGGGCGAGGAATCTGAGGAAGAATTAAAAGAGATTGAGAAGAAAAAAGCCGAAATTTCCAAAAAATCAAGTGATAATTACAGTATGCACTTGCAATTTTTGGAGGAGTACTTCCGTATCATTTTCGATGGTATGACTGGTGATGCTTTTGAAATTTTAAACTCATTAGTTGTAGAAATTTACCGCAATAAGGGTATTGATAACAATACCGATTTGAGTGAGTTGAAGCCAGAAGATTATCCTATTTTTGATGACTTATTCAATCTTATCAATGAAAAAATTGCTCACGAAAAAGATGAGTATTTCCGCCAAAACTTGCAAATTATTCAAGTTTATGTACAAAAATTTGCAACAGGCGGTCGTAACGCGAAACTTTGGAACGGACCTACCAGTATCGAAACCGATGAAAACTTTGTTTGTTTCAACTTCCAGTCATTACTTTCAAACCGTAATATGTCCGTAGCAAGTGCGCAAATGTTATTGGTATTTAAGTATCTAGACAACGAAATTTTGAAGAATAAAGACTTTAATGAAAAATATAAGACACACCGTAAAATCATTGTTACCGTTGATGAGGCGCACTTGTTTATCAATCCTAAATTCCCAATAGCGCTAGACTTTATGGCTCAGATGGCAAAGCGTATCCGTAAGTATGAGGGTATGCAAATAGTAATTACACAAAATGTAAAAGACTTTATCGGTGGTTCGGAAGAAACTAAACGACAGGCGAGTGCGGTTATCAACGCTAGTCAATATTCTATGATTTTCTCCCTTTCACCAAACGATATTACCGACCTAGTTGGCTTGTATCGAAATGCTGGTGAGATTAACAAAGATGAGCAAGATGCAATCGTAACAGCGGGACGTGGTACTTGTTTCTTCATTGTCAGTCCATTTAGCCGTACAACATTTACGATCGAGGCAAATCCTACAATTCAAAAAGTCGGCAAACTATAATAGAATTAGCGCCTAATATCAGGTGCTTTTTCTTAATTTGTGTAGTCAAAATTTTTTGGCAAAGCATATTGCATTTTTTTAAGAAATATGGTATAATAACACTATAAAGGTAACAAAAAGAAGGGGTATTTTTTATGGCTGAAGGTAAAAATACAAAATTTCAAGCATTAAAAGCAAAATTTAGTTCCGCTGGTTCGAAAATTAGGACTGGTTTTTCTGGTATTAGCCAAAGAACGGCTGGTTTCCGTGAAAGTTTGGCGGGCAAGACTCAAAATTTAACCGCTAAGGCGCAAGTTTTAGCGAATAAGGCAAAATCTGCTGGGGGTACTATTAAGTCAGGTGCTAAAAAGGCAAACGCTAAGGTAAAGAGTGGTGCTAGCAAAGTGCGTACCGCTGTCGCTCCTATTGGGAGTAAATTTAGTTCATTTAAGGGCAAAGTAGCAAATACAATGTTCCGCACTGATGAAGATGTAGCAGGTTTGCGTGATGAACTTAACAAACAGGTTTTTTGGTTTACTGATGAAACTTCTGGTAAGCATATGGTTGACCGTTGGCCATTTGGACATGGCAAATATGTAGAAAACCTTACAAATGTAATTGATGACAAATTTTACGGAGTTGACTTTGACTCTGCAAAACGCGTGTACAACTTTGAGGGTGTGTTTGGCAAAGATTCTAACTTTGAGACAGTTTTCCTTGCAAACAATGTATTAGAAAATGAAGACATTTGGGCAAGTGCATCATTACTCGCAAATGGTTTTAACTCAAAATCAGTTTTGGGTAAAATGCGCGATATGGAACTCAACAAGTCCGCAACTCAAAAAAGACTAAATACTATTTCTGGTAGAAAAAATTACGCACCAAACACTGATGACTGGGCAGAATTAGCGTTGAATGAGGACAGTATGTCTGTTTACGACTATCAATGTTTGCTTTCAACTGAATTATGCGCCAAAAACCCAGTGCTTTTGGAAAGTCGTTGGCTCGACCAAGAAGTGCCTAGTGACTACACGCCACCAGTTTTAGGCGAAAAGCAACTCAAAGATTTCCCACATATGGCAGTAATTGAAAACTTTGATGATGTAATGCGCTCTGTCGCAAAACACACAAATATCAATATCAAGATTTCAGACAATGTCGAGGCAGGACAAGTTGCATTATACAAAAAGAGAATTTTCAGTTCTTTGCGCGGAATTAAAAACTATGCCAAAAAGGCGGGCAATGCTCGTGCTAGTGGTGTGCGCGCAAATTACACTATGGCTGTATCTAGCAAAAACACGCAAGGCGAACAAATTTATATGACTTTGAAGGCTTTGAGTGAGGTTTCGGTAAAGCACTTTATTGATTTGACTGAGCAAGCGATTGCAAAAGGTGCTGAAAACTTGCCTAGTGCTGAGCAATTTAATCAAGACAAGGACAGCATTGCGCGTATTGCATCTTGCTTGATTGCATCTGATATGTGCTATATGTTTAATCTTGAAAAAGATGATGCTGATGTATTGAGCAATGCATTTATGGTTGAGGCTTTGTTAAACTTTGAAAACCTTACCGTTTCAGAGGATAACAAGCAATATATGCCACTTATCGCTGATTATTATGCAGAAAGTATCAATAGTTTTGCTCAAGATTTTCAAGTTAATCTTACTTCGTTTGCTGAAAGCAAAGGTGTTGATGTAGATGCTACAAATATCGGTAACATTCTTTATGCAAGAATGGTGCCAACTGCTACAAATGTATTGGGTGAGCCAACTATTAGACAGCAAGCAAACAATGATAGTAATTTCTTGTATGAGCAAATGGCTTTGCAACAACAAAGAGTGCGTGATGAGCAAGAAAAGGCAAGGAAAGAGGCTGAGGCTAAGCGTAAGGCAGAAGAGGAAGCCAAGAGAAAAGCCGAGGAAGATGCTAAAAAATTAAAAGAACAACAAGATGCGCAAGCACGACAACAGCGTGCTGAAGAAGAAATGAGGCAGAGTCAAGAGAATTTAAGAAAACAACAAGAGGCTGAGAATCAACAACAAGCAAATGATGAGGCTGTTAAAAAGGCAAATGCTGAGCGAGATGAGGCATTAAAACAAGCGGAAGAACTCAAAGCACTATACGAGCGTGAGCGTGATAGAAGATTGGCTATTTTGGCTCAACAAAAAATTCAAGAAAAAGCTCAAAAACAAGAAGCTGTTGACCGTAAAGGTGAGAGAGCGAAAATCTATGCTGAGCAAGCGGAACAAAAACGCAAAAATGAAGAACTTTTAGCTCAATTAGAGCAAGAGAGGGAAGCCGAGAAACAGGCGCACCTTGCAAATCAAGAATTGGCTAGTCAGGCTCGTAAAGAGAGAGAGAAGCGCCAAAAAGACAGACAAGAGATTTTGGATAGATACCATCAAAATGGTGATTACCGCACTACCGAAACTAGTGGTAGCACAACAGTAACTCCTCCACAAAATGAACATCAACCTAGAATTGATACCGATGGACACGAGTTTGAGGTCATTTTTGACAAAAACGGACTTAGGGTTACTAAGCAAGTGCTTTCAAAGAGTGTTACTAGATATATCAAAGAAGTAAACGAAACTGACATTATGGAAGATTTTCAAACAAAAGATTTCAACAATCTAGTGACAAACTCAAGTCGTATCAATGGTCGTAAGTGTACCGCTAAAGAATACTATATATTTGATGAAATGTGCGAGTTAATTCGTAACAGAGAGAACTTAGAAAATCAATTAAGTAGATTCGACAATATTGGCAATTTTACAAAAATGTTTGCAACAAATATCTCTGGCGAATATTACTTTGTTGGTACACAACTTTGTACACTAGCCGTTTACAATGGGCTTAGAATGCCTATCAATCAACCAAAGACAAAAGTTATAAATGGTGTACTTTGTACAGAAGAAGAAGCAAATATTTATGAAATGTACCACACAAATGTAAAAATTGAGTCATTATTACCAAAAGTAGCACAACCTATTGCAAAAGATGACAAAATTAATGAAAAACTTGCGACTGCCTTTAACCAAGCAAATGCTCTTCAACAAGCGATTGACACAAGAAATAATGTGGTAACTGCAAGCAAGCAAGCAGAAGCGCTTAACCAAGCAATGCTTGCAAATCAAGCAAAGAAAGAGCAAGCGGAAATGGACCACAAACAGCAGACTGCTGATAGTATTGGCAAAATGGCGCAAGCGCAGGCTGAAGCAGAGGCTCTTAAACAAGTAATTATCGCAAATGATAAATTAATTAAAGAGGCTAAAAAAGAGGTTGCAGACCATGAGAATAACGACATTTTGGAACCAGTAATTGATTTTGAAAATGTAGATATAGTTAAACTAGCGCAAGAGCGTAACGCAATTTTGGAAAAAGAGCGTTTGGAGAGAGAACGCCTTGAAAGAGAAAGACAAGAAGCGGAAGAATTGGAAAAACAAAAAGATATAGAGTTTACCTCTGTTGGTTTGCCTAATAGTTTCTATGGATTTGAGAGAGGCGACAAGAGCAAATGCCCTACTAGCGTTATGAATATGTGTCAAGAATATGTTGCAAACGCTGTAAGCAAAAATTGGATTAGACAATATCAAGAAGGCAAGCAAGTCATTGAAGCTTTGCGTACTGCTGAGGGTATGGAGCGTACAATGCTCAGTGAACAAGCAAAAGAACTCTATATTGAGCGTGAATTGTCAGCAAATGTTGGCTTTATTATGGACAAAATTTCTGGCAAGCGTGCTAAGGGTGAGCACCCTGAATTTGACGATTTGTCTAAATATGCCGTTGAACACGAGGTGGTAAACAACTTGCAAAAGGTTGCAGAAAGCCTCGCTAAAAAGGTAGTTGAGTTTAGACAAGCGAATGCTGACAAACTTGGAGAAAAATTTACAACTGCTACATTTAAACAATACATTAAAGCCGAAGGTGGCAAAGATGTCGTTGTAAAATATCTTGATGACAAAGCAGTAAATATCATTTTAAACAATGGTTTTTACAGTATGCTTAGAAGCGATGAAGAAGAAATGTCACCAGCAGTTGTGACCGATTCAGGAGATACTCCTGCCACTCCAAAGAGCGCAAGAGTTGCAACACTTGATGAATTTCAATAAAAATAGATAACTATTGATAGGAGAATTGATTATGGAAAAATTATCACCAAATGACCCAAAAGTAATCGAAATGAGTTACAATATTTTTGAAAAGATTTTGACATCAATAGATTATCAATCTAAAGATGAATTGTTGGCACTCGTTGATGTTATGATTGCTAAGGTTCAAGACCCTAAGTATCCTGAAATTTTGCGTATGGCTTATCAAGATGCAAAGCGCAAGATTGACTTGATTGACTTGGAGCAATTAAACGAAATTAAAAAAATAATTACATCTGACTAAAATAAAAGTCTACAAGTATTATGCTTGTGGACTTTTTTCATATAAAAAATCAGATATTGTTTAAATTTATAATTTTAGTTAAATAAAAATTTGAAAATTTAAAGATATTTTTTGTAAAGGTAATTTTTTAGTTTTATATGCATATTTATTTGATTTTATATTGAATTTTGGGTATAATATAGATAAATGATAGGGGATTGCTATGCAAAAGAATAAAATTTTATCAAATTCAATTATTTGCGGAATAGTGTGTATAGTATTGCTTGCACTCAGTTTTTGCTTACTTTTTACTACAAAACAAACTGAAGTTTTGGCAGAGGGCGAAATAACGACTATTAATATCACATACAAAGTTACTTTTAATGGTGATACTCGTTTGATGACAACAGAAGAATTAAATGGCAACCCTACAAGTTATGTAGTAAGTGAAGATTTACCACCACTTTTTATCAAAGCACCTATTGCTAAAACAGGTTATACTTTCAATGGATGGGGCTTAAATGGCTATATAAACGAACTTGAATATGATGCAGAAAACGAAAATTACATTATTCCGCGAAACGCAATTACTACTGCGGAAGATTTTACTCTTTATGCCGATTATAGCGCAATATCATATAATATTAACTACAAAGGTATGCCAGAAGGTGTGACTTTGCCTATAAAGACTACTTATACGATTGAGGAACGAGTAGATTTAAACGCATTAGAGCCTGTTATGTTTGGGTATTCCTTTGAGGGCTGGTACCGAGATGTTTTGCTTACGACCAAAATTGAAGCGATTGAGTTAGGTTCAACTGGTGATATTGATGTTTACGGCAAATATGTAGAAAAATTTTGTAATATTTCATTTGCTGATGATATTTTTGAGCAAAAATCAGTTAAATTTGGTGATTATGCTTATGGAGATAATGGCATATTAAAAGATTTAATTCCTACGCGCGATGGTTACACTTTTGAAGGTTGGTTTACAAAAGAAAATTTCCAAACATCTAGTTATGTTGGGAGTAATTATCAATTTACAAATGATGTGACATTATATGCAAAATGGGCTAAAAAAGCAAGCCCTATTTGGATAATTTTGGGTAGCGCGTTTGCAGGAGTAACTGTGATTTGTTTTGCTTGCTGGATAATCTTTGCTAGACCAAAGATTAATGATTAATACTTGCATATTTTAGTTTGGTGGCATTGCCTCCGCGAATATGCTTTTCATTAAAGTTGAGTTGCGCTTGCGCACTCACTTTTTCATATAAACTAGGGCTTTTGTTTGGTAATAAAAGGTGCAAATAATTGTGAATGGTGCTTTTGCTTTTGTGAAAATGTTTGGCACATTCGCGTACAGTGCTGTTATTTTGAATATAATATTTTGCAACTTCTAACACAATATCCATAAATACCTCAATATACATAATGATTTTATAGAGTAAAGTATGTAAAATTTTGTGATATTGTGCTAAATTTTGTTAATTTTTTTAAATTTTTAGTTGAAATACTACCAAAATGGTGGTAAAATAAATGACAAGTTATTTTTTAGGAGTAGCAATGCAAAAAATTCAAGGAAAAGTGCGCAAGGCGCTTGAAGATTATGATATGATACAAGATGGCGACAGGGTTTTGCTAGGAATAAGTGGGGGAAAAGATAGTCTAACTCTTTTGGAATGTATGGCTTCACTTAGACACTACTATCCAAAGAAATTTGAAATCGTTGCGGTCACTATTGATATGTTTGATGGAAAGTCTGATTTCTCAAAAATTGCTAAAATGTGTGCGGACTTGAATGTTCAATATGAAGTGGTTAATTCGCAAATTTATCAAATTTTATTTGAAATCCGCAAAGAAAAAAATCCTTGTAGTCTTTGCACGCGTATGCGTAGGGGGATTTTGGCGGAATGTGCAAAAAAATTTAACTGCAACAAAATAGCACTCGGTCACCACGCAAATGATTTGGTAGAAACTTTCTTCTTGTCAATGTTTTATGAGAGTAGGTTAGCAACCTTTAAACCTGTGACATTTTGGGATAAAACAGGGCTAACAGTCATTAGACCATTGCTTCTTGTTTGGGAAAAAGAAACTAAGGCAAACTCAAAGCATTTACCAGTATTTGAAAATCCTTGTCCAGCAGACAAAAATACCCAACGCGAATATCTTAAGCAACTCTTAAACGACATTGCACCTAATATTCATCAAGTTCACGAGCATATTTTGAGTGCGCTCACACACCCCGAACGCAATAGATTGTTTGCTGTATCAGTAAAAAATATTGAAGAATAAAGTTAAACGATTTTAATTAAATAATTATATTTTGTAAATTAAAAACTGCCTTTTTATACTTTAATGTATATTTAGGCAGTTTGTTTTTAATATCTAAGGTATGGAGTTCCGCATTTTTGTTGTGGCAAATCCACTTGTTTTTTGTATTCAAACACATTGCAATCGTGGTAGTTGATATAATCTTGAAGGTTTGTTTTGCAAAATTTTTCTATACATTTTGGCTCAGCGTAATCGGTAAAATGCTGAGATTTTGCGACTTCTAACACATCATCAATCATACAGTTTTCCTTAACTAGTATCATCTCTGGTAAAATATTATAAATCTTTAAAAATGCTGACAAACATTGCTCAAAAGATTTGCCTTTCAATTTTTCTAAATGAATAGGGCGTGAAAATTCACGATTATCAATTTCTTGTTCGTTAAAGTGGGGTCTATGAATGTGTGGAAAGTCGATAGTTTCGATTTCTTGCTTGTTAGGAAATTTGGGGTGCGCAACTTTTGTGCAACTAGTTGATTTTAATTTTGGTTGCTTGATTTTGTGTGCACATTTTGGTGAGTCGTTGTCCAGTCGCGAAATGAAGTAAAAGCCATCTTCATATCCGCCTACAACGGCGTATAGTGATAGGGTAAAATGCTCAGGGTTGCCTAGTTCTCGACAAACACTAAAACGATAAATTATAGGCAAAGTCTTACCAGTAAGTGTATGGAGCGTAGGTGCTATTGCATAATAATGTGTTTTGCTCATTATTTTGTGTTCATATGAGAAATTGAAATGATATGCATCAAAAATGTATTTTGGTGCTTTCGCCATTTCTTTGTAATAACTTGGCGAACAAACAATATTGTATCGTTGCATACGAGCGTGCTCAGCCAAAGGCAAATTTGACACAGCAAGATTTTTGCGCGTGCGGAAAGAGTCAATCCTAAAACTAGGGTCTTTGATTTGCTTTTGCTCCTTTGATTTTCTAGGCGGGTAAATACGATAAACTCGGTCGCGCCTAAGGTTTTCTTGGCGAAACTCAATATCCTGCTCAAAAGTTAATTTTGTGCCTCTGTAAATCTTGCTAAGATTGGCACAGTCACTTTGCGTTTGAGACATAATAACCACCTAAATATGTTATTCTTGAGTTGATTATAACATAAACCCATATAAAAGTCAAGTATTTACAATTTGACAATTTTTGACAAAAATTGACACAAACATAATCTATTAAGATAATATGTTGGCAAATATTAATCCAAGCACTTGCAAGTCCTGTTGACAAAAAGAAAAGCACTATAAAAGTGCTAAGTTGGTGCGGTCAAGAGGCGTGTAGCAGGCAGGCTTTGCCGTGCCTAGCGTATTAGCGAGCCGAGATAATTTCAATTTAAAAAACTAAGTAACATCGGCGAGTGTCCGTCCACGGAAGTGGAGGTTGTACGCTTTTAGAGCGTACGAAGTGCAAAGCACTTGAAGTCCTCTTGACAAAAAGAAAAGCACTATAAAAGTGCTAAGTTGGTGCGGTCAAGAGGACTTGAACCTCCACGGTATAAAATTACCACAAGATCCTTAGTCTTGTGCGTCTGCCAGTTCCGCCATGACCGCATAAATCACCAATTTGGTAGATACATTATATCATATATTTTTAAATAAATAAAGGGTTTTTACACAATTTTTTAAAAAATTTTTAAAAAAGTTTTTTTTAGTGTTATCGTCTTGACAAAACTATCAAAATTGTGATATAGTGCTAAAAATAGGTTATTTAAGGAGTCTAATTATGGTAGATAAAGATACTTGTATTGGTTGTGGGGCGTGTGTAAATATGTGTCCTGTGGGTGCAATTCAATTTGATGAAAATGGCAAAGCGCAAATTAATCCTGAGATTTGCATCAAATGTAAAACCTGTGAAGGTGTTTGCCCAGTGCAAGCAATAACTATTAAAGAGGACTAAGATTGTGACTATTGATATAAACAGAATGGCTTATGATGCACAAAAAGAAAAAATTGCACTGCTTGAGTTGACACCGCGTTATGCGAGATTGGTGTTGGCGTGGTATATTCCAAATAATTCTTTTGATGTATTTGATGAATTTATCGAGCCTGTAAAAATTTTTGAAGATATAAATCGTGATGGTTTTATCAAACCTACTCAAATTGCTGATGTAGTAAAAATTGTAAAAATGTACCGCAAGTTGTGTGATTCTTTGGAGGTAACAAAGGCCACAGCATATGCAACTCCTGCGTTTAGAGAGGCGAAAAACCATTATGGCTTTTTGGAAGAATTGGAAATTGCATCTGGATTTAAAATTCGCTTGATGCAAGACCAAGATGAGATTGTGGCACTTTATAATGGTGCTATCAACACAACTGATGCGCCAAAAGGTGTTATCGTTGATATTGAAGATGAATATACACACATTATTCACTATTCAAGGAAAACAATATTAAACAGCACAACTATTCAATTTGGTGCAGAATCTTTGTCAACTTTGTTTATGGATTCTGTAAATAACCCTGAAAAGCAAATGCAAGAGATGTGCGATTTCTTTAAGAAAAGAATACAAACTGAGGTTACTTGGTTAAACGAAATTGACAGGGAAGAATTTAGATTTGTTGGGCTAGGTGATGTATTTTTGAGTATAGGTAAAATTAGCCGTTTGGGTAAAAAATATCCTTTGGACATTGCTCATTCTTACAAAATTGATATGGCTGATTTTGAAAATGTTTACAATGCAATTAAGGGTCTAAATTTGGACAAACGCGCTCGTATTCGTGGCATATCCTCTAGGGCTTCTAGCACAGTTGCGTGTGGGCTTGCTATTGCAAAAGCGATTAATGAAGTGCTTGAAATTGATGAAATTTTAATTTCTGCAAGCGATGTGACAACTGGTGTACTGTTTACTCAATGCGTACCAGCAACTGCGGAAAAGCCTATTGTTGATTTGGTGTCTTATAGTTTGCAATGTAATGTTATTTATCACCAAACAGCGGTGACAAATTCGGCTCATGTGTATTACCTTGCTACACTTTTGTTTAGGCAACTTCGCGTAATGCACAAGTTGGGTAGGCAATACATTAGAGCGTTGAAAATTGCTAGTTATATGTATGATTGTGGAGCGAGATTGCGTTATAATTCTAGCAAAAAAGATGCTTTGCAAGTAATATTAAACTCGCAAATTTATGGTGTTTCACACACTGATATAATTCTGGCTGCTTTTATTGCTTCATCTCAAAATAGTGAAGATTTTAGCCTCAGTGATTGGGTGCGCTTTAAAGATTTGGTAAATGATGAAGACTTGCAAGCGGTTAAAAAATTAGCGGTTATTTTAAAGATTGCAGTTGCGCTTGACCGTTCACAACAAGGTTATGTTACTGATTTGGTTTGTGATGTGTTGGGTGATTCAGTAATTATGAAGACCGTTACAGACAATCAAGATATAAGTTTTGAGTTGTGCTGTGCCAATGAGGCTGCGGGCGATTTTAAGAAAGTTTATGGTAAAAATCTCGAATTATTATAAAATTAAGGTAGTATCTAACAAAGATACTATTTTTTATTTGCCAAATTGAATACCTTGTGATACAATTATAAAAAAGAAGTAGAGTGGTTGTTATGGCAAAAATTCGTTTATTTATAGATTTGGGGTCTTTTAGGACGGTTATTTATAGAGATAAAATAGGTATTGTATTGAACGAACCTACAAAAGTTTTGTATCAAAATGTAGGCGGTGTTGATAAAATTGTAGATTACGGTCAGAAAGCGGTCAAAATATCAAGGCAAGAAGGGCAGTATTTAGTTTCGCCTATTATGGAAGGCGTCATCACTGATGAAAGAGCGTGCGCATCTATGTTGCGTGAGTTTTTGCGCAGAGTTATGACCGATAAACCTAATGCTACGGTTGAGGCGTATTTTAGTATTCCGTGTGGTACAACTATTCAAGATAAGCAAAAATTCTTCAATGCGGGCTACACTGCTGGAATTAGTAAATTAACCTTAATTCCTGCGCCTATTGCTGATATTGTGGGTTGTGGAGTTGGGTTTGACGACTTTGAATATTGCGCTCTCGTTGATATAGGTTCAGGTTGTACGGATATTGCCATACTAGGTAGCGAAGGTATTGTGCAAGGCTTTACGATAAATATAGGCTCAGTCAGCATAGATTTAGCAATTATCAATCATATTCAATCAAAGTATGGTGTCAAAATTGCTCTGCAAAATGCCGTTTCTTTGAAAGAACAAATAGGTAGCCTAATTCCTAACGGCACAAAGGCATTGTCCGTTACTGGTACGGAAATTAAAACTGGTGCAACTAAAACAATCAATGCAACTGGCTTTGATATTTTAGATGCTTTGCGAGAATATTATCAAGTAATTGCTGATTCACTTAGTAGTTTGCTTTCCGCAAGTGAGGCTGAAGTTTGTGCAAAAGTGCGCGCACAAGGTGTAATATTTTGTGGCAATGGTAGCAAAATCGAAGGTCTTAATCAATATATGGCACAAAGGCTAGGTTTGCCTGTTTATATTGCACAAGGGGAAAGGACTGTTTTTGGTATGCAAACTTTGTCGCAAAATAGGACTTTACAGAAAAGAGTTTTGTAAAATTTTAAATGTTTTGTCGAAAAGGACCAAGTTAGTTTGGTTCTTTTGTCTTTTTTTAATGTTTTTGCTAGAATGGGGACAAAGGAGGCAAAAATGGCTAGGAAGATTGTCATTACCAGTGGTAAGGGCGGTGTAGGAAAGACCACTTGTTGTGCTTTTATTGGCTTGAATTTGGCTATGTTGGGTGCAAGGGTCGTAATGCTTGATGTTGATATAGGCTTAAACAATCTTGATGTGGTGGTAGGACTTGAAAATCGTGTTATGTATGACATTGTAGATGTTGTTGAGGGGAAATGTAGAGTAAGGCAAGCGTTGATAAATTACCCAAATGTGCCACTGCTTTATTTTTTGCCTAGCGCACACAGCCTAAATGTGGGGAGGGTAACAAAAGAAGATTTAAACGCAATTATTAATGAATTATCAAACTCTTTTGACTATATTTTGATTGATTGTCCTGCGGGAATTGGTGCGGAATTTTATAGAGCAATTTATCTTGCGAGTGAGGCGATAATAGTGACTACTCCATCAATAACAGCCATTCGAGATGCAAATAAAACGCTAAGTTTGATAATCGGTTGTGGACTTGTAGATGCAAAACTTATAGTCAATCGCGTGCGCAATGATTTGATTGCTAAAAAGTTGATGATAAAGCCAAATGAAATTGCGGAGAGTATGGACATTCCGCTTTTAGGTGTGGTGCAAGAATCAGATTTAATCACGACAGTATCTTCAATTTCGGGTGAACTCTTAAAGGTAAAAGATGCCTCACTAGAAAATTTTGCTGAAATTGCAAAAACTATTCATTTTGGCACAAAAGCAAGAAAAGAAAGTGGCTTCTTCAAAAAATTTAAAATTACAAGGGGGTAGAGTATGGGTTTTGAACCAAGAGGACTAGACAAACTGCGACAAGTGTTGATAAATGATAAACATTTTAATCCTGAAAGGTTGCAAGAAGTGCTGACTTGTGATATTTACAAAGTTTTGCAAAATTATATGGATTTAAACAAAAATGATATGCTTACTAGATTAGATATAGATGAAAACGGCAATTATGTATTGCGTTGCAAAGTGATGTGCAAAAGATTGAAAATTATGGGTTTGTTGTCTTAGGTGAAAAAATGAATTTAATTAAACTTTACATTGCTTGTTTGAGTATAATTATTACTTTAATAGTTATGTTTACGATTGATGCGCTGGGCTTAACGCACCCTATTGCTGAAACAATAAATGAAATTAATGAAGTATTTTATGTCTAGGAGGTAATATGGCAAAATTTAAGTTGTCGGTACACCCGTTGTTTTTAGTGTTTTGCGCAGTGTTAATTTACCTAGGATATTTTTTTGTTTTGCTTGCTTATTTAATAACTATCATTTTGCACGAGTTAGCCCATTCATTTGTTGCGCAAAAATTGGGGTATAGGCTAAATCACATTCAACTTATGCCATATGGCGCAAGTATTAGCGGGCAAAGTCACTTTTTTAGCATAAAAGATGAAATTTTGGTTGCTATTGCGGGACCGATTGCAAATGTAATCTTAGCGGTAATTTGTTGTGCGCTGTGGTGGATTTTTCCTGATACATACTTTATTACACAACAATTTGTCTATGCAAATACAATTACGGCTATCATAAATTGCTTGCCGATTTTTCCACTTGATGGCGGTAGAGTGTTGCTTGCGATTTTGAGCCGTAATGGAAACAGAAATAAAGCAATTTCGCGCGTTAGATATGTGGGTATTGCTTTGTCCTCGTTTTTGATAGTAGGGTTTTTTATAACAGTATTTTTTGTACCGAATTATACTTTGCTGGTTTTTGGCGCTTTTCTGTTTGTTTCATCAATTTTGGAGGATAAAAACTCCTATTATGACCATATTGGTTTGTTTGAGAACAAGTCAAACCATTTACAAAAAGGCTTGAAATTGCGTGAAATTGCCGTACCTGAATCTATGCAATTATACAAACTTCTTACTGCTGTCACTCCGGATAGTTTGACAAATTTTAGTGTTATAGACAAAGAATATAAGGTTTTGGGCAAAATTAAGGAGGCAGATTTGGAAAAATTGATAGAAATTTACCCCGCAAATACGACTTTGGGGCTAATAGTTCAAAACTAGTGGCATGGCAAAATTTTTGGTAAAGGGTATTGAATTTTTGATAAAAATGTGGTATAATATACCTTGAAAAATCGTATGAAAGGATTTTGGGAGGTAAATTATGGCTATATTTAAGTCCAGAAAGGAGAAGTTTGAAGCCCGCGTAAAGCAAGTGGAGCAAATGTCTGATGAAGAATACAACAAGTACAAGCAGACTAATTTTGCCCACAAAAAGAAAGTTGCGACTGGTTGGTTGATAGGCTCTATTGCTGTATCTGCCTTGTTGTTAGGCTTGCTTGCTGTTACTGGTGCTATGTGGGGCTGGGCTGTATATAAGATTGCCTTTGCTCTTACTGCAACTGTTGTAGGTGGTACTGCAAGTTCGCTTACAAGTGCATTTTTCCGTAGGCATTACAAGCGCGAGTTGAAAGTGCAAAAACTAGTCAAAGAAAGAGATAATGCAAAGACTATAAAGGGTAGATCGCTCGATACTCAAAAGCAAACACAACTTGATGGCAAGATTGCAAAAAATGTAAATAAATTACAAAATGCAAGAAAGATTACAGGCCGTGAAGCGCAAGACTATAAGGGTGTTGACAAGGCGGTTGCCACAAAGGCAAAGACTTCGGCTATTGATAAGCAAAAAGTAGTAAAAGAATTTTTTCAAAACGAAGTTGCAGGTATCAAATCAAAGCGTGATGCGGTGACTTTTGCTGTGCAAAATGAATGGAGTTACTACAAGGACAACGAGAGAGCAAACTATCAAAACGATGATGCTTGTCAAGGTAAGATTGAGGTTTTGTTTGTAGACTATGATGACAATGGACAAGCTGTTTGTGATGACAAGAATAATTTGCAATACAAGGAAAGTTTTGCAGTAAATAGTAAATCAGACATTGATTTAGCAAAATCAAATGCAATTATTTACGATAATTTGGCAAAACAAGATATTGATTTCCCTGTGCAAATTCGTACAACTGTTGGTGATAAGGTTAATGTTACCACATACAAGACAAAGACTGAATTAAGTGAGGCTCGTGACAGTGCTATTGCTAGTACCGCAGAATATTTAAAAAATCACGAAATTGAAACACCTCAGAAAGAAACAAATATGGAAAACGGGGAAACATATACGATAAACTTTGATGGGCAAGATCAAACACTAACTCAAACATATTCTAAGTAGAAATCAAAAGAGATAAATTAGATTATCTCTTTTTTGTTACTCGCAAAACGCTTGCTAAACTCATAAATATGTAGTATAATCTATTTATATTTTGGAGGAAATGATGAATCCTATTGCTTTTACTATATTTGGATTGAGTGTCCACTGGTATGGGTTAATTATTGCTTTTGGTATCGTAATGGCACTAGTTTTGTCAAGATACACTGCGCCAAAACGCGGATTTAGCAAAGATGACCCTTTTGAGTGGATTTTGTGGATGTTTCCTACGGCAATAATAGGTGCAAGATTGTATTTTTTAATTTACAATAATGGACCTTGGGGGTGGGACTCTTTTGCTATTTGGAATGGTGGTATTGCTATCTATGGTGGCGTAATAGGCGGTGCTGTGGGTATGGTACTATATTGTTTAATTCGCAAGAAAAATTTTCTAAAAGTTGCCGATGCAACTGTGCCTTGTTTGATACTTGCGCAAGGTATAGGTAGGTGGGGAAATTTTGTTAATCAAGAGGCTTATGGTAGTTTGCTCACCGATGCTAGTCAACATTGGTTTCCATTCGCTGTGGAGATTGACAGTGCGCATTTCACAGAAGTTGCAAGACAACAATGTATAGATGCATTTGGCACAGTGCCTAGCAGTGCTTGGTTTAACGCGACTTTCTTTTATGAAAGTTTTGCAGACATTTTGATTGCAGTGCTACTAGTTGTGTTAATTACAAAAGTTGATATAAAAGGTATCGTTATGTGCGGTTATTTCGTGCTTTACGGTATCGCAAGATTTATCATCGAGGGATTTAGGACGGACTCTTTGATGTGGGGTAGTATGAGAGTTAGTCAAGTGTTGAGTTTGATATTAGTAATAGGTGGAGCGATTTTTGCAACTTGTTTGATTGTAAATGAAGTTAAGAAAAAACGACCAAAAGAGGTGCGAATTGGAAAACTTTAAGAGAGAAAGAGATGGATACTCAACACACGAAGTTGATGATTTTTTGCAAAGAATGAAACGCGAATATAATGAGAAAATTCGTAGGCAAAATGAAAAAATGTTTCAAATGAATCAAGAAATGAATGATTTGAAATATAGTTTGGAAGTTTATAAAGAAAAAGAAAAAAAGATTTCGAAAGCGTTGGTTAAAGCCGTGCAAAAGGCTGATGAAATCACGACTTCAGCGCGTAATGTTTATGATTTGGAAATCAAGAGGGTGCAACTTTTGTATAAAAAATGGGAGAATGTTTTGAGTGAGTTGCGTAGTAAATTTGCAGGCTTGCTACCAGGTGATGAAATTGATAATTTGGTAGGGGACTTTCAATATGCGCTCACTGTAACTTTAAATTCGCAGTTAAACGAGAAAGGCGAACGCGTTTACTCAAAATCTGTTTTGGAGCGTATGCAACACCGTATGCCTAGTATCACGCAAGATGGTAAATTTGACCCTAGTGTGACACTCAAAGAAAACGAAATTAAAGTTTACTATGACAGTGAAGGAAAGCGTATTCAGTCTATTACTAGACAAAAATCTAACGATGAAGAAGTGACTTTGGCTGAAAAATATCTCAATGGTGAAGATGTGGAAATGCCGAAGAGTTATGGTGAGATTGGACCAAATATGCTAAATATTCCGCCAGTTGAATTTGCGCAAGCGTTGGAGGACAGCAAAAACGGTTTTAGCCTTAATGAGGCGTTACACCCGCAAGAGTCGTTGAAAGAAATTTTGCGTGCGTTTGACCTAGAAATGGGCGATGACACAGTCACTGAGCAAAAGAAAACTCAATTTTAAAAATATAAGTTGTATTAACTTAATTTTTGATAATCAATATTTGCGAAATGCAAGCAAAAAAAGCACATTAGGTGATTTACTTAATGTGCCTTTTTTAATAGTATTTATTAAAAAATATAATTTTTACTTTGCTCTCAAATCCTTGCCTTCAAATCTAATACAAGTTGTCGTTCTAGCGTTGTATAATCTTGACCTCAATCGGTCGCCGTAGCGTTCGCCAATTTGTTCGGGGTCAAGATTTGTACTTACGATAGTGGCAAGGTTGTTTCGTTGCCTTTCATTAATTAAGGTAAACAAATTTGTTAAAGTTGAGTCGTGAAAAAGAGGCTCAGTCCCGAGGTCATCAATTATCAATAATTCACTCTCAAAAAGTGGGGAAAGTATGGTGCCGCGGTCGCTATAACTTGCGCTATATGCTTTTACCATAGTTGAGCAAACCTCATATGCTGTTGTGAAAACTACATAATGCAATTTTCTCAATAATTCGTTTGCTATACATTCTAACAAAAAAGTTTTACCTGTGCCAACTTCTCCAAAGAGCAATAAATTTTTTCGTTCAAGATTTGGAAATTCATTGCAGTATTTATGTGCAAATTTATATATTTTGCTTAATTGTGGGTTTGCTTCTAAAATTTTGTTGTCGCAGTGGCTAAAATCGAATTGTAAAACATTGTTGATACTACTTTGTGTAATCAAGGCGTCACGGACTCTTTTTATTAAACAATCGCACATTTTGTTGCCTATATAACCTGTATCTTTACAATTAGTGCAATTTGGAAGAAATTTTAGTACATCAATATAAAAATTATTTAGTTTTAAAACATCAATGGCTTTTGTGTTTAATTGTTCAATCTTTTTTGCAATTTTGCTGACTTCTGGCGAAGAAGTGGGGAGTTTGCCGAGTTCAAGAGTTAATTTTCTAATTTCATCATCAAGCACACGATATTCAGGAATTTGTCTAGCAGAAAGTTTTGCGTTTTCTGTTGTCATTTCGTTAGCAACGCGTATTTGGTCTATTTTTTGTAATTCCTGCTGTATGATTTGGTTTTTATTCATAATTAAACCTCCATTTCGTTGAATGTGTCAAAAATGGCATCATTTTCTTCTTTGGTATATTTTCTGGAATTGATTTTGGTTGTGCTATTTGATTTTGAAGTGATTTTGTAATTTTCACTATTCAATTTGGCTTGTTCTAGGGTGTAGATACCTTGCGTGTGCCAGTCGGCAAGAATGGTATTCAAATACGAAATGTTAGCACCGCGCGCTTTTGCAAGCGAAATGGCATAGTCAATAACCTCATTATTAAAAGCCCAAGAAATAGTCCAGCGTTGCCAAAATTCAATATCAAACGAGGTAACATTGCGCACGATTCCCAAACTTTTAAGCATTTGCTCGATTTTTGATTTTGTGATGTCAGTATTTTGCAAAAATTGAGTGTATGCTTCGTTTGATACAATACCTTTTGAGTATAAGTCGTTTATGGTTTCATTCAATCCATTTAGCGTGCGTTTCCCGTTTAGGTAGTTGCTTTGAGCAATTTTTAGCAAAGTTTCTGCACAGTATCCCCAGTTCAGCCAAGGGGTAATATAAGTTTCGACTTGATTTGTTACATCTTCATAATACAACCCCAAAGTGCGGTTTATGTCGCGAGCAAGCGAGTAAATTTCATCACGATGTTTTTCGTAATCGGCAATTTCTTTTGCAGAAGTCAAATGTAATTCGTAATATTTTTGTAACTTTTTGTCCAATTTTTCAAAATTTGCCTTTCCATCTTTTTTGATTGATTTTGCTACGAAAATAATACAATCATCTGTAAACCCAAAATCATCTTTCCATTTTAGATAGAATTGATGCTCATCAAGCGAAGTCTTTTTGGTAGAACCAAGAGCCTTTAAGATAGCGACTACTGCCTGACTTGCAGTACTGCATTGCTCCAAACGCTTTTCGACTTGTTCGGGGGTAATGCAACCCGCACTAGCCCAGTCACGCGCAACAGTGATAACATAGCGATAGCCAACATTTGCGCCTTTATTTTGTACGCAATATTTGATAATCATCAGCAATGCCTCAGGGCTAATTTTCCTGCCATCGGGTAAAGAATACCCCTCCATCAGCGTGTAATATTCTTCGTATTCGTTTGGAGTAATCATTCTTTCTTTGAGTAAGTTTTGCGCTTCTACATTAAAACGCGCATACTTGTCTTTGTCGTATTTTCGGTTGCTACTACCAATATTGCGAATAGGCAGATACTGCACTTGAAAAGGCTCTTGTGAAACAATGCGCACAATGCCTTGTTCTTGCCAGTATTCAAAACTATCTACAATTTCCTCTATTGAATAGCCCAAATTTTCCGCAAAGCGTTGTAATTCAATATTGTCATTTTGCTCGCATACAAAAAGCCCATAGAGATAAATTGTACAATGCTTTGGTGGGGTAGTGATTAAAAATCTAGTAAAAAAAAGATTGTCAATTATCGTATAAGATTTTGCTAGATATTCAGTAGAAAATTTACAAAAAGCCATACAAAAACTCCTTTGTATTAGTTTAGCAAAATTTATGTAAAAACGCAAGCCCTAATACTCAAAAATAATCGTTAATTTAGATACCGCTTTGGTTATATTGCGAATTTCTATGCGCATATAATACCCAAAAAACGAAGGTGAATTAATGAAAAGATTTTATAGTTTTGCTCTTTTTTGTGTGTGTCTTGCTGTTTTTGTGTTTGCGGGGTGTGGCGAAGTAGATTTTTTGGCTGATGCAAGCAAAAATGTCAACGAGTACAAAATTTGCGCTACACTAGACTATGAAAATAAAACACTCAATGCAACTCAAAATATTAGGTATGTAAATAAATCAAATAGTGATTTGCACGAAATCAAATTTCATTTATATACAAATGCCTTTCGTGAAGATGCTACTACTTACAAGGCAACAAACGAAACTCAAAGCGCAAGAGCCTATCCAAATGGCTTTTCGGCAGGGAGTATTACAATTTTTAGTGTAAAGCAAGGCGGAAAAGATACTGATTTTGCTATTTCTGGTGAAGATAAAAATTTGCTTTCTGTTCCACTTGATAGTGTTTTAAGGTCGGGTGGAGTTGCTGAAATTGAAATTGCATTTAACTTAATCATTCCAAATTGTAATCACCGTTTTGGTTATGGTGAAAATACATTGAATTTGGGTAACTGGTATCCTATTGCTTGTGTTTTTGAAAATAATCAATTTGTGACTGATGGATACTCTCCAAACGGTGACCCGTTTTATAGTGATATTTCAAATTATAGTGTGAAAATAGAATATGGCTCTAAGTTGAAAGTTGCCAGCACTGGTAATATTATAGATGAAGCGCAAAATGGTGACAAAACGACAGTGACTGCTAGTGCAAAGGCCGTGAGAGATTTTGCACTTGTGTTTAGTGAAAAATTTAATGTAAAAACTGCACAAGCGGGAATGACAACTATAAATTATTTTTATTACAATGATGAAACGCCAGAGCAACACTTACAAACCTCTGTTGATGCGGTCAACACTTTTAACGAAATGATAGGCGTTTATCCATATGATGTGTTAAATGTAGTAAAAACAAATTTTATGCAAGGTGGTATGGAATATCCAAATCTGGTCTATATTTCGGATAGCGTTGATGTGGATAGTGAGTACAATAATGTAATAATTCACGAAATCGCGCACCAGTGGTGGTACGGGGTAGTCGGCAATAATGAGTGCGAGTACGCTTGGATTGATGAGGGGCTTGCGGAATATTCAACTGCACTGTTTTACGACTTAAACCCGCAATATGGCAAGACTAGTGAAGAAGTGTTTAATTCTGCACTAAGTTCTTATTTATTGTTTTGTGATGTGTATAATGAAGTTTACGATAATTTAGATACTAGTATGAATAGAAATATTCACAAATTCAATACGGAAACGGAATATGTGTACCTTACTTATGTAAAAGGCGTATTGATGTTTGATAGTATAGCAGAAATTATAGGCGATAACAAAATGAAAAAAGTCTTGCAAAATTTTTATGTAGAAAATGCAATGAAAAACGCTACTCCTAGTGATTTAATCAAATCTTTTGAAAGCGTAACGCACAAAAAACTTGCGGGCTATATTATGTCTTGGTTGGACGGAAGTGTAGTTTTTGAGGAGTTGAGATAGGTGTATTTAAGAGAATTAAACAGCCTAATTGAATTTGAAATTTAAATTTTATATCTAAAACACAAAAAATTTACAAAATCTACTTGACAAATTATCAAATAAATGTTATTATACTTTCACTAATTAAATAAGATTTCTTTTGCCAAAGACCGCAAGTGTGGTTGCTAACTAATCGCTTAAAGTTGCTTGCCGAGGTGAAGTTGAGGGTGAATATTTTTTCTCCGTGCTTCATTTGGCACGGAGATTCTGTTTTGTTAGAAAAACTAGATAGGGGAGGGTTATTGAGTTATGTCTGCAAATTTTGAGAACAAGAAAAAGCTTGTACAAGACATTAAAGACAAGATTTCAAGAGCCAAATGTGTAGTGTTTGTTGACTACAAGGGTATCAATGTTGCAAATGACACTGACTTGCGTAACAAAATTCGTGAAGCAGGTTGTGAGTACCATGTTTACAAAAACCGTTTAGTTAAATTAGCACTTGATGAACTCAACATTTCTTGCCTTGATGACAAACTCGAAGGCACACTCGCAGTCGCATTTAGTTTCAATGGCGAAACAGATGCAGCAAGCGTTATCGACAAGGTTTCTGAAAAAGCAGGAATTTCTATGAAATTCGGTTTGCTTGAACAAAACTATATTGATGACACTGCATTGAAAGCCCTTGCTAATCTTCCTAGCAAAGAAGTACTTATTGCTCAATTGCTTGGTATGCTTCAAGCCCCTGCAACAGGACTTTGCCGTGTATTGAACGGACCTGTATCAGGCTTGGCTCGTTGCTTAAATGGGATTGCAACAAAAAACTAATTAAAATTTATTAAGGAGAATTTTATTATGGCAAAAATTAATGACATTTTAGAAGAAATCAAAGGTTTGACCGTAGTTGAAGTTAGCGACTTGGTTAAATTGCTTGAAGAAGAATTTGGCGTAAGCGCTGCTGCTCCAGTTGCAGTTGCTGCTGCTCCAGTTGCAGGTGCCGCTGCTCCAGCAGCTGCTGCCGCAGAAGAGAAATCAAGTTACACAGTAGTTCTTAAAGGTCTTGACGCAAGTGCAAGCAAAGTAGCTGTTATCAAAGCAGTTAAAGAAATTACTGGTCTTGGTCTTACAGAAGCTAAGGAAGTTGTTGAAAACGCTCCTAAGGCTGTTAAAGAAAACGCTACTCCTGATGAAGCTAAAGAAATCGAAAAGAAGCTCAAAGAAGTTGGCGCTGAAGTTGAATTGAAATAATTTCAGTTTTACATTATTAAAACCGTACATTTTTGTACGGTTTTTTTGTATTTTAAGGGGAGTAAGTATAGTACTCGTTAAATTCTATTTTTTGAAAATTGTTCAATCAAGTATATAGCATACTCACTGATTTGAGTTTTTTCTTCAAAAATAAATTCTTGCCCGCGCGACCTTGCTCTTAAATATTCATTTTGATAACAACTTTCATTATGGTAGGTTAATTTTTGCTTTTCCCACGCTTTTGGTAATTCCCATAATGAGGGAATATTGGAGTCGGGTGCCGTAAGTGTAAGTTTTTGATTGACTTCAAACATTCCATAACCCGCAATATGTTTATCAAAAGAACAAGTTTCTCGTGCAATGTATATGGTGTTATTTTTAATGTCTTTATATTTTTCCTTATTCCAGTGAGGCTGATTTATCAAAAATGGGTATTTTTGCTCATATGATTTACGCTTGTCATCATTGAGATTGTAAGTTTCAATTATATTGCCTATTTGTAGATAGCCGTACATAATATGCTGTTGTTTTTTTGCAATATCAAGTTGATTTTTATCAATTCGAGCTTCTCTAAATAATCCCCAAAATATAAAAATATCATTTTCTTTTATTTTTCGATTCGCTAGGTGAGATTGTGAAATTTCGCATTGCCCGACCGAACCAAGAAACTCTTTTTCATTATAAAAATTGGTTAAATTGGGGTCACAATGACAATGTTTTCCAGACAAACACGAAAATTTGGGTGTATTATACAATTTTTGCAAAAATGAATTATATTCTGTTAATTTTAAATCATCATAAGTTGCTTTATCTAAAAGTGAGGGTATAGGGAGAATAATATACTCGCTTTCATTGTCGTGTGTAAAGACTAAGTTGCTTAAATTACCAAAAGTGCTATCCATACCTTTTCTGCTAAGAATTATCTTCATTTGATTTACCTCTTTTTCTTTTAATATAACATAAAATGCATTTATTTGCAACATTTTATACATAAAAGTTTATATTTATTTCATAATATGTAATTTTTACAAGTGCTATGTCAGTATTAAAGTATTAAAACTCTTTATACTATAAATAAAGAGGTGTAAAAATGAATAAAGATGAAATTGTATTAAGAATTAGCCAAAGCAGACAAAAAGCGGGGTTGTCAGCACGCGAATTAAGTTTGATGATTGGTAAAAATGAGGCGTATATTTCTAGATTAGAATCTAAAAATGAAAGTTTTGAGCCATCAATTTCGGCATTGCTTGAAATTATTTCTGCGTGCGGTATGACAGAAATTGAATTTTTCTATAATAATATTAATGATTATCAAAAAGATAGACGCATAATTGATTTGCTTTCTCACGCAAAACCTGAAATTCGTGATGCTGTGATTAAAATTTTGGAGAATTGCAACAAATAAGTTTTAATTTTGCGTAATAAATTTTGTTGCAAAACTGATATTTAAGTGCTATAATAATGCCTATGAGATATAAAGTATTAAATTTAAAACAAAATCAGCCTACCGTGCAACTTGCGCTTGCATTGCTTGAAATTGAGATAGAAATCGCAAGGCGTGAGGGAGTGTATTGTATGAAAATAATTCACGGCTACGGTTCGCACGGGGTGGGTGGTGAGATAAAAAAGTCACTAAAATTTTGGCTTATGCGAGCAAAAAAGCGAGGTTTTATTCGTGATTATGTAAAAGGTGAGCAGTGGACGGTAAGCGAAACTGCTGAAAAAATCAAAAAACAATGTCCCGAAGTCCTAGGAGATGCGGAACTTTACTTTGCCAATTCTGGAATTACTGTAATTTTACTGTAAATAATATAAAACAAAAAAAGCACTAAATAGTGCTTTTTTGTTACATTTGTTGTTGTTCTTCATTTTCTCCAATCATTGCTTCAACTGCGTCACGAAATCTCTCGTGTTTGTCTTTACTTTCTCTCTCTTTTTCTAATTGAGCTTGTCGTTCTTTTTCTTCTGCTTCTCTTTTGTCTCTTTCTAATTGCTCTTGTTTTCTTTGTAATTCTTCTTCAAGTGCTTTTAATCTTAGTTCTTCTAATTCTTTTTCTCTCTTAGCTTTTTGTTCTGCTTCAAATTGCGCTTTTTCCTCTTCTACTTTTTGAATTGCAGCTCTTAGTTCTTCTTCTGTTGGCATAGCGGTTTTCTCCTTTATAAATTTTCTCTGTACATTTTTACTTTGCACGAGTAAATTATACAACAAATTTTAAATTTTGTCTATTAAAATTGCAATTATTTATAAAAAAAATCTACTTCTAATGAAGTAGATGACCATTATAATGCTTCGACTGTTACGAAAAATTTAGTTTCTATTCCTTCGGCAAAACGCGCTTTCGCATCAAATTTGCCAACAAGTTTTATGGCTGGTAGGGTAATCATCTTTTTGTCTATTTTTATACCCATTTCCGCTAATTTCTCTGCAACTTCTTTGTTTGTAACTGAACCAAACAATTTTCCATTGTCGCCGATTTTCACTTTCATAATTACATTTTGATTTTTAAGTTTGTTAGCCTCTACTTGGTAAGCATCGCGCTCAACTTGTTTGTGGTAGGCTTGGGCAACTTTTGCTTGTTTGTTTTCATTTAAGTTTGTGCTGTTTGCGGGTTTAGCGAGATTTTTCTTAAACAAAAAATTTCTTGCATAGCCATCACTAACATTAACAATATCACCCTTTTTACCAGTGCCCTTTATATCTTGAAGTAAAATAACTTGCATACATTTCTCCTTTTCTAATCTTGAATTATTATACAACAATTTTAGATAAATGTAAATATAATGAATATGATTTTCTGCAATAAATTGCAAAAAAGAAATTTTGCTTTTGTGTAATTCTTTAACTGTTTGAATAAAATTTGGTTAGTTGCACATAATTTGAATAGGAGGAGATAAAATGGACATTAAATGTAGAAAGACAAGTTGCAAATACAACGATGGCTATACTTGTGTTGCTAAGTCTGTAAATATAGGAAACGGGGCGGAATGTGACACATTTTCGGCAGATACCAGCAAAAATGCGCAAGATTATAGCAAAAATATGTTTGAGGCGGACACGGAAAATTACCACAATTCTCGACACATTAAAGATGTGAATTTATGCTGTGATAAGTGCGATTGTTTATTTAATAAGGACAAGTGTTGTTCTGCAAATGGAATAACAGTCATTGATGAAGGTGAAGGGCAAACTGCTTGCGCAACTTTTATTGAGGACTTGTAAAATTTAAAATAAAAAAAGCATTTAGGCTTTGTGCTTAAAATGCTTTTTTATTTTTCTTGTTTTACGACAAACGCAACATAACCAGCACCTGGTCCAATGTGTACGCCAACAGTAGGGCCTAAACTAGAAATTTTATATTCGCCCAAATCGTAGTTTGCTTTCATTTTTTCAATAAGCAAATTCATACGGTCTTGTGTCGCCGTATAACCAAAAATCATAGGGTAAGAGTAGTCAACATTGTAATTTGCAAAATCAGCCACCAACTGGTCCACTGCTTTGTTTGCCCCCACCTTTTTGTCAGTCATTCGTATCTCGCCGTCAATAATACCAATGATAGGTTTGATATTCAAAAGCGTGCCAAAAATGCGAGCAGTACCAGAAAGTCTACCGCCTTTGTGCAAATATTCAAGTGTATCAATCAAAGCAATCAATCTAATATTTTTCTTAAAGTTATTTAGGTAATCGGCAAGTTCGTGGACATTCATTAAGCCTTCATCGCGTTTTTTGAGTGCTTCTAGTACCAAAATTTGCATAAAACCAACAGTTCCCATTGAATCCACAATCTCAATATCTTGATAGTCATTTTCTTCCTTATAAAGGCAGGCACTATTGTATGTGCCAGATATTTTAGAAGAAAGGGTGATAACCAAAATGCTATCGCCTGATTTTTTTGCTTCATCAAATCGCTCAATAAATTCAAGTGGACTAGGTTGTGATGTGGTAGGTAATTCGGGAGATTTTGCCAGCATTTCATAAAATTGCTCAGCATGTATATCTATACCATCCATATAAGTATCATTACCAAAATTGATAGGAAGGGGTATAATTTCTAGGTTAAGTTTTTTGGCTTCCTCTTGCGAAATATCACAAGATGAGTCCGCTACTATTCTAATCATTAAAAAATATCCTTTTAAAGTAATATACTGTAAACATCATCAAATTTTCTCAATATAATGTTACACTAATTTATAGTATATGTCAAATATTATTTAACACTTTTACAAAAAGTGTGAAAAATTTTTCATTTCGCTTAAAAAATATTATTAGTTTTGAATATTTATAAACAAAATTTAATTTTATACAAACAAAAAAGAGGCTAGATACAGCCTCTAAAAAGTATGGGTTATTTTGATTCCAAAATTCCAAATACGCCTGTTACAGCACTACCGATAACTGCAAAGTAGAAACCGATAGAAGCGCCAAAGCCTGCGTAATTACCGCTATTTGCAGAAATAAACACAATACCACAAATGAGTATTACCAAGAAAACTGCAAGCATAGCAAAACTCAAAAGTTTACGAATAGACTTGGTGTTTGCTTTTAAAACTTTGGCAACATCTAAAATGTATAAAATTGCATAAATTGCACCAATAACAAGTGCAACGATAGCAAAGATGCTAACCAAAGTTGCGCAAACGCCTGAGTCTAAGCGTTCCAAATCAGCGAACAAGCCTATGTCAGTGGTTACAGACAAACTTCCGCTACCAACAGTGAAATGGAAAATAGCCAAAAACATAGGGAAGATAAGTAGAATTGCACCAACAGAAGCGATTATGCCCCAAAGAGTTACATTTGAACTTTTCTTTTTAGCCATAGACAAAACCTCCTTTACATAAAGAATATAAAAATTATTGGTTATTGTCAAATATTTTGAATTAGAATTTTTAATTAATTATTCAATAAAACAAGCATTTAGCCAAATTATTCAATAAAATTTTGTTTTTGTAGTGAATTTATTTGCCTAATTCTATTTCAGGCTTTTGCCCAACGCAAGGTTTTCGGCATACACACTTAAAATCATTAAATTCACGGCGATATTTTCCACCATAGTTTGTTTTTAAAAAGTTTGCATAATCAGGGTCGTATGATTGTAGCCCGTTTACAATTTTATCAAAAGTTTGGTAAGTAATTTCGCGGATTTCCTCTTGCGCGAGTGGGCAAAAGCGCTCTTTAACTTTCATAATAAATGCATTTACTTCGGCAGTTTCGCGCACATCAAGAAGCCTTGCCTGTGGCACATTATCAAGTTTTTTGAGAGAATCATTCCATTCATCTTCTAGACCCGCTATTTCGTGGATAACCGCAGGGGTATAATAAGCAGTTTTGTCTGGAACGCTGAGAGTGATATTTGTAGAGCGATTGCGTTGAATTTGTGCAATAGCACTTGCTGATGCTGGGTAGGTAACTTCGTAGTTTGTGCCGAAATGCTCTTTTGATTTTGAAATATTACCAAAAAGATTGAAAGAGCGATTGTAAACAACATCATTTAATCTTTCATCAAGAATAGGTTGCCCATCAATAGTTAGATGCTCCGCTTGCGCACAAAATTGCTCAAAATCAGGAATAGCAAGTTTTTCGTAAATATTATGGTCTTTTTTAGTTAAAAATTGCTTTGCCCAGTCATAAACATAGTTGAAATGGCGTAAGGACATAGAGTGGGTCATATTCGTTTTTGCGCCAACGCTTGTGAGGTAACGAGCATTTTCAAGAGCAATTTGTTCAATTTTGTAGGGCTTGAGGTCTGGGTACTTTGCGATTGCGTGTTCGCGAATACGATTGTAAAAATAGTCAAATTCCGCTTTTTCTTTTGCTGGAAGAACAAGTTTTGTGTGCCTACCACTAGTTTCTTCGGTCGCGTAAGTGTGCAAGTTGTTTAAAAACATACAAAAAATTTTTGAAACTTCATCAAATTCAAACACGATATTAAACATATCATAACCGCTGTGGTGACGGTATTTTAGTGTGCTTGCAAGGCGTTTTTGAGTGTCCTCCAAACTTTCGGTAGCCATTTTTGCGATAGGGTCAGTAGATTCGCAAGTAGCCATAGTCTTTGCGCAAAATTCAAACGGCGTATCAATTCTGTCATCGGTGTTAGGTAGCAAACTTTGCGTTGCGCCAATAATTGTGATTTTCATAAAAATAATTCTCCTTAGAAAAAATATAATGCAATATAATGCGGAATTAAGTCCTGTAAGAGTATAGAGAAGAAGATAAAAATTGTCAACGAAAAAAGATAAAAAAGGCGCATTTGTTGTCAAAAATAAAAATAAAATAAAAATTTTAAATTTTTTTGCAAATTTTAGTTGACAATAGCAAAAAATAATGATATTATAAAAAAGTCACAATCGGTGAACACCTATGGGGGTGTAGCTCAGTTGGCTAGAGCACCTGCCTTGCAAGCAGGGGGTCAAGGGTTCGAATCCCTTCATCTCCACCATTTGGGATTATAGGCTAGTCTTATAGTCCCATATTAATAATTAGATAATTCTGGGAGGCTAGCTCAGCTGGTTAGAGCATCCGCCTGATAAGCGGAAGGTCGATGGTTCGAGTCCATTGCTTCCCACCAGAAACAACAGGTCTGCGGACTTGTTTTTTTGTTTTGAGCGGACTCGAACGGGTGCACTTGAAAAAGTTGCCTGTGGCAAGTTTTTAGCACCCCGCCGTGAAAGTGAAGCGAAGCGAAACGGAGCGAGTCCATTGCTTCCCACCAGAAACAAGTCGAGTAGTGACTTATTTTTGTTTTAAATTTGGTTAGGTAATTTATGGTAAAAATGAGCATTTTGTTGCCTTATTTTTATTTTACAAATGTTCTAAAAATGTTTTACTTTTTCTGCAAAAAATGATATAATAAACTATATTACGGAGGAAAAATGCGCATTTTAGGAATTGACCCAGGATACGGAATTATAGGTTTCAGCATTATTGACAAAAAACGAACAGGCAACGAGGTTGTGGATTACGGCGTAATTACGACACCAAAGGATATGCCGTTTAACGAAAGGCTGAGAGCAATTTACGAAAGTATGGGCAAATTGATTGATAATTACACACCAGATGAAGTGGCTATCGAAAAACTTTATTTCAACAAAAATATCACCACAGGCATACCAGTAGCGGAGGCAAGGGGAGTGATTTTGCTGAGTATAGTTATGAAAAATATACCCGTTTTTGAATACACACCGCAAGAAATCAAAATGGCGCTTACGGGGCTAGGTAAGGCAGATAAAAGCCAAGTGCAATTTATGGTAAAGACACTTTTGCATTTGACAAAAATCCCACGCCCCGATGATGCGGCAGATGCGGTAGCAGTGGCGCTTTGCCATACTCAAACCAACCAAACAATGCGTGGATTATAGGAGAAAATTATGTTAAGTTTTATAAAAGGAATATTAGCGGACAAGGGTTTTGGCACGATTGTAATTGACAATCACGGCATAGGCTACGAAATCAATGTGACATCGTTTTGCGAAAATACAATAGGAACTATCGGCGAGGAAGTGCAAGTCTATACATACCTAAATGTGCGTGAAGATGAAATGACTTTGTTTGGCTTTCGTGACAAGTTTGAAAAAGAGGTTTTTTTGAAACTTTTACTTGTAAATGGTGTCGGACCTAAAATGGCAATCAATATTTTGAGTGGCGTAAGTGCTCAAGATTTGAGTTTTGCGATTGCTACACAAAATGCCAGTGTTTTCAAAGGCATCAAAGGCGTTGGCGCGAAAATTCGTGATAGAATTTTACTTGAATTGAAAGAAAAAATCGATGCATTAAGTCACCTTGCTGAGGTAGATATGACCGCTTGCGAACTCAACCAAAGCGAAAACTTTGCGCAAGCGTTGACAGTGCTTACTGACTGGGGCGTGCCAAAATCGCAAGCGCAAGACATTTTGACCAAGGTTTACGATACAAACGACACTATGGAAAACTTAATTGCAAAAGCCTTTAAAGAATTAGGGAGATGATGACTTATGTTTATGGAAGATGATGATAGGTTTATCGCAAGCACAAAATCAGATATTGATGAAGTTATTGAAAATAGTTTGCGCCCGACCAGCCTAAACGAGTATGTGGGGCAAACCAAAATAAAAAATAGCCTATCTATATATATACAAGCAGCAAAAGCGCGAAACGAAGCCCTTGACCATGTGCTACTTTTTGGACCCCCAGGGTTGGGTAAAACCACACTCTCTCATATTATTGCAAACGAACTAGGTGCGCAAATTAAAATTACCAGCGGACCTGCTATTGAACACGCAGCCGACCTAGCAGCCATTCTCACAAATTTGGGGCGTAATGATGTGCTTTTTATAGATGAAATTCACCGATTGAGTAGGGCGGTTGAGGAAGTGCTTTACCCAGCTATGGAGGACTTTGCGCTCGACTTTGTAGTAGGTAAAGGTCCCGCCGCTAAAAGTATAAGGCTAAAAATTCAGCCTTTTACGCTAATTGGTGCCACTACGCGTGCGGGTATGCTCACAGGGCCTCTGCGTGATAGGTTTGGTGTGCTAGGTAGGCTTGAATTGTATGAGCCAAAGGAATTGAGCGAAATTTTAAATCGTTCGGCAAATATTTTGAATATTGATATAACCCCCGAAGCATCACTACTAATTGCGCAAAGTTCGCGCGGGACTCCGCGTATCGCAAATAGGTTTTTAAAGCGTATTCGTGACTATGCCGATGTGAAAGGTACAGGAAAAATTGACCTCGATATTACACATAAAGCACTCAAAATGATGGAAGTCGATGAAATAGGTCTTGACTTTATCGACCACCGCATTTTATCGACAATTATCGACAAATTCGGCGGAGGACCAGTAGGGCTAGATACTTTGTCCGCTGCCACTGGTGAGGAGGCAACCACTATTGAGGAGGCTTATGAGCCGTTTCTCATTCAACAAGGCTTTATCGCGCGCACCAGCAAAGGTCGTGTCGCAATGCCTCTTGCATATGAGCATTTGGGCAAAAAATTAGACGAAAATAAAGAACAGCAACTGCAAAAGATAGCAAAAGACATTTTCCCCGAATAAAAGTCAAAATTTGCAGGCAAAATGATTGCTTTATTTTGTAAAATATGTATAATTAATGTTATACTACTAATAAAGGAGAATTTATGTTCAATCAATTATTGGCTGAAACTCAACCAGGTGGCAACTCAACACTTTGGATTTTGCTTGCTTTGCTCGGCGTGTTGATTATTGCGTATATTTTTAGTTATTACAGGCGTAAAAAATACAATCAAGAAACTTCAAATATGCTCAGTGCATTGAAGCCAGGGGACAAAGTTAAGACTTACAGCGGTTTTTATGGAACAGTCGTTTCTATCAAAGAAACCACAGACGGGAAAGTTGTAACTTTGGAAACAGGCGATGGCAAACACAAAAGTTACACAACTATTGACTCAAACGCGATTTATTGTATCGACAAAAAAGAGGACATAGTTTACGACACTGACGGTAATATCGTTATGCCTGCTGATGAAGAAACAACAGAAACTAAGCCTGAAATTGTAGAAGAACAACCAGCAGAGCAACCAAAGGAAAGTGAAGCAGATACTGCAAACGAAACCGAAAGCGATGCTAATGTTGTGGTAGAAGAAGCCCCTGAGGACAAACCTACTAAAAAGCGTTCTACAAAGAAAAAATAAAAATTTCTACAATAAAAAAATGGAAAGCAAAACTTAAAGAAATGAAAAGTTTTAAAAAGAAACACAAATTTTACAAAAAATGTCACTTCAATTAAGTGGCATTTTTTTTTGTAATTGCTAGTAAGGGTGCCTTGTGGCACACTCAACCTATGGCTGGCATTACTTGCCGTTCTATTAGGCTTACTAATCTGCCAGACTTTCCGCGTACGGAGTACGCTCCAACGGGCAATCTCTTAACAAAATGAATTTTTATCTGCTTTTTATTGTTTTGCGCGAATTTTGTAGAAAAATGTCGAAAAAAGTAACACAAAGCCCCAAAAACTCCACAAAAACGCAAAAAATCGAAAAATTTTGCAAAACACCCCAAAAATGTTTGGACTTTTTTAAAAAATATAGTATAATGTTACCATAAGTTAACGGGTAGCGATACCTTGTAACAATAAAAAATGGGGAAAGATTATGGAAAAAACATCAAAGAAAAAAAGTTGGTTATTTGCAATAGTTGCTAGCGTAATTTGCTTGGTTGTTCCAGTTTCTGCGGGCATTGCGGTGTCAGTAATAAAGAATAACGCTAGTGCGGTGATTAATACTAGCGATACTAATGCATATACTGTTCAAGAGATATATGCTGGTGATGGCGTATTTAACGAGTCGAATTTAAATGACCTTTTTGCTTGTTTGTCAGTAACGGGTAGGGTTGAAAATGTGCCTAGCCTTGCTACAGCAGACGATATTAGGAATTTGGGTTTTAGTACTAGCCCAAAAGCAAGCGGAAAGTCTTTGCTTGTTACTTTGGGTGGCTTGAAGTGGCAAGTTGTTTATTTAAGTGAAAACAACAAAGGTGAAAAAGTTGCGACTTTGTGGCTAACGGATAGTACTCAATCAGAGTTTAAAAAAGGGACAGTACCTAGTGGAGTAAAGTATGCGGTTTCTAGTAGTGGGTCATTGACATCAACTTGGTCAAATGGTTATTACGATAGTGGTAGTAACTGGACAAGTGCATACCCTAGTAGTATGTATGGTATGAGTTATATTCGTGCCGTTACATTAAACAATGGTGGTGTATACTGGAATGGTACTTCAAGTGGTAGTAATAGTAGTGCAACAGCAACTGCGAGTCAAGTGACTAATGGTACTCATATTTTTTCTAAGTTTACAGTAGCAACTGCTGGTGATTTTAATGATTTGACTGATTTTATAGTTCGCCCTAGTGCTATGCCGTATCAAACCACTGCGCAAGGTAGTAGCGTAATGGGTTATACACTAATGAATGACTCTCTTGCAACTGATTTAACGGGTTACTACAGTAGTAATAACTTTCAAGGAGTAAAGGGCTATACCAACTGGAGCAATGATTGCTTATGGTTGCCTAGTATGCAAGAAATGGGTTATAGTGATGATAAAGTAGGTATGTGGAAATTGTCCGTAAACGAAAGAGGACAGACAACAGACGCTTACTCGTGGTCGCGCTCTTCCAATAGCAATTTTTCCTACGGTGCGTATCTTGTAGGCCCCTCTGGGTCTAGTGACGATAGCAATCGTGTGGATAGTTCCTACGCGGTGCGTCCTGCGCTTCACTTAAATCTTGAATCTGCCGCGCTTAGCGCGGCGGGGCGCGTGGTCTTTGCAAGTGTTGATTACGGAAGTGAAGATACTGTTACCTTAGATAAAAAATTTGATAGCAGTTCAGATAGTTCACCTGCAACATTTTGTTTCACAGGTCATGGGTACTACTATGTAAACAAAGTAACAATAGATGGCGTGGCTGTTGATATAGATACAGAAATGACAGATTTTGCTTCAATCTCAGGAATTTCTTATGCAAAATATAGAGCATATAGATTAAATAATAAAGTCTATGTTTCATTAAAAAATGTAACTAAAAATGGAGTTAAGGTGGTGGCGGGTTACACGGCAACACCGATTAAGGTAATTTCTAACAATCCGACCATAACCTTTGACCCTGCTACTATGTATGGGTGGGTCAAAGGCGGAAAGTACAATATCAATATTTACGCGGGGTTTGAATACTCAGATAATTTAGCGTTAGCGTTCGATGGTTTAATTGTTCCGCTGGGCGGAGCAAGCGGTAGCGGAACAATTAAACTCGATGGGGTTTCCGTGACTTATGCACATACAATCTACGGAAATCGTGTATCTATTCAAATTAGGAATTTGCCACTCACGGCACACTATATATACCTCGATTATTACGCGGGCGGTATGAGCGGTAGCGTTACGACCGCGACTAGCGGGGCTTCTACCACGCCGACAATCACTTCGCACACGGGTACGGGTGGCGAAAGTGTGATTGTGGTGAAGCCCACTACTTCTACCGATTATGTTTACCAAATGACAATAAACGGGGTAGAAGTGCCTGTCGAGTATTATAGCGCCTATGTTTACGGAGTAGGAGGCGCGTTCGACATAAAATATGTTGCGCCAAAAGAGGGCGCTACAAATACTTTTGCAATTTCGCTATACAATATTTTTGAACAAGTTGATATTGTATTCTATTTTCAAAATAGTTGCCCTGCGCTAAAAAATCCTGTAATCGGTGGCGGTACGCAAATTAGCGGTACTGTGGTGACCGCGACCGAGGGTGGTGAGGCTAGAATTGTTGGTAACGATATTGCAAGTAGCGAGGACGACAATGAAACCGTGACTTTTGTCGCTGTTGCGTACGCTGGCTACGAATTTGCGGGCTGGGTAAATGGCAACGATGAAAAAGAAATTTTAGGCACAAAAGACAAAATGAGCATTAAACTCACCAAAAGCCAAATCAACGGCAAAATCGTAAAAGCGCTTTTTACCAAAATAACTACCAGTGATAAGGTAAATTCTGCAACTGATGATGGAGGCTTGAGCGGACTAATATAAAGCGGTCTAATGTAAAAAAGAGGAACAAAAAACACCCTGTCGGGTGTTTTTCTCTTAATCAAACAATGGGTCAGATTCATCATCGGGGTCAGTTGCGGGCGGAGTGTCATTGTGCGCCTCAGGTGGTAATTCTTGAAAATCATCTTGCGGGTACTCGGCTGGAGGCGGTGTTTGCTCTGCGGGAGCGTTGAACACTTCTTCGGGAATATCCTCGATAGCGGTGAGTTCGCGCGACACTTTTTCAAAAGCCTCACGATTTTCAGCCGTAATAGGAGGTGGGGCGGTACTTTCAAGACTGGCAATATTTGCATCTTTTTCAGTGCTTCTAAATGTAGTGGTCGAACCGTCCCAAACGAGCGGAATTTCGCCTAATGCACCGTTACGGTGTTTTGCCAAAATCAAGTACGCCTCAGTCGGGTCGAGTGAGCCGTCTTTGTTGGTGTCTGAGTATCGGCTAGGTCGGTGAATAAACATTACTATATCGGCATCTTGCTCAATAGCACCAGTTTCACGCAAGTCACTAAGTTGAGGCTTGTGGTCGCCTGTACGCTGTTCGACAGCACGGGACAACTGTGATAGGGCGAGCACTGGTACGCCCAATTCTTTTGCCATAATTTTTAGGTTTCGCGAAATATCACTAACCTCTTGTTGTCTGCTTTCTTGTCTGCCTTTTGTACCTGTATTCATCAACTGCAAGTAGTCAATCATTACAAAATCAAGTCCGCACGCGGGGTCGTTTTTTAGCCTTAAACATTTTGATTTGATTTCGGCGGGCGTGTTCATACTGTTGTCATCTATATAAATAGGTGCTTCCGCTAGCAAATTGACGGCTTGTCTAAATTTGCGTTGTTCATTTTCGTTTAGGTCACCGCGCAACACTTTTTCCATACTTACGCCACTAATTCCGCACGCCATACGCCTAGAAAGTTGGGCGCGTGGCATTTCTAGTGAGAAAACGGCGCAAGTTTTTTTGTATTTTACTGAGGCATTTTGTACAAAGTTGATTGCGAGTGAAGATTTACCAAATGAAGGACGCGCTGCTAGGATAATAAGGTCGCCTTTTTGAAAACCGTTTGTATAGTGGTCAAGACCTGGAAAGCCTGTTGGCATACCGCGTTTTGCCTCGGGATTTTGGAAGCAAATCTCAAAATCATTGATTACTTCTTCCAAACTGCCTTTTATATGCTCCAAACTTGAATGGTCGGAAGTTTGCGAAATGCTGTAAATTTTGCTTTCTGCAAAGCCTAATGCTGTTTCGCGGTCATCACTTTCGTAGGCGTTGTCGATAATTTCGCCACCTGCACTAATGAGTTGGCGTAGGGTGGAATCGCGTTTGACAATATCGACATAATATTGATAGTTTGTGGCACTTGGTAGTACATTGGTAAGTGTAATTAAATAACTAACTCCGCCGACTGTTTCGAGTAGCCCAGCGCTTTCTAGTTCACTAGTAAGTATAATATGGTCAAAATAGGTATGATTTTTCTTTAAGAATAGTTTTTGCATTGTTTCAAATATGATTTGATGTTCTTTAGTGTAAAAATCATCTTTTTTGAGTTCGGTAAGAATGGTACTAGGAGCATCTTGACTAATTAGTACTGCGCCTAGCACGGCTTGTTCTGCTTCTAAATTGAATGGCAATCTGCGCGCTTGCGCTGTGCTACTAGTTGGCTTTTTTACTGGCATCTATTTACTCCTTTGTATTTTCCTTTTGTTTGTTTGCTAAAAATTCCTCACGCTTGCGTGCGATTTTTTGTTTACGCTTTTCTGCAATTATATACCCAATTACCGCAGATAAAAGCAACAGAATGACATCAATTACAGTCAAAACCGTGGTTGATACATATTTGCTGATTAATATATCTAGCAAAATAATTATGGGTATTGCGCACAAAAACGACAATGCGTAGATTTTGGTCAAACCTGAAATTTCCTTACGGTTCATAAATTCCTCCATTTTTTTTTTGGAAATATAAAATTTATTGCTTTTTGACTAGCCACAAATATTAAGTGTCCATAGTGTAACATAAAATAAAAATTTTTTCCATACATTTTTGTAGATTTTTTACGAAATGTATTTTTTGCACAAAAAATTTGCACACAATTTTACCAAAACAAGAAATTGTAAAATTTTTCACTCAGTGGGCGTTTAGGCTTGACTTTATGTGCTTTTTGATATAAAATAAACCTATATTGTAGCCTTTTTGAGGGCAAATTTTAAATTTTAGGAGATATATTATGTATTGGGCAGATGAAATTGCTGAGCAAGTAATTGCAAAATATCCAAACGAAGAAGTTTATACTTGCGCTAGTGGCATTAGTCCTAGCGGTGTCGTGCATATGGGGAATTTGCGTGAGGTGGTGACAAGTTGGTTTGTTACAAAGGCTTTGCGTGACAAGGGTAAAAAAGTTCGCTTTATTTTTAGTTGGGACAATTTCGATGGATTGCGCAAGGTGCCTGCTGGCATTGATGAAAGTTTCGGTAAATATGTGTCTGCTCCGCTTGACCGTATTCCTGACCCGTTCGGTTGTCACGAGAGTTGGGCAAAGCACTTCCAACAGCCTTTTATTGATTCTCTAAAAGAGTTGGGCGTTGAAGTTGAACACATTTTTCAAGCAGACCGTTATTCTAGCGGTGCTTACACTGAGGGAATGATTACCGCTGTGCAAAAGCGCAAAGAGGTATATGATGTGTTGATGAGTTTTAAGACTCAAGATGCAAGTGCTGATGAACGCGAACATTACTATCCAGTGCAAGTGTATTGTACTAAATGTGGTAGGCATACTACAAAGGTTGTGGCTGACCGTGAAAATGGTGCTGTGCTTGATTACGAATGTAAGTGTGGGCATCACGGCACGATTGATTTGCGTACGCAACACAATGCAAAACTTGTGTGGAAAGTGGACTGGCCTATGCGCTGGAAGTATGAGAATGTCAACTTTGAGCCAGGTGGTAAGGACCACAGTACAGAGGGCGGTAGCGCGCAAGTTGCAACCGTTATGGTAGATAAAATTTACGGTGGTAAAGCGCCATATTACCGCGGGTATGAATTTGTAGGTATCAAAGGTGTAAATGGCAAAATGAGTAGTAGTAAGGGTAATGTTTTACCTCCTGAAGAAATGCTAAAAGTTTACTCACCTGAGATTATTTTGTGGCTATACACTAGATTTTTACCTGAGAAATATTTTGAAATTTCACTTGATGAAGAAGTTTTGCGCGTTTATCACGAATTTGATAGAATGTATGCAAGTTACGCAAGTGGTGAATGTGATGAGGTCGTAAAACGCATTATGGAAATGGCGCTTTCTTGTAGGTCTGATTACAAACCTTGTCCTGTTAGCGCTCAAACTATTTCTGCTTTTGCGCCTATCGTAAACTTTGACCTTGATTTGTTGGTTGAATTGTTAAACAAAATAGGTGAAACTTGCACGAAAGAGCAAATTGCCGAAAGGTTTGAGAAAATTAGTTACTGGCTCAAAAATTACTCACCTGAATCAATTTCTACACTGCTTTTGGAGCAAAATAAAGAATTTTTTGCAACTCTCAACGATGAAGAAAAGGGTTGGATTGCTAGCCTTGTATCAAATATCGAAAGTAAAGATTTTACAACTGATGAAATGCAAGCGCTTCTTTATGAAATTCCTAAGTTAAATGGCGAGCAAGACAAAGCGCGACAAAAGAGATTTTTTGAAGTTGTATATCAACTTTTATTGGGTAAGAGTAAAGGACCTAGATTGTATCTATTCTTAACTGCGGTAGATAAAAATCAAATTCTCAGCCTTTTGAAATTTTAGGTTAGAAATTTAATCAAACTAGTAAATCAAAAAATTTTTTTGAAAAAAATGATTAAAAGTTTGCAAAAACTTAAATAATATGTTATTATAGTATTAACAAATCTTTTGCTTAATCGAGGTTATACAATGGCGCGTAAAATAGGACTGGACTTGGGAGATGTAAATATTGGGATAGCGTTTAGTGACCCTTTGTGTATGTTTGCTAGTGGTTTTGTTAACTATCGTAGGCAGTCATTGGAAAAAGATTTGCAATACATCGCAGATTTAGTCAAGGAAAAAGATGTCGATACTATTGTCGTTGGTTTACCTAAAAATATGGACGGTACTGACGGCACGCGTGTGGAATTTACCTATAACTTTACTAATGAACTTAAAAAATACACTGATGTGCCTATTGTTTATCAAGATGAAAGACTCAGCACTGTCAGCGCTGAAAAAATGCTCATTAGTGCTGATGTGAGTAGGGAAAAACGCAAAAAAGTTATTGACAAAGTGGCAGCGAGTATTATTCTGCAAAATTATTTAGATAAGAAATGTTAAGGAGATTGATTATGGCAAAGAAACAAGAAGATATGGACAACCCAATTTTACAACTTTTGGACCCTGAAAACAGTGACCCTGTTACTCTTTATGATGAAAATGAGAAACCAGTTGAGTTTGAGCAAATCGCTTTAATTCCTTACAATGAAAAATTGTACGCTATCTTAAAGCCTATTAACAAAATGGATGGTGTGGCAGAAGATGAGGCTATCGTATTTTCATTTGAAGAAGATGACAATGAGGACCAACTTTTAGTTGTAGAAGAAAGTGATGCTATCATTGATGAAGTATTCGCTGTTTACAACAAATTACTTGAGGAACAAGGTATTGCTGAATAGTAAAAAAGAGCCTACGGGTTCTTTTTTATTTTTGTGTGGTAAGTAGTAAGGTGATAGTATATGTCAGGTGTTTAGGCTAATTGTCAATTTACTGGATTTTCACACAAAAAAATTAAAAATAATGAAAATAACTTATTTTTGTGGGTAAAACTTCTTGATTTTTTGTATAAAATATGATAAACTATTTCCATTGAAATTCACACCATTTGCTATTTTTGGCACCGTTGCCTTTTATGTTTAAAGGTTGAGCCAAAGAGTTTTAAGGCAGGTGGGCGGAGTAAAAACGAATTTAAGGAGGATTTTCCAAGTGGCAATTTCAATTAAACAATTACTCGAAGCTGGTGTTCAGTTTGGTCACCCTACCAGACAATGGAACCCTAAAATGGGTAAGTACATTTTCTGTGCTCGTAACGACACACACATTATCGACCTTGAACAAACAGTAGTTTTGGCTCAACAAGCCTACGACTATGTTCGTGATATGGTTTCTCAGGGTAAAACAATTTTGTTTGTAGGTACTAAAAAGCAAGCCTGCGATGCTATCAAAGAAGAGGCTGAGCGTTGCGGTATGTACTATGTAAACACTCGTTGGTTGGGTGGTACTTTGACTAACTTCAAGACCATTCGCTCTCGTATTGATTACTTAAACAAACTCAACAAAATGGAGCAAACAGGCGAATTTGACTTCTTCCCTAAAAAAGAAGTTTTGAAGATGAAGGCTGAGCGCGACAAGTTGGAAAAGAACCTTGGCGGTATCAAAGATATGACTTCTATGCCAGGTTTGATGTTCGTTGTTGACTTAAAGAAGGAACACATCGCTGTTAAAGAAGCAAAAATGTTGGGTATTCCAGTAGTTGGTCTTGTAGATACAAACTGTGACCCTACACTTGTAGATGTTGTTATTCCTGGTAACGATGACGCTATCCGTTCTGTTCGCTTAATTGCTGAAATGATTGCAAATGCAGTTATTGAGGCTAAGAATGGTAATGTTCCAGAAGTTGAAAACAAAGAAGTTGCAGAAGAAATTACTGAAACTGTAAACGAAGATGGCGAGGCTGTCGCTAAAAAAGTTTTCAAAAAGAAAGATGAGAAGAAAGAAGAAGTAGTTGCTGATGCTGAAGTTAAAGAAACTAAGGCTAAAAGAACAACTAAAAAAGTAAAAGAAACTGCTGAAACAGAAGCAAAATAAAAATTTTTTGGAGGATTTTATGAGTTTAACTGATGACATAAAAGTTTTGCGTCAACGCACACAAGCAGGTATGCTTGATTGTAAAAATGCGTTAGAGGCTTGTAACGGAAATATGGACGAGGCTGCTAAATGGCTACGCGAAAAAGGTATGGCTGCCGCTGCTAAAAAAGAGGGTAGAATTGCATCTGAGGGTGTAGTTGAGGCTTATGTTCATATGGGTGGTAAAATAGGTGTAATCGTTGAATTAAACTGTGAAACTGATTTTGTTGCAAAAAGCCCTGTATTTAAAGAACTTGCTCACAACTTTGCATTGCAAATCGCTGCATCTAAGCCTTTGTTTGTAAGTGAGGAAGAAGTTGATGCAGAATCTATCGAAAACGAACGCAAGATTTACCTTGCTCAAGCACTTAACGAGGGCAAGCCTCAACAAGTTGCTGAAAAAATCGTTGAAGGTCGTGTTAAAAAGTACTTCAAAGAAGTTTGTTTGCTTGACCAAGAGTACTTCCGTGACCCTACAAAAACTATGCGTGATGTTTTAAACGAAGCCGTTTTGACAATCGGTGAAAAGCTTACTGTTCGCCGTTTTACACGCTACGAAATGGGTGAAGGTTTGGAAAAAAGAGTAGATAATTTTGCTGAAGAAGTAGCAAAACAAGCCGCTGGCGAGTAAAAATAGAAAGAATCTTACAAGGTTCTTTTTATTTTTTGTATATTTAGCCAACAAATTAGCAATAAACATTTGCCAAATTGGCAAAAATTAAGTACAATATAGTATATTATATATTTTAGGAGATAATTATGTTAAGTGAATATGCTGATTCTTTATACAACGGATTAACTGAACAATTACAAAAAAGTTTGGACCACTTTGTTTCTGAACTTGGTGCGGTGAGAGCGGGCAGAGCAAACCCTAGACTTTTGGACAAAATTATGGTTGATTATTATGGCACTATGACTCCATTAAATCAAATGGCAAATATTAGTGCGCCAGACCCTCGTACCATTGCTGTATCTTTGTGGGATATTTCAATGCTTAAAGAAGTTTTGAAGGCAATTCAAACAAGTGATTTGGGGCTAAACCCTAGCGATGATGGTAAAGTTATCCGTTTGTTTGTACCTGCTCCAACTGAGGAGCGCCGTGTAGAACTCGTAAAAATGGTTAAAAAATTTGCCGAGGACTGCCGTGTTTCTATGCGTAATTGCAGGCGTGACTGCTTAGATGAGTTTAAGAAATTGAAAAATGACAAAAAAATTACCGAAGATGAATTGAAACTTGCTGAAAATGAAGTGCAAAAGATTTTGAACAAGTTTACCGACAAAGTTGACCAAACTTTGGCTATAAAAGAAAAAGAAATTACAGAAGTTTAATGGGATTTTGTGTATTTTATTTGAAAGAACGCATATAGTACTTTTAAACAAGTGCTTAAATTGATAAAGTTTAGGCAACTTTATTTTAAAACATAAAGGGGAAAAATGTGGCGTCTGCGAAAATTAAAATTAACAAACATTTAGATATGTCACGCTTGCCTAAACATATAGCAATCATTATGGACGGAAATGGGCGCTGGGCAACTCACAGAGGTTTGCCACGAAATTTGGGACATAAGGCGGGTTGTGAAAATTTAAAACGCATTATTAATCATATATACGATTTAGGTATTCCTTATGCGACTTTTTTCACTTTTTCAACTGAAAATTGGAAAAGACCAAAGGAAGAAATTGATGGTATATTTAATGTAGTGCGCAATTATCTTGATGAGGACGGTTCAACTTTTGTAGAAAAGGGTGCCAAAGTGATAGTTTCGGGCGACTATACAAAGTTACCTAGTGATTTGGTTGAGTCCATTAATCGCATTATTGAAAAAACAAAACATTGTAAAAAATTTGTGTTAAATCTTGCCATAAATTATGGTGGGCGTGATGAAATCTTGCGTGGGGTGAACAAGGCGATTGAGGCGGGTAAGCCGATTGAAAGTCAGCAAGAATTTAGCGACTTATTGTATTCAAAAGATATTCCTGACCCTGATTTTATCATTCGCACCAGCGGTGAAATGCGTGTAAGCAACTTTATGCTTTGGCAACTTGCTTATAGTGAATTTTATTTTACAAATACATATTGGCCTGCTTTTAGTGAAAAAGATTTACAAAAGGCAATTATTGAATTTCAAAAGCGAAAACGCCGTTTTGGCAATGTTAACTAAGGAGGAAAAATGACAAAAAATACTGCAAGTACGCCAGCAAAATGGTGGCCTAGAATTATCTCAGGTGCGGTAATTTTAGCGGTGCTAGTTGGGTGCTTCTTCTTGCGTGAGTTAAGCGAATATGTGTTTGACTTGCTGATAGGCACAATTATGATTATTTGTGCTTATGAAGTGGAGAATTTGCTTCACAAAATGGACAGGCCTACTTGGTCGGTTTGTGTAGGGTTTTTCCCTGTGCTGTCCTTTATGATGATTATTATTGCTACAAATGTTGGGTTAAATTTTTACCATTTCATCTTGATTAATTTGGGAATTTTGGTTATAATGTTCCTTGTTATGTTTGCGTTGCCTTTGATTTTTGGGAAATGGGGTAATAAGCGCAAAGTAGAGGACGGATATTCTAGTTCGATGGTTTTCTATTCAGTAAGTAAAGCAATGAATACAATTTTTGTTTGCTTATGGCCAACTTTCTTTTTGAGTTTTGCATTTATACTCAATCACTTTGGACAAATGGACTTTGCAAATGGTGTAACTTCTTATTATTCAACATCTGGTGTTGATTTTGGGTTGTTAGCACTCATTATGTTGTTTGTGACAAGTATGTTTGCTGACACTTTTGCAATGCTCACGGGTAGGCTTTTGAAAGGACCAAAAGTTAATTTAGAAAAATTAGGCCCTGGTAAATCTTGGTCTGGATTGATTGGTGGAGTGGTTGGTGCTACTATTGCCTCATTGATAATCTTTACTATTTTTAACTCTATACCTGTGTACAATCAAATGTTTTCTGCGCTTAATATAAGCGTTTGGGTTTTCTTGATTGGCGGTATTTTTAGTGGTGTGTTTAATATGTGCGGAGATTTGTTTAGTTCGCTATTTAAACGCAAAGCGGTAGTAAAAGATTTTAGTCAAATTATCCCTGGCCACGGTGGCGTAATGGACAGATGTAACGGCTTGCTTGCTAATGCGATATTTGTATTTATATTCTTTATCATACTATTTGTTTAAGATGAATATATTTAGGTAATAATGCGGGCATAACCCGCATTATTTACATAAAGGAGGACTTGCTTTTGTTATCTATGTTGGCTAGTTTTGCTAGCGTTATGACTACAATAGGTTATGTAATAGTTGCGATACTTGTTTTGATGCTTATGATTACAATTCACGAACTTGGGCATTATACTTTTGGTAAAAAATTAGGCTTCAAGATAAACGAATTTGCTATCGGTTTTGGTAAAGCGATTTACAAAAAAACTATGAAATCGGGCGAGATTTTTAGTATTCGTATTATTCCTTTAGGTGGTTACTGCGCCTTTGCTGGTGAAGATGAAGATGATGCTGACCCAGGCGCTTTTAACAACCAAAAACCGTGGAAAAGGCTGATTGTGCAGTTTGGTGGTGTATTTTTCAATTTCTTATCGGCAATTCTCTTTGCGTTTATTTTGCTGATTGGTTTTGGTTATGATGTGCCAAAGGTTAATCAAGTGGACACAAATTTCCAAACGACTATTCAAGCAAACGATGTAATTCGTGAAATTGATAATATTAAAGTTGATTTTATTACCGATAACACAGCAAATTCAATCATTAGCAATCATTATAAAAATATGACACAAGAACAGTTAGATAATTACCGAACTGTTGTGATTGAAGATAAAACTTACAAATGCTATGATAATTTGTTGTCTTTTACCATTCAAAGAGAGGGCGAGGCTGAGTGGATTGATGTGCAAGCGAATTTGTACACATACGCAGAAACAATAGACGGCAAGGTTGCTACTCAACTTTATATAGGTTTTGGTACAGTGCCATACCAGCACACTTTTGGTGAGGCGTTGGCGCGTTGCGTACCTCTCGCGTGCGCATTTGCGTGGAAAGTGCTAGTATTCTTGTGGATGTTGTTGACTGGCGGAATTGGTATTGCGGAAATTGGCGGACCATTTACCACGATTTCGACCATTGCTGAATACTCTCAACAAAATATAGCAAACTTGTTTGTATTCTTGCCGTTTATTTCGGCGAATTTGGCAATTTTCAATATTTTGCCTATTCCATCGCTTGATGGCGCGCGTATGGTGTTTACAACAATCGAATGGATACGCGGTAAACCTATCAATCGCAAAGTAGAGGGCTATATTCATACAGTGGGCTTATTTATATTGTTTGCGTTGGTAATTTTTGTTGATTTATATCATTTATTTATTTAGAGGTAGTTTGTGGAAACATTACAAAAGATTATGCAAGCGGGGTTTTGCGATAGATTGAAGTTAGATACTGCATATTATGATGACACAAAAGATGAGTGCGTGCTAAACTTTATTTATGACGAAAAAACTCCTATTAATGAAGAAGAAAAATCAAAAATCAAAACTATAATTGAGAAAGATGTTGGAGATACCTGCGCGGTTGTGGTGAAATTTAACAAAAGTTGTTTTGATGCCGATGTAATAAGACAACGAATTAATGAATACTTTAATGAAAAGAACAAGGCTCTTGGTATGGTATTTGAGCCTAACGATATACAGATTTTGGCGAAAGGTGATGGGGCGGAACTACTGTTTAATTGTGATTTAATTACTAAACAAGTGTTGGAAAATAAAGGCTTTATTGCTGAATTACTAGAATATCTAAGCCATAAATTTTTCATTGAATTTGATGCAAAATTATTGGAAAAGCAAACTGATATTGATTACAATTCGCTTATGGATAGTTCTTCAAAATGTGACACAAGTTTGTCGGAATGTCTTGCTCAAGAAGAAAAATTAAATAACTATGAAGTGGAAATTGGCGACTGGTTTTATGGCAAATATGCTGGTGGCGAACCAGTGTTTATAAACGCTATGCCACGCAATAATGGTGATGCGGTGTTGCTCGCTGGTAGAGTAGTGAATCCAAATTTTACGACCTTTATGAGAAAATCAAAGCAAGCAGATGTGGAGCCAGTGGAGCGCAAGAAATTTACTTTCACTTTGGAGGACTTGTCGGGCAAAATTGACATAGTTATTTTTCCTAATGACAATACTGCAAAAGACCTTGAAGTAATAGTCGAAGGTATGCAGTTATGCGTTTCAGGTACGGTAAATATTTTTAATGAAAGACTTAATATAAAGGCAAATGGGCTGGCTCTTTGTGAAATAAAAACTAACGAAATTAAGCGAATTTATCGCAAGGTGAACGACAAATATTTTTATGTTTTTCCAAAACCAGTGAACGAAGTACAGCAAATGGATTTGTTTAGTTTAACGGAGAAAAAGACTGATTATTGGGACACTCACAAGGAAGTAGTTGTTTTTGATTTTGAAACGACAGGGCTTGATGCAAATAGTTGCCAAATTATTGAAATAGGTGCGGTCAAAGTCGTAAATGGTTCAATAACGGAAACTTTCCAAACTTTGATTAACCCGCAAACGCCTATACCACAAGAAATAACCGCTATCACTCATATTGATGATAGTATGGTCGTTGATGCCCCTACAATCGACCAAGTTTTGCCTGACTTTTATCGCTTTACTTATGGTGCGGTTTTGAGTGCTTATAATATAGATTTTGACTATCAATTTTTAAATTTGGGCGGTAAGAAATTGCGTCTATTGTTTGATAATGAACAAATAGATACCCTAAAACTTGCGCGCGACAAAGTGCCAAGCCTTAGCAATTATAAATTAGGTACAGTGGTAAAAGCATTGAATATTACACTTGAAAATGCGCATAGGGCGTTGGCTGATGCTTATGCGACCGCAAAAGTATTTATCAAACTTGTATAAAATTTTGCTAAAATTATGCATAAACTATTGCGTTATTTATTAAACTATGATATAATACAAGTAAAGACTTATGAGTGGGGCGACCCACTCATAACTTTTAATATGAAACTATGGGAGTTTTTTATAAATGATTAACAGTAAAGATTTCTTTTTAGCGTTGGACCAGTTGGAAAAAGAAAAGAAAATTGACCGTGAATTTTTTATTTCTGCACTTGAAAGCGCATTGACAAGTGCCTACAAAAAGAATTTTGGCGAAGCGCGTAGTGCGACAGTAAAATTAAATCCTGAAAAAGGCACTATCAAGGTTTTGGCGTACAAGACCGTTGTTGATGAAGTTGAGGACCCAGACAAGCAAATTAGTCTTGAAGAAGCAAGACAACTCAAATCTACTTATCAAGCGGGCGACATTATCGCCGAAGAGGTAACACCAAAGAGTTTTGGTAGGATTGCTGCCCAAACTGCAAAGCAAGTAATTATGCAACGCTTGCGCGAGGCTGAGCGTGAAAATTTGAGCGCTGAGTTAAGCTCTAAGGGCGACCAACTTACAACCGCTATCGTTCGCAGAAAAGATGCTACAAATGTATATGTAGAGTTAAGCGGTACTGAGGTTGAGGGCGTTTTGGGTGAAAAAGATGTTATTCCTGGCGAAGTATTGACCCCTGGTGAGCGAATCAAAGTTCACATTAAACGCGTGCGCGACAATGGCTATGGTGCTGAAGTGCAAGTGAGCCGTACTACCCCTGCTTTTGTACGCAAGTTGTTTGAAATTGAAGTTCCTGAATTGACAAACGGCGATGTTGAGATAAAAGCAATTTCGCGTGAAGCGGGTAATAGGACAAAAATCAGTGTGTATAGTGCTGACCCAAATATTGACCCAGTGGGTGCTTGCGTAGGTGCGCACGGTGCAAGAATTAATGCCGTTTTAGATGAGTTGCACGGTGAAAAGGTTGACATTATTCGTTATAGTGATGATGTATTTGAATACATTGCAAACGCTCTAAGTCCTGCTGATGTAATCAGTGTTGAGTTAAATCAAGAAACAAAGTCTAGCCGAGTAATTGTTCCAGACAATAAGTTGAGCCTTGCTATCGGTAAAGAAGGTTGCAATGTTCGCCTTGCTGCTCGCCTTACTGGTTGGAAAATTGATGTAAAGAGCGAATCAAGTTCGGAAAAAGAAGAACAAAGCAAACAAGTTCACGAATTTACTTCTAGTTTTGACAATGACAAAGATAGCGAAATTGATATTTTTGAGGAAATCGAAGGTATCTAGTTAGAGGTGCAATATGCCAAAAGAAAAGAAAATTCCTTTGAGAATGTGCGCAGTTACTAGGGAGTTGCTACCAAAAACGCAACTAATCCGTTTAGTGAAAACAGCCAACGGCATTGAAATTGACAATGATAAAAAAATCTCTGGTAGAGGCGTATATATCACAAACTCAAAAGAAGTATGGGACTTGGCGAAGAAGCGCAAGGTCTTAAATCGAGCATTTAAGTGTAATATTGATAATTCAATTTACGAAAAATTGGAGGAACAAGTCAATGGAAATGGAAATAGGTAGATATGTGGGGCTTGCTCAAAAAGCAAATGGAGTAGTTTATGGACTTGATAATATAAAGTCCAGCAAAAATGAAATTTATTTGCTTATAGTGTGCGATACCGCTTCAAACAACCTTTACGAAGAAATGTGCTATATTTCAGTTAATCGAAAAATTCCTTTGCATAAACTTGAATATTTTACGCTTGATGAAATCTTAAATACAGAAAATTGTAAAGCCATAGGTATTACCAATAGACATTTGGCATCACAAATTAAATTCATATTAGATAAGGAGAATTAGTTTGACTAATCAAAACCAAACACCAAACAAAAAACCAGCATTTGTTAATTTGCGTAAACTTTCAGAAATCAACAATCAATGTTTAACAAAAATGAATGAAGAAACTGTCGGTATGCGTAATGAATTGGAGGGCATTGCTAAAAATGTCCGCGTTTTACTACGCGAATTTGACTCAAAAAATGAGCAAAAAACAAGCAGTGCTACTCCGCAACCTGCAAAACCTGAATATACTGAACGCAAAGTTATTGAAAATCAGGAGCGCAAGACTTTTGTTAGACAGTTTGATTCAAATCGTAATCAAAATGGTGCTAGACCTCAACAGCGCGACCAAAATAGGCAAAATGGTGGCGCGCAACGATTTAACAACAATGGCAATAGGGAAAATAATTTTAGACAAGACAGACGCCCTCAACAAGGACAAGGTCAGCAAAATGGTGCTATTCAAAATCGACCAAAGCGTGATAACACTACTAGCAATGCTGTGCAAATTGACATTCCTTTAAACACTAACAAACGCGTGTTTGAGAGGAAAAAAGATGACCGCAAGAAAACCAACTTTGATGATTTCAATCGTTCCAATAAAAGAAGCCTTATGCGCAGAGGCTTGTTGGAGGAAAACAGTATCGAAGAAAGAATACGCTCAAATCGCAAATTAAAAAACAAAAAGCAAAAAGAGCAACAAGCAGTTGTTTCTGCTCCTATTGGACACGCGGTGATTACAACTGAAACTATTACTGTTAAGCAACTTTCGGAAAAGACTGGTAGGTCAGTTGCGGACATTTTGAAGCAATTAATGGTGCTTGGTATGATGTCAAATGTAAATTCTAGCATTGACTTTACAACGGCTGAGTTGGTAGCAAGTGAACTAGGAGTTGTACTTGAGCAAAAACTCGAAAAGTCTTATGAAGAAAAGTTGGCTGAGGAATTTGGTGGCGTAGAAAGTGGCGATGATGAGCGTTCTGAGGCTAGACCTCCTATTGTGGCGGTTTTGGGGCATGTTGACCACGGTAAAACTAGTCTTTTGGACTTCATTCGCAAGACACACATTCAAAGTCAAGAGGCGGGCGGTATCACTCAAAATATTTCCGCTTATCAAATTAAGAAAATGGACAGATTGATTACCTTTATTGATACACCAGGTCACGAGGCATTTAGCGCTATGCGTGCGCGCGGTGCAAGTGTAACTGATATTGCTATTTTGGTTGTTGCTGGTGATGACGGTGTAAAACCTCAAACTTTGGAGGCAATCAAGCATATCAAGTCTGCTAAAATTCCTATGATTGTGGCTGTAAACAAAATGGACAAGGCTGAGGCTAATTTTGAACGCGTTAAGCAACAACTTGCCGAAGCAGATGTAATGCCAGAGGAATGGGGTGGAGATACGATTTTTGTTCCAATCTCCGCACTTACTGGTCAAGGTGTGGACAAGTTGCTTGAAATGGTATTGCTTGTTGCAGATATGAACGAATTGAAAGCAAACCCAGACCGTAACGCTCTCGCTATGGTAATTGAAGCAAAACTAGACAAGGGTAAAGGTCCTATCGCGACTGCAATTATCTTGAACGGAACACTAAAAGTTGGAGATACAATCATTTCTGGCGTACACGCTGGTAAAGTTCGTGCTTTGCTAGATGATAAAGGTAAAAATATCAAAAAGGCTTTGCCTAGCGCGCCTGTGTCAATTTTGGGACTTGATGGTGTGCCTAATGCGGGCGACCAACTTTACGCCGTTGATGCAAAATTTAGTCGTGATGTGCTTGCGGAGCGTAAGCGTAAAATCCAACAAGACAAGATTAATGCAAAAAATGCCTTTTCTATGGAAGAATTTTTGGCAAAATCTGCTGATACCGAGAAGAAAGTACTCAATATTATCGTAAAAGCAGATGTACAAGGTTCGTTTGAGGCGTTGACCGAAATTTTAAACAAAATCAACAACGAAGAAGTACGCGTTGAGTGTATTCACGGTGGTGTAGGTCCTATCAATGAAAATGATGTGCTTTTGGCGAAAAATGCAAATGCTATTATTGTTGGTTTCAATGTTAAACCTGATTCAAAGGCGGGCGCTGTTGCGGAACACGACAAAGTACAAATTTTCCTAAGTAAGATTATTTATCAAATCACCGAATTTGTATCAAAGACTATTAAGGGTATGCGCGAGCCTGTATTTGAGGAGCAAGTTATCGGTCACGCAGAGGTTATTCGTACATTCAAAATTAGCCGTATAGGTACTGTCGCTGGGTGTATTGTAAAAGACGGAAAGATTACCAAAAACTGTAAGATTAGATTACTAAGGAAAGGCGAAAAGATTGTCGAAACCACAATTACAACTTTGCAACGCGATAGAGCCGATGTAAAAGAAGTTGTTGCGGGTATGGAATGTGGTATCAAAATGGAAGGCCACAACGATATTTTGCTTGAAGATATGATTGAAGCGTTTGTAATGGTAGAGGTTGAGCGCGATTAAGGAGGTATTATGCAAGGAATAAGACTGCAAAGAATAAATAGTGAAATTAGAAAGGCACTATCGAGTATTCTTGCCGAAGAAATACGCGACCCAAGATTAACTGGGCTTGTTAGTATTGTAGATGTAAATACTACAAATGATTTGAGCCATTGTACTATTATGGTAAGTATTTACGACAAGGATAAAAAAGAAGTACAAAAAAGTTTCAATGCTTTGCAACACTGCGCTGGGTATATACGCAAATTACTTGCAGGGCGTGTTGATTTGAGGATTACTCCTGAACTCCATTTCAAACTTGATGAAGGGTTTGAAAATAGCGAAAAAATGAATAAATTAATTGATTCACTTAATATTCCAAAGGAGAACGACTTAAACGATGAATAATTTTGCCAAAAAATTATTACGAGAATGTAGTCACGCGAATAGTGTGGCTATTTCTGGTCATAGAAATCCTGATTATGACAGTTTGTGTTCTAGTCTAGCGTTGCAAGAAATTTTGGCACAAAAAGGCATAAAGGCTGATGTTTTTATAGATAAAGCACTTGATGTGACTTTTAGTGATGCGGTTAGAAGTAATGAGTTTGTTATTGAAAATGACAAAAAATACGATGTGATTATATCAGTCGATTGCCCTGATTTAAAAATGTTACCAAATGCGGTGATAGAGAAAAAGAGTGATGCAATCACTTTTAATATTGACCACCACAAGGATAACCCTAATTATATGAATTTTAACTATGTGCTTGGTGGAGAATCTAGCGCGTGCGAAGTGATTTTTAGGCTGTTTCAAAAATATTTCAAATTGAATACGCGCCTTGCGACTTTATTTTACATAGGTATTTTTGCCGATACTGGCGGTTTTAAATACTCAAACACGCACGCAACAACCTTTGAAATTTTGGCAAAAATTGCTAGCACTGGCATCAAAATGGACGAAATTGTGCAAGATTGTTTCAGCAAAATTACAAGAGAAGGTTTTGAAATTACAAAACGCGCATACAACTCTATACAATTTTACGAAAATGGGCAGATAGTCGTTTCTGCGTTGCGATTTAAAGATTTTGAGGAAACCAAAGCCCCTTATGGAGATAGTAAAGGCGTTGTTTCAATGTTGCAAAATATTGCGGGAGTGAAAGTGGCTATCAGTATATCCGAAAAAGAAAAAGGTGAGTATCATATTTCTTTGCGCACTGCTTGCGATGGGTTAGATGTGTCGCAAATTGCCAAAAAGTTTAATGGTGGCGGGCATACGCGTGCTAGTGGCTTGAAAATGGTAGGCGAGTATGAAAAAGTACTTGGTGCTATTATCAACCAAACAAAAAATGTGCTGGGGTTGCTTAAATGAAGGGTTTTATAAATGTAAACAAGCCTGTTGGTTTTTCTAGCGCAAAAGTTGTGGCTATAATTAAGCATAAATTAGGATTAACCAAAAAAGACAAAATTGGTCATATGGGGACGCTGGACCCGCAAGCAAGTGGGGTTTTGCCGATTGCGGTTGGGAGAGCAACTAGACTTTTTGATTATCTTTTGGCTAAAAGAAAAACATATATTGCGGAATTTACTTTTGGCTATATGACTGACACTCTGGATAGAGAGGGTGAGGTTATCAAAGAAAGTACTAAAATCCCTACAAAAGATGAGATTTTGGCGGTTTTGCCTGAATTTTTGGGTGAAATTCAACAGTTACCACCTCAATATAGCGCAAAAAGTGTAAATGGTGTTCGTGCTTATGAAATGGCGCGCAATGGGCAAGAGGTGGAATTAAAAACTTGCAAAGTTTACATAGAAAAACTTGAGTTTATAGAGCAAATTAGTGCAAATTGTTTCAAATTTGAGATTAAATGCGGTAGTGGCACATATATTCGCAGTTTGTGCCGTGATTTAGCGGAAAAAGTAGGAAGTGTTGCTACTATGACCGCTCTTTGTAGGACACAAACTGATGTCTTTTCGCTAGAAAACGCAATTTCAGTAGATGAAATTAATGAAAATTCGTTATTACCTATTGACATTGTACTACAAAAATTAGATAAATTTGATGTATCGCAACAAGAATATCAAGATTTATTAAATGGTAAAAAGGTAATTTTAGATAAAAATGCGGGAGTATATCGACTATATTTTGAGGGCGAGTTGTTAGGAATTTGCAATATTGATGAACAAAAAATAGCAAAAATGAAAATTTGGTTGTGAGGTAAATATGATTAGATTTGGACCATCTGGAAACTGTCAAGCCTTTTATGAGGCAGGTTACAAAGAGAGTTCGCAAGCGCCCGAGTGGCTAGAAGGTATGGGGCTTAATGCTTATGAATATTCTTTTGCTTTGGGTAAGTTTTTAACTGACAAAACCGCAAGCAAAATTCGTGAGCAAGCGGAAAAGCACGGCGTAGAAGTGAGTGTCCATGCGCCTTATTACATAAATTTTGCTAATACAACGGAAACGGCTATTGAAAATAATTATAGATTTTTGTTAGCAAGTGCTGATGGGGTAAAGAAACTGGGTGGCAGGCACTGTGTGTTTCATATTGGCTCACAAATGAAAATGGAGCGAGATGAGGCTTTTGGCAATATCAAGACTGTTTTCACTCAATTTATGAAAGAATATGAAAAAAACGCACAAGGTGTATTTTTATGCCCTGAAACTATGGGGAAATATGCGCAAATGGGCAGTGTCGATGAAATTTTTGAAATTTGCACTTGGAGTAATTTGCTCATACCTACGCTCGATTTTGGACATATTAATTGCGTTATGCAGGGCGCTTTGCGCACAAAAGACAATTTTAAAGCAATTTTGCAAAAAGGTATAGACAAAATCGGTTTTGAAAAGATGAAGGATTGCCATATTCATTTTTCAAAGATTATGTATGGCGAAAAAGGCGAGATTAAGCACTTGACTTTTGAAGATGACGAATATGGACCTGAGCCTGTGCCTATGTTGGAGGCAATCTATGATTTAAAGTTAGAGCCAGTGATTATTTCTGAATCAAATGGTACGCAAGCGGGCGATGCAAAAATTATGCGCGACCTATATTTTGGGTTAAAATAGTTGATTTTTTGGCTATTTTATGATAAAATTTAACATACTAATTTTTAAGGAGAATAAAATGATTTCAGCATCAGAATTAAGAAAAGGAATGTGCTTTGAATGGAACGGACAGATTTACACTGTACTTGATTTTGAACACAACAAACACGGTCGTGGTGGTGCGGTAGTTTGGATAAAAATGCGTAATGTTGCGACTGGCGCAAATGTAGAAAACACTTTCAACCCAACTGACAAATTTGAAAAAGTACAATTTGTTGAAAAGGAAATGACATACCTTTACAACGATGGCGACTTGTACTACTTGTTGGACCCTGAAACTTTCGACCAAATGCCATACAACAAGGCTTTGTTTGAGGACTGCTTGCCTTATTCTTTGGAAAACACAAATGTTACAGTTAGATTTTTTAAGGACCAAGTATTTTCAATCGTTCCACCTTTGTTTGTAATTTTAGAGGTTAAGGAAACTGAGCCTGCTATTCAAGGCGACACTTCAAAGACTTCTTTCAAGCCTGCAACTATGGAAACTGGTTTGAATGTGCAAGTGCCTTTGTTTATCGGTAATGGCGACAAAATTAAAGTTGACACTCGTACTGGTGAATATGTTGAGAGAGCATAACTCTTTATAAAAGAAGTTTAATGGACTTCTTTTTTGTTACTTAACTACAAAATTTTGCGGGTAAGTGACAAATTTATGTGACTATACCGCAAAAAATTAAGAATAGTTTTTTTGTAAAATTGCATACTTAACAAAATTTTAAATATCAAATTTAAAAAGTGTCTAAACTTTTAGGCGCTTTTTTATTTTTTATCATAAAGTCAATGTTAGGTAAATAAAATAATCGCAAAGGAGGTAACACAAGTGCTACGACAAATTTTACCCGCAAGGTTTGCGCGTTCATTAGATTTTTTGCAAGTGGACAAACTTAATGAAATTCGGTTGAGGGTAAATTGCCCTAGTATTATTTATTACGGTGGTCGATATTTTTTGGGTGAAAATGGTGTATCAAATACAAGTAATGATTCACTGCGCGCAACTGCGCAAGAATTGAATGACATTATTTTTCGCGCTTGCGAATGTAGTATTTACGCACATAACGAAGAATTGAAACAAGGTTTTGTGACACTTACAAATGGAGTGCGAATTGGTATTTGTGGCGAAATTGTTGTTGATAACGGTTGCATAAAGACTATCAAAAATTTTAGTTCGCTAAATATTCGTTTACCCAGAGAGGTAAAAAATTGCAGTTTAAATGCCGTGCCTTATTTGCACGATGAAAATGGCATTTTTAATTCCCTTGTCATTGCTCCGCCCGCTGGCGGAAAAACTACTTTTATTCGCGACTTATCGGCGCAATTTAGTGATAAATTTATAGCAAAAAACTTGCTTATTGTTGATGAACGAAACGAAATAGGCGCGGTTGTGAACGGCAAACCTACTCTCTATATTGGGGCTTATAGCGACATTTACTCTGGTTGTAGTAAAGAATTTGGTATAGTAAACGGCATGCGTACTATGGCTCCTGATGTGATTGTTTTAGATGAATTAGCAAACAAAAATGACATTGATGCACTTTTGAATGTAGTTGGTTGTGGAGTAAAAGTAATCGCGACAACACATAGTAGAGATTTAAACGAGTTGCACACGAAGCCTTTTTTTAGAGAAATTTTAAAAATGTCGGTATTTGAGCGGTTTGTAGTGCTTTCTTGTAGAAAAGGGGCTGGTACAATTGAGAATATTTGGGACAAAAATAATACTTGTCTTTATTGTGGGTAGGGTATGAATTTTATAATCGCTGGTATTTTGTTTGTAATTTGTGTGTTTATAGGTTTTAAGATTGCTTCAAGTTACAAACGCAAATTAAATTTTGTAAATGACTTTAAATCGTTGCTTGACTATTTAGAAACTAATATTTTGTATTTGCAAGATAATTTGCAAAAGTTAACTAATGATAAATTAAATAGTTTTCACTCCGATTTTAAAGATTTTTTGCAAAAATATATGGAAAATTTGCAAAACTGCGAAGAATTTTTAGAAAAATGGGTGCAAGACCAAAAATTAGTTGATAGTGAGACTGCTGATATTATCAAGAAATTTTTGCTTAGTTTGGGCAGACAAGATAGTAGTACGCAGTTGCAAACAATAAAGCAAACGAATGAAATTTTGTCAAAACGGATTGATTTCGTGCAAAATGAGCAAAAAAAGGGTGTTTTAAGCGCAAAATTGGGCGTTATGGGCGGTTTGGCTCTCTTTATTATAGTGATTTAGGGGAAAAATATGGGTATTGAAATAATATTTAAAATAGCGGGAATCGGTATTGTGGTGGCTATTGTGGCGCAAGTCTTAAAACAGGCGGGCAAAGACGAAATTGCAACATTGACAACGCTTGCGGGTTTGATTGTAGTGCTTTTAATTGTAATAGATATGATAAGCGAATTATTTACTTCTGTGCAAAACTTGTTTTACCTATATTAGGGGGCTGAATGGTAATTATTTTTAAAATAATAGGACTGGCTTTTGTAATTGTGGTCGCTGTAATGGTAGTCAAACAGACAAAGCCTGAAATGGCTATTCTAGTAGGTGTGGCGGGTTCAATAATTTTCTTTTTTTACATAATTGACCTATTAGAACAGGCTTTTGGGGTGTTTACTTATATACTAGATAGTACAGGCTTAAATAGTGAATTGTTTGTCGTTTTGCTCAAAATCATAGGGGTGGGATATTTGACAGAATTTAGTGCAAATATTTGTAACGACAGCGGTAATAGTGCGGTTGCAAGCAAAATTTTACTAGCGGGCAAACTAGTGATTTTTGTATTAGCGATTCCTATTATAAAGTCATTAATTGATATAATTGTGAGTATTATGCCGTGATAAAAAATTATAAAAAAGTTAGTAGCATTTTGCTTTTTTTGATATTGTTAGTTGGACTAGCCCTCGCGCTTGTACCGAATACATTTTGTGAAAATGAAACTAGCGATTTGCAAAGTGAAATGGAAGAAAATATCTCAAATCAGTTAAGCGGGCTAGATTTTGGTGAGTTTGATAACATAATCTCAAACTTAGATGAAAATGGCAAAAATTTATTTGGCACGATGAGTTTTTGGGACAAAGTTACTGCTATTATTAGTGGCGATTTTGATACTGACTATGGCTCATTTTTCAATGCTATATTAGGCACTTTTTTCAATGAATTGGTGCATTTTATACCTATCCTATGTATAATTATAGCAGTAACGGTACTTTGTAGTTTGGTAGGCAATATGCGTTCCGAAGTGGGGGCAGATTCGGTAGGAAAACTAGTGAATTTTGTTTGCTATGGTGTGGTAATCGTGATTATAACGGCAAGTGTATTTTCTTTACTTGATAGTACCACAAGTTGTATTAATTCGCTAAAATCACAAATGGACTTGTTATTTCCTATGTTGTTAACGCTCCTTGCTAGTATTGGAGGAGTGGTATCAGTTGGCGTTTTTCAGCCAACTTTGGCAATTTTGAGTAACATTGTAGTGCAAATTTTTACTTGGTTTTTAATACCTTTGTTTATTTTTTCGTTTGTTTTTATTGTGGTTGGGAATTTAACAGACTCTATAAAATTGAATAAGTTTACATCACTTTTTAATAGCATATTCAAATGGACGGCTGGTGTTTGTTTTAGTATTTTTATGGGCGCTATTGTAATAGGCGGGGTAGTGGCTGGTAGTTTTGATAGCGTATCCATTCGTGCGACAAAATTTGCCCTAAAAAACTATATTCCTATATTAGGGGGGTATTTATCGGACGGCTTCAATCTAGTAATGGCAAGTAGTGTGTTGATAAAAAATGCAGTTGGAATGTCTGGCGTTGTGTTGGCTGTAGGAACGGTGCTTTTTCCTATCATACAAGTAGCCGTATTTAGTTTGGGGCTGAAATTAACTTCCGCAATCTTGGAACCTATTACAAAGTCGAAAGTAAGTGATTTTTTGATGTCAATATCAAAATTACTTAATATGCTGGTCGTAATTCTTGCGGGTGTGGGTTTTATGTATCTAATCAGCGTTGGACTTATTCTTTGCACAGCAAACATAATGTAGGTGATAGTTATGAGTCAAATTAGTGTATATCTATTATCGGTCGTTGGGGTGGTGTTTTTACTCGTCGTGATTGAACTAGTTTTGCCAGAAAGCAAAATCAGCAAGTACATTAAAAGCATTTTTTCGATTTTTATCATTGTGGTTATCATTACGCCGATTGTAAAGTTAGTTAAAAATGACTGGGACTGGAATAGTATTTTTACAAATGTTTCTTACGACCTAAATCAAACTTTTTTAGATGACATAAAGACGCAACAAATTGTCAATCTGGAGAGAGATTTAGAAGATTTTATTTCAAAGCAATATAAGGGAGCAAAGGTGAGCCTAAGTGCAAATTTCAATGGAGATGATATGAAAATTAATTACATTTTTGTCGATTTAAGCGATTTAGTCATAAAAGAAAATGAACAGCATATTAATTATTATACCGCAGTAAAGGAGTTGGTAAGGTCGCAAGTGAAAATAGATGAAGAAAGGGTGGTTGTCTATGGCTAAGGAAAGTGCTTTTTTATCAAATTTAGTTGCGAAATTAAAAAAAGTCAAGCATATAGAAGTGTATGTAGTGGTGATTTTAGCGGTGGTAATAATTGCAATTTGGTTTTTTCCAACAAGCAAAACGGCTCAAACTAGTGTGCAACCTACCGCAACAACTTCTACCGAAGAATACGCGCGGTCGCTCGAAGATAGGCTAAATAATGTTTTATCCTCAATTTCTGGTGCGGGTACAGTACAGTGTATGATTACTTTAAATGGCGAGATTGAGCGCGTATTGGCGTATTCAAATGATGAAAAAAATAGTTCTACGCAAAATACAACCTCAAATGGAACGACCAACAAAACGGAAACTTCAACCTCAAACAAAGAGCCTATTATTATCAATACTGGGGCTGGAAATGAACCGTTGGTGCTTTATGAAATAATGCCTGATATTAAAGGAATTGTTGTGGTTGCGAGTGGGGCAAGTGATGTGAGGGTGAAACTAGATATTTTAAAAGCAGTTCAGGCTCTACTCAATGTAGAAAGTTCACAAATTGAGATTTTTGTAAAAGGTAATAATTAAAAGGGGGATATAAAAATGGTTTCAAAGAAAAAGAAAATAATCGTTTTAAGTGTAATGATGGGCTTGCTTGTTTTGACTGGTTTTTTAAATATTACACTCAATCAAAATACAGGCGAGGCAATTCATACGGGTGGTAATGTAACCACTTCGGCAAATTTCTTTACTACTTATAGAACAGACCGCGATACAGCACGCGAGCAAGAAAAACTATATTACACTGCAATTTTGCAAAGTGCAAATAGTTCGGCTGAGGCAAAAAATACAGCACAAGAATCTTTGGCAAATATTGCTTCAAAAATTGAAAGCGAATTGTATTTGGAAGGGAATATCAAAGCAAAAGGCTTTAACGATGTAATCGTGTCAATGACAAATAATTTTGTAAATGTAATGGTAAAAGCGAGTGAATTGACTGATGAACAAGTCGCTCAAATCGTGCAAGTTGTACAAGACCAGACAAAAAAGTCTATCGACAATATTAAAATAATTCCCGTTGAATAGTTGATTTAACGGCTTGGCTATGATATAATAACCTTAGTTATTATTTTAGAGGTGCATTATGGCCATAGAGCAAATGAACGGTCAAGGGCAACACGGCAGAGTGAGTTATAACAAAGCAATTTTGCTGTCCATCATAAACTTAGCAGCAAAGGAAATAAGTGGTGTTGCTTCACTTTGTGCAAATTTTGGCGGTTCTAAGTTGGGTAAAATTTTTAGCGCAAACTACTACGAAGGCGTAAAAATTACGCATACAAAAGATGGTTTGATTGTTGATGTTTATATCAATATTTTCGCAAACTACAATGTGGCAGATGTTGCGTGTAGAGTGCAAGAAAATGTAAAAAACAGCATTATTTCTATGACCGAAATGCCTGTGAAAGCGATAAATATTCACATACTAGGTGTAGAATTTGCAAAGGCTGACTAACCCCTAACCAAAGGGGTTTTTGCCTATTTTGAAAGGAGAAAAAATATGAGTAGAACGACTGCAAGGGAAAATGCATATTTGATGCTTTTTGCCAATCAATTTAATTTTGACGGTTTCAATCAAGAGAGTTTGATTGATATTTTAGATGGAAAGGCAATCAGTCAAGAGGATTTTGATTTTGTAAAAGAAACCATTACTGGTATTGTGCAAAATTACGATGCTTTAAAGGAAATAGTAAGTCGAAATTTAAAAGATTATGATTTGTCGCGCGTATTGATTGCTGATAGGTCAGCATTGATTTTGGCTACCTACGAATTGAAATTTAAGCAAGACACTCCGCCGAAGGTTGTAATAAATGAAGCAATAAATTTGGTCAAAAAATATTCTTCTGAAAAAAGTTCTGACTTTGTAAATGGGGTGTTGAGCAAAATTTACAAGGAAATTTACAATGAGTAGAATTATAAGTGTAAGTCAATTTAATACTTATATTCACAATATTTTAGCAAATGAAGATTTGTTGCAATTTGTCCAACTTTACGGGGAAATTTCAGGAATTTCGTATTCTGGCAACAATGTTTATTTTAGCATAAAAGATGAAAACGCTGTATTAAATTGTGTTCGTTTTGGAATAAAACCTAGTGACTTTATAGGCAAAGAGGGTGAAATGGTGTTGGTAACAGGCTCACCGAATTACTATGTCAAAGGCGGTAGGTTTTCTTTTAATGTAGTAAAAATTGAGCCATATGGTCAAGGGCTATTGTATAAACAATTTTTAGAGTTGAAAGCGAAATTGGAGGCGTTGGGGCTTTTTGATGCTAGTAAAAAGAAGCCTTTGCCTGCTGTAATCAAGCGAATTGGTGTGGTTACGAGTGAAACTGGTGCAGTAATTCGAGATATAATTGATGTTTCTCATAGGCGCAATCCTTTACTAGATATTGTGTTGTATCCAGCAAAAGTGCAGGGCGTTGGGGCTGAAAATACAATTATTGCTGGTATCGAGGCTTTGGACCAAATTGAAGATATAGATGTGATTATTGTTGCGCGCGGTGGTGGCTCTGCGGAAGATTTGAGCACTTTCAATGCAGAGAGTGTGGCTATGGCGATTGCAAATGCAAGCAAGCCTATCATTAGTGCGGTGGGTCACGAAACCGATTTCACTATTGCTGATTTTGTGGCAGATTTGCGCGCACCTACCCCTTCGGCTGGGGCGGAGTTGGTAAGTACAGACTTGGCAAAATTAAAATTTAATATGCAAAATGCTACTCTTAGATTGCTGAGAATTACGGAAACATTCTATCAAACAAAGCAAGAAAAAGTTGAAAATTTAATTAGCAAAATGAGTAACACAACGACACTACTCTTGCAACAATCTAATGCTGATTTTCAAAATTTAGTAGGTAGGTTTAGTAACGCTTCTACACTTTGTATCAAAAATTATGAGCATAATTTTGATGTTTTGGTGCAAAAGTTAGAGGCAGTTAATCCTATTAAAATTTTGCGACTAGGTTATGCTCAGATTGATAAAGGAAACAAAGTTGTGAGCAGTATCAAAAAAATAAAATTAGACGACAAAATCAATGTGAGATTGCAAGATGGTACGCTAGTATGTCGTGTTGAAGATAAAGAGGAGAAGAAATAATGACTTTTGAAGAATTGGTTAAGAGATTGGAAGAAATTGTAGAAAAACTTGAAAGCGGTACAGCAAAGTTGGACGAAGTAAACAAACTTTTTAGCGAAGGTGCAGAGATTGCAAAGAAGTGCTATGAAGTTTTGAATGAAAGCAAAGGTAAAGTGACTGTTTTGCGTGACGAGTTGGGTAAATTAGTTGAAAAGCCATTAAATTAACTCATTTTTTAGATACTAAGACCATATAATATAGTGTGGAAAAAGACTATGAAACTAACAAGGGCGAGCAACCAAAAATTGAAATTTTTTCGACAACTAAAAAAGGAAAAATAAAATCAAATAAAGTTTGGCTGGTCCAAATTTTCTTTGTATCTTTATGTTTGTCGGTCTTATTTGCCTTAATATCGGAGTTGATGTTAGCAAACGCTAGCCTTGCGTTGGCGTTGTTTTTGATTGTCTTGTTAGTAGGGGTCAGCGTTGTATTTGATTTAATCGGTATGGCAGTTACCGCGTGTAGTATAAAGCCCTTATTAGACCTTAATCAAAAGGGTGAGCGGGGTGCTGATATTGCTATAAAATTAGTCAAAAATGCAGATAGAATTTCCTGTATTTGTACCGATGTTGTTGGTGATATTTGTAGTATATTGAGTGGCGCTGGTGGGGTCGCGATTTCGGTGATTTTGATTTCATTTTTCCCGCAAGTCAATAGCATAATTTTGTCAATTTTGATTAGTTCAATTATTGCTTCTGTGTCAGTATTAGGCAAGGCGATAGGCAAGACGTATGCATTAAATTACCCTATAAAAGTGGTGTTGAATACAGCAAAAGTGCTTTCTTTATTTAAAAAATCAAAAAAAATTTCAAAGGGTAAAAACCACAAAAAATAGCCCAAAAGCCTTTATTTTAGCCATTTGTATAATTATAAATTAATGTTTTGCATAATTATAAATTTTAAAAACGAATAAATATGCAAAATAGTCTTGCATAATTATAACTTTTGTTGTATAATAGAAAAGAATAAAAAATAAAAATACAAAAGGGAAATTTATTATGGCAAGAAGCGTTCGTCAATCAAAGATTATTGAGATTATTAACAAGCAAGAAATCGAAACGCAAGATGAGTTGGTAGAGGCACTCAAAGATGCTGGTTTTAGCATTACACAAGCAACTATAAGCAGAGATATCAAGGAATTATGCTTATTTAAAGTAGCGGGAGAAAAGAAAAAGTACAAGTATGCTTTTGTAGATAATGATGACCGTACTTTCACAACAAAGGCAAATGAAATTTACAAGAGTGTTGTACTTTCTGTTGTAACAGTTGCTAATCAAGTAATTGTAAAAACTGTTCGAGGTACAACCGATGCCGTTGCAACTGTAATTGATAGGTTATCTATTACAGCCGTTTTGGGTATTGTAACAGGTGAGGACACTGTACTTGTAATCGCTGAAAGTGAAAATAGCGCAATGCAAATTAAGCAACGCCTAGAAAATATGCTCAACGCTTAGTTGGTTGAAATATTTTCACTCAATATGCTATGCTATTTGTGTTATCAAATTTTGTATATACAATATATAGGAATTGGATTGAATAAAAAGTCTTGGTCAAAAGGACTTTTTTATTTTTAAAATTTTTTACTTTTTTTGTTAAAAATGTTTGCTTTTTCTGTTCGTTTGTTCTATAATATAGATAGAACATTTGTGCGGGGTTGTTTATGATAAAAAGTATCTCAATTAAAGATTACGCGTTAATTCAGGAAATGCAAGTAGATTTTGTCAAAGGGCTAAATGTGATTACTGGTGAAACTGGCGCGGGCAAGTCTGTATTCATATCAGCCATAAATTTTGTTTTGGGTGGAAGGGCTGATAAATCAAATATTCGATTTGGTTGCGAGTTTGCCAAAATTGAGGCGGTCTTTGATATAGAAAATAACAAGTTAGCGCATCAGGCGCTTGTGGAATTTGGCTTTGATGATGACGATATTTTGATAATCACTCGCAAAATTTCGCAAGACGGGAAAAATGAAATTCGTATGAATGGCAATTCCGTTACGCTAGCAATGCTAAAAAAAGTGACTACAAATTTGATAGATATATACGGACAGCACGAACACCAGACTCTTTTAAATAAAGATAAGCATATTGATTACATAGATAGTTATTTAGGCGAAAGTGTAATTAAGGCAAAGCAAAGCCTGGGTGAACTTTTATCGCAAAAACGAGCAGTAGAAGAAAAAATTTCAAGACTTGGCGGTGATGAACTGTCGCGCGAGCGGGAGAAAGATATATTATCATTTCAAGTTGATGAGTTGGAAAAGGCTGATTTAAAAATTGGCGAAGAAGAGCAACTAATTGACAAAAAGAAGAAAATGGACAATTTCCAAAAAGTATGCGATGCGGTGAAAATTTGTCGCGAGGCGTTAACTGAGGCTACTACAAATAGTGTAGTGGAAAACTGCTATACTTCAAAGAAAATTCTTAGTGGTATTTCATCTATTGACAGTGAATTTGGAGAAATTGCCGATAGATTAGATTCTGTCGAAATCGAAGTGCGCGATATTGCTGATTGTTTGGAAGAAAAATTGACTGAGTTTGATTTTAATGAATTTGAATTTCAAAAAATTGATGAAAGACTAGATTTGATTAAAAGTTTCAAACGCAAATACGGTGCTACTATCGAAGATATGCTTGCTTTTTTGGAACAGAGTAAAAATAGACTTTTTGAACTAGATGACACAACTGAATTGTTGGAACAGTACCAAAATGAGTTGAATGTAATAAATCAAAATATATTGAATTTGTGTGAAGCGCTTACAAATTTAAGGAAAGAGGGTTTTTGTGAACTTTCACAAAAGGTCTTAAACGAATTAAAGCAATTAGGAATGAAAAATTGTAGTTTTGAGGCACAATTTACACCTAAAACACCACAAACTAACGGCGCAGATGATATTGAATTTATGTTTTCAGCAAACTTAGGCGAACCGCTAAAACCTTTGGTAAAGGTAATTTCTGGTGGCGAAATGTCGCGTTTTATGCTTGCATTTAAAGTTGTTATGGGCAATTTGCAAGCGATTGACACAATGATTTTTGATGAAATTGACAGCGGTATCAGTGGGGTGGTGAGTGTTGAAGTCGGCCAAAAAATGGCAAGGTTAGCGAAAACTTCTCAAATTTTGACTATTACTCACTTGGCGACAATCGCTAGTTTTGCGGACACGCACTTTTTGATTGCAAAAAGAGTAGAAAATGGCTCAACTTTCAGTGGCTTGACTGTTTTGGACAAAAACGGGCAGTTAGCAGAGATTGCTCGGCTTGCGGGTGGTGATAGCCAGTCGAAGGTTGGACTACAACACGCAAGCGAGTTGAAAACGCAAGCGCAAACTTTTATATCTTCCATAAAATAACAAAATTTACCTATCCTACAAAAGTATAAAATCTATTCTTCTTCAAACACTATTGCGTAGGAGTGTTTACTATGAAATTAGGAAAAATATGTTTTTATACTACAATTTTTATTTGTTTAATTTCGGCGCTAGTTTGTTGGCTAGTGCCTTTTGACGAAATATTTAATGTTCCTGATGAAGTAATAGTAAATAACAACACTTTGCATAATGAAGCAAAAAGCAACTTTGGTAGTTTGGTAACAACAAGATATAATGAAAAAAGTGACACTGTTGATTTTTTATTGTTTGATACGGTGAAAATTCATTCGGTAAATGCTATAAATGTTGGTGATAAAGTTTACCTTGGTGGTGACACTCTTGGATTTTCTTATAACGGGGAGGGCGTGCTTGTGATTGCCAAAGGGGAAAATGCAGATGACAATATTATGGCTGGTGACATAATCAAGAGTATCAATGGGGCAGAGATTGATAGCGTAAACAAAATTACCGAAATTTTAAATAAAAATGAAGAAAACAATTTTGAAGTTACGGCAAAAATAGTGCGCAAAGGGAATAATATTGAAACCAAATTGAAGCCCGCTTATGATACATATACCAAAAAGTATAAATTAGGAATTTGGGCAAAGGAAAGTATGAGTGGAATTGGTACGCTGACTTTTATTGACCCAAAGACAGGTAGATTTGGAGCGCTCGGTCACCCTATTTTGGAGCCTAGCACAAATACAATATTAGATGTTGGAGAGGGGAAAGTACATAAATGTTGTGTGCTTGGTGTCAAAAGGGCAATTCGTGGCAACCCTGGGGAATTGAAAGGTGTTTTTGTGCGAAGTAATCAAGAAATGGGGACAGTTGACAAAAACTGTGCTTATGGTATGTATGGCAACTTAAATTTGGAAAACAAAATGTTTCAAGATAAGCAACTGATTGAAGTTGGAGGTAGGCTAACAGCGCACCCGGGCAAGGCGCAAATTTATAGTAGTTTGGACGGAAAAACTATACGCGCATATGATATTGAAATTATCAAGACAAATTTTCAGTCAGCGCAAAGTCCTAAAAATTTGATTTTTAAAGTTACAGACAATAGGCTTATTGAAACTACTGGTGGAATTGTACAAGGAATGAGCGGTAGCCCTATTGTGCAAGATGGAAAATTGATAGGTGCGGTTACTCATGTTTTTGTAAATGATGCGACAAAAGGATTTGGAATTTACATAGATAATATGATTCAACAATAGTATTTCCACAATAAAAGAGATTTTTAACTTTATTTATTATAAGATTGCCACACTTCGCTTGCAATGACACGCTGAGGCGTGCTGTATTTGTGTTATTTTTGTAAATTATTTAAAAAAATATTCAAAAATATACAAAAATCGTTTTACTTTTACAAAAAAATTTGATATAATGGTAACAACAATAGAAAAAGTGAGTACATCAATGGACCATTATAATGGAATTTTTTTAGTAAAGAATGAAGAAGAAAGCGCAGAGCATAGAATTGATTTTTTAAAAAATAATATCAATATAGAATATGAAACTTGCTTTTTGCGACTTTTAAACAAGGTTTTAGGGAAAAGGCTCGATTTGTTGGTAATACCTTTTGAGAGTTTTTATAAAGGTATAGATTTTTTAAAAATCTTTGGAGAGGGAGCATCTTTTGCAGTACCTTTGGTAGTAATTTTGTGTAAAAATAATGAAACGCTACCAAATAGATTGCCTAATAACTATTATTTTGTGAATAACAGAGATTTTAACGAATTTTTTATAAATTTCAGCAAGTTACTGCTTGAAAATAGGCAAAGAATGGACTTTTTGGGTGCAAACAATAGCAATCATAAAGAGCAGATTCTTAATTGCCTAACTGAAATGGGATTCAATATGGGTGCAAATGGTGCAAACTTTATTGCAGAATGTATTAATGAAGTTATGTTTGATAATTGTAGACCTAATACTTTGTGCAAGTCAATGTATGAGCGTGTGGCGATAAATAACGCTACATCTTCTGCAAGTGTGGCTAGATGTATGAAGGTTGCCATTAATTCTGCGTGGACTAAGTTTACGCACTTTGGTATGACTTCATTAAATACGGTGGTAAATTTTAGCGATTTTTCAAATTGTCCGACTATCAAAGAATTTGTTTATTATGTGGCTAATAAACTTTTCAATATAAATCGTGACCAAAAACTCAAAAAATTTTTTACTGGTAGTAATTAAATATATTGCAAAAAATCAAGGTTTGGCATAAGTTTTTGAGGAAAATCATACATTTAAGTATGCCAAAAAAGTTTGATTTTTATAGAAATTTCTCAACGGCAAAAATAGAGATTGCAGAGCATTTTTGTGATTTAAAATGGTGGTATATCTGCCTTGCTGTTTTTTCTATTTTAGGAATTGTAATAGGTATGATAACTGGATTTACGATTGCGCCAGATGCAACTGTTTCTAAAATACCTGATTCTATTTTTCTAAATTATATCGAAGGGAATGTTTCAATTTTCGGGGTATTCTTTTCGAGAATTTTTAGCGTGTTGGCTATGCTTGGGCTAATTTTTTTAGCAAATTGCAAGCCTTTTTTATGCGTGCTAAACGGTATATTTTTGATTTATCGCGGTTTTGTAGTCGGGGCAACAACTTCACTACTGATTGTTTTATTTAATGTAGGCGGAATTTTAAATGTCGTGTTTATTGTCATTCCGTGTCATTTGATTGTACTATTAATGTTAGTCAGTTGGAGTGCAGTGTGTATGTCGTACAATTTTGGCACAAAAGTTTACGGCGGTTGCGTAATTAGTCGTGATTTTTTCTGCAATCATAAGAGCGCGATTTGTTGCATTTGCAGTATTTGCTTTGTAGCAATTTTAATTGAAGCCCTACTATTGCCGTGGCTGACTTCTGCTATAATTATAGGTGATTAATGTTTATGAATTTGTAAAAAATCGATTTGCGATTACATAATTATCGCTAATTTGCAAAAACTATTTGCAGAAAATATAAGGAGATAATTATGTTGAAAAAAGGACTTTTTGTGGCATTTTGCGCTCTCGCGGTAGTTATTTTGCCTGCTTTCAGTGGCTTCGGGGTAGCAAAAGCGGAAATTGCTGAGAATGTAAAATCACAGGTTTTGATTGAGTATGGCACGGGTCAAATTTTGACCGAAAACAATTCAAAACAACATTTGCCGATTGCAAGTGTAACAAAATTAACTACGCTTTTGCTTGCGTTTGAGGCTTTGGACAAAGGAGTGTTGACTCTCGACCAAAAACTTACAGCAAGCGCAAATGCTTCTTCTATGGGTGGCTCACAAGTGTTTATTGATGCAAATGCTGAATACACTGTTGAAAATCTTTTGCACGCTATTGTAATTAGTTCTGCTAATGATGCTAGCGTTGTAATAGCGGAGGCAATCGGTGGTAGTGAGCAGGGTTTTGTAAATATGATGAACGAAAAAGTAAAAGCACTGGGCGCAAATGACACGAATTACGGAAATTGTACGGGTTTACCTTGTGCAAATGCCTATTCTTGCGCAAACGATGTTGCGTTGATTATGAGAGAGGTTTTGTCGCACCCACATTATTTCGATATAAGCAAAATTTGGATGGAAGATTTTGAGCATCCTTCGGGAAGGGTAACGCAAATGGCAAACACAAATAAACTTTTGCGCACTTATACTGGTTGTGATGCTGGGAAAACTGGCTCTACAAATGAGGCTGGATTCTGTATGAGTGCGACCGCAAAACGCGGTAGTATGCGTTTGATTGCGGTAGTGTTGGGCGCTGAAAGTAGCAAAGACCGTTTTGGTGCGTGCAGTAGCCTGTTTGACTGGGGCTTTGCAAACTATACCTCTGAAAAACTGATTGATTGCACAACTGCTTTGGATATAAATTATGCCATTGCGCAAGCAAAAATTCAACCGCAATTTTTTGCAAGTGAGGACTTTTATACTCTAAACAAAAAAGGCGAAAAGAGTAATTTAAGCGTGAATTATGAAATGCTCGATAATTTAAAAGCGCCTATCAGTGGCAATACTGCTGTGGGGAAAATTGTTATCACGGACAACGGAGTTGTGTTGAAGGAAATTGATATTGTTACAAATCAAAATGTCGATGCAAGGTCATTTAAAGACAATATGAATGAAATTTTGAGCCACTGGGCTATTAAAAAGTAAAGTAATTATTTATAAAGTAATTGTTGAATATAAAGTATTTTAGTTGTAATAGAGCAACTAAACAAGTGTATCAAATTTGAAAGATTGATACGCTTTTTTTGTTTGATTAAGAAAAAGTTTTAAATATTCTATTCACACTTGTTAATTTTGAATTATTTTTTATTTTGATTTGATATAATGCGTATATTGGTGTTAAAATATAAATTTTCTTAAAAATTTTGATTTTAGGGCTTATTTTATTTGAAAAATTACACAAAATAAGGTATAATTAAGGAGAATACTCGATGAAAAATTTTCAAAAATGGAGGAGTTTATGTACCAAAACAACGAACGAAACCCGCAGGGGGGGGGGGGCCTTAAATAGCCATAAAATAACTTGCGCAAAGGGAAAAATGCTTGCGTGGTGGTTAGCTATTTCTTTTGCAATTTTGGCAGGTGTTTTGGGGACAATATTGATAGTTGTTACTCAGCAAAATAAGGCATTTAGTGCGCCCGGATTAACAACAATTCACTATGGGTTATCGATTAATAACACCTCTTATGGTTATGTAACAATTGGGGGTACAAAGTATGAACCGCAAAGTTGGGGGACTTCATCTTCAAATGTGCCAAGTGGTGATGTGGTCGCGCACGCATACTCAGGATATAGGTTTGTAAAATGGTATCTTGCATCAGCTACTGGATTAAGAGATGAGAGTGGTTTTACTTTTGTTTCACATGAAGTTGATACTTATTATTATTATGAATGGTATGAGGCAACGATACCTACTGCAAAAAAAGATGGGCTGTGTTATTATACTTGTTATTTTGAACCTGGTTTTACCGTAACTCCTACATCTGCGGACACTTCGCAAGGTACTGTTTCGGGCGGTGGAACGGTAGAGGAAGGTAAGACTACTACTATTACCGCCACACCTGCTAGCGGGTACGCTTTTGTAAATTGGACAGATAACAACGGTGCCGTTGTTTCGACTAGCGCAAGTTATACTTTTACGCCGACTAAGGATATAACGCTAACTGCAAATTTTGTCCGCGCAATGGTGAAGAACGGCGATACATATATCTCAAATTTTAGGCAATATTACGATGAAAATAGTATGGTAATGAAACTACTGATTACTCCAAATTCGGGTGAGTACATAAGCGAAATTTCCTTTGATAATTCAGTGTTTTATGCAATAGAAAGTTATGAGGCGAAAATTTACGGTGCGTGTAGCAAGGCGCTCAGTGTGACTTATTTTGTGACCGCTGGAAGCAACGATTTTGGGCTGTCTTTTGATTTTGCCAAAACTGATTTTATTGAAATTTATGTCCGCACGACCAATCAAGCCTACACCTCGCTAAAAAGGCCTAGTGCTGGCGGGGTGAGTAGTGTTGCAGTAACGGCTACATTAGGCGGAACGGTTACTCTCGTTGGTGATGATTACGAAAGTTTAACCGTAAGCGATACAATCATTTGCTCGGCAACTCCTTGCGTACAAGGCTACGCATTTGCGGGCTGGTATTTGTCTAGCGATATGACAAATCCTATCTCAACGAGCCTCAGTGTGCGCCTCGCAAAATCAAGCATTTACGGGCAAGAATTAATTGCAAAATTTGAAAAAATCGCAACCTCAAATAACCTAAATAGCGAAACCAATAATACAACCGACTTTTTATAAATTTTATAAATTGTGGTTTAAAGCATAGATGTAGCAATAAATAAGCAAAATTAAATAAAAACAGTATAGAACTTAATCTACACTGTTTTTATTTTTGCAAGCAACTAAAATTGTCCGCTAGATATAATTGAATTTGTATTTGTTTTACCGAAGCCCACATTTTGACTTTCTTGCTTTGAATTATCTAGGCGAGCCTTAGGTGAGTTGATAGTTTGTTTCTCAGCAAGGTCAGGGTTTGGAGTAGTCATTTTGGCTTGATTTTTCACAGGTCCACGAACATTTACGACTGGTCTATCCATATTTCTATTTTCCAAAGTGCGAGCGTGTATGCCTGCATTATTGATATCAACACCGTTTGTTACACGTTCTTTGGTCACTCCATCGTTATTGATAGTAGGTTTTTGCTCAAAAGTACTTTTATTTTGTGAAATTTCGTTTTGAGTAACTACTTTATCGTTTTGAGTGGTTGTTTTTGATGGGATAGTAGTTTTAGTTGTATTTTTTGCATTATTTGTTGTTTCAGTTGGTTTTGTGTTGTTTTTATTTAATTCCAAAGTTGAAACATCTTTTGTATCACCAAACACACCATTTATTGCTTTGAGAGCATCGTTTGCGCAATCAAAATAGATTTCACGGCTAAGCAAAGTGCCTTTGATTTCCAAATAAATAGGACTTAGGTCGGCATTATTTCCTTCTGTGCTTTGTACAAGAGCCAACATACCTGCGCTGTGCATTAGGTCAAAGTGGTTTTGTGCGAGTTTTTGAGTCATACATTGTAAAGTGTGCGAATAACCATTGATTAATTTGATTTTTGCTTGTTCCAAAGTTACCGAATTATCTAAAAGTTTAGCCATATTTGCACGGGCAAGTTCCATATTTTGGTTCATTTCTTCATTTTGCGCAGAAATTCTGTCGTTTAGGTCAGCAATATCTTGTTGAATAGTTGCCATATCTAATACAAAGTTTTGAGTAATGTCAGTTGTGCTTTTTGTAGTATCATTTGTGGCTTGATTTGTGGTGTCGTTCTTTGTAGTGTCGGTAGTTGTTGTGTTGTTTGTAGTGTTTTTGTTGTTGTCAACGGTGTCAGTTGTGTTGTTTTTTACAGTGTCATCAACTACTATATTGCGGTTAGTGTCAGTTGTGCTTGGAGTAGTGGTGTTTTGTGTATTGTTGTTTAATGTATTGTTTGCGTTTGGCACATTTGAAACAACTCCATTATTTGTGTTGTTTGCAATATTATTTGCGCCATTATTCACCAGACCGCCATTGTTGTTGTAAACATTACCGTCAATATTTGTATTTGCATTATTTTTGTAAGTGTCGATATTGTTTGTACGCACCATACTATCAAGATTGTTAGTATTGTTGTTTGCAATCACACCATCAACGGTCTTGTTACCATTGCCTTGATTTGGTAATACACCAGAATTTGCATTGTTGATACCATATGGCGAAGTACCTTGATTGTTGTATGAAAGGTTGTTTGTGCCGTTTTGATTGATACTATTTGTATTGCTTACACCATTTAGATTAGTCGTAGTCCCGTTGTTCACTCCATTATTTAATGATGAAGTTTGGTTCGCTACTCTATTTGTACCATTAGCGTTGTTAATATTCTGCACGGCATTTGTACCATTTTGCGTATTTAGATTGCTATTTGTGTTGTTTGTCGTTTGATTTGTGTTTGTTTGATTATTTACAACAGCATTATTGTTTGTATTGTTACGCACTTGATTTTGGTTTGTTTCTTCACGATAAGTGTCAATATTGCGTGGTAAAATACGGTAGTCGTTAGCCTTGTTGATAGTGTATTCATCATTAATTGCTAATTCTTTGTCGTTTGTTTCCACTGTACTTGCTAAAATATGCAATTCATCAATTTGGTCACGCAAAGCATTTTGCGAATTTGTCTTAATTCCATCACTAATACCTACAAAGGCAGAAGCAAGGGCAAAAGTAAGAGATAGAGCTAGTATTTTTTTCATAAATTTTCACCTCGAAATAAAATTTTCAAGGTTAGTTTGTTTTATTTCTCGCAAAATATTTATGCAAAATCAAAATTTTAGTTTGTTTTTTGAAAATTTGGCTAAAATTGCATAAAAGAGGAGGCTAAAATGAACGAACAAGAACGAAATAAAAGATATAATGCCTATATTGAGGCTAAAATGCCAAAGACCAAACCATGGCCGACACTTTTTCACGCATTTTGGGTTGGGGGGCTAATTTGTTGTATTGGGGAATTAATAAAAGATTTGTGCCTTTATATTTTCCCTTATATGCCTACCTTGGAGGCGACAAACTGGGCATTGATAATTTTGATAGTGCTGGCTTCGTTTTTGACTGGAATTGGGGTTTATGACCGAATTGGAGCATATGCTGGTGCTGGAAGTATCGTGCCGATAACGGGTTTTAGTAACTCGATTGCAAGCCCTGCGATTGAGTTTAAGCGTGAAGGGCTTGTGTTTGGACTTATGGCAAAAATGTTTATCATCGCTGGTCCTGTAATTGTTTCTGGAACGGTTGCATCTATCATTGCGGGGCTGATTTATTTGTTTATTTAGGAGTAAAAAATGTTAAATAGGATAGGCAAGCATACTTTGATATTTAAAAATAAACCGCGCGTTATTGGCAATTTTTCGGTAGTGGGTCCAAAAGAGGGTGAAGGTAATTTTGGTAAATATTTTCACAAAGTGCTAAGTGATGATTTATTTGGTGAAGATAGTTATGAAAAAGCTGAAAGCAAAATGCTTAATTTTGCAATTTCCGAAGCAATCGCCAGCGCAAAACTAACTGAGAGTGATATTGATATTTTATTTGCTGGTGACTTGATGAATCAAATAATCAGTAGTAGTTTCGCTGCGCGCACTTTGGGGGTGCCTTATGTGGGGCTTTTTGGGGCGTGTAGCACAATGGCTGAGTCGCTAATTATGGGTGCATCTTTTATTGATGCGGGTTTTGCGCAAAATGTTGCTTGCGCTACAGGTAGTCATTTTAGTAGTGCTGAAAAGCAATTTCGCTACCCTCTAGAATTAGGTACGCAACGCCCGCCTTCTTCTCAATGGACGGTCACTGGAATGGGGTGTACGATTTTGGGACAGTGCAATAGTGATATTTATATAGAAAGTGCGACTATTGGAAAAGTGGTTGACTGGGGTGTTAGCGATGCAAACAATATGGGTCCCGCTATGGCGCCATCGGCACTTTTTGCGATAAAATCGCACTTTGATGACACAAATACAACGCCCGATGATTACGATTTAATTTTGACTGGCGATTTGGGGAAGTTGGGCAGTGAAGTGCTAATTGATTTGCTGGAATATCACGGCTACAAAATCGGCAACAATTATAGCGATTGCGGGCAAATGATTTTTACAAATTCGCAAAAAACTTTTATGGGAGGAAGTGGTTGCGGTTGTGGGGCTAGTATTTTAAATAGTTATGTTTATGACCGAATGAGAAAAGGTGAGTTGGGGCGAGTGCTATTTGTAGCAACGGGCGCGCTTATGAGTACGGTTTCCAGCCAGCAAGGCAATAGTATTCCTTGCATTGCTCACGCGGTAGAATTTAATTGTGGAGGTAAAAAGAATGTTTGACCCTATTATGTATCTAAAAGTCTTTGCAATCGGCGGGCTTGTGTGTATGATTGGACAAATTCTCGTTATTACCACAAAAATGACAAGTGCGCGTATATTAGTTTCTTTTTTGCTAATAGGTGCGTTTTTGGAAACAATAGGCGTGTATGAGCCTATTAGACAATTTGCTGGGGCTGGAATTTCAGTGCCTATTGTGGGGTTTGGCGCAAGCCTAGCAAGAGGAGCGATTGATGCAGGACATTCTATGGGAGTTTTGGGAATTTTTACAGGTGGTTTAACAGCAACTGCGGGCGGAATTGCGGTAGCAATTTTGGCGGGCTATGTGTTTGGTTTGATATTTAATAGTAAGACAAAAAAGTAAACTAAATCTGCATTTTTGCATATAAATATGTATGCGAAAAAGTAAGTTTGAGCGCAAAAGAAGTCTTAGAGCAAAATTATGGATAAGCCTATCTATATTTGTGGTTTTTTTAACATTGATACTTTTGTTTTTCAATCTTTATGTAAACCCTGTTATAATTGAGATAAGCGAAGCAACAGTCAAATCTTTAACCACAAAATCTGTAAATAGTGCCGTTCAATCAGTCATCAACAATACAAATATTTATGATGACATAATTCAAATTAACACCGATGCAGACGGAAATATTACCTCTTTGCAAGTACAATCAATCTTGATAAACCGCTTAGGCAAAGAGATAGGCAAGACCGCTTTGCAAAATTTAGAATTGTACGGAAGTGAGGGTATCGGTATTCCGTTTGGTACTTTAACAGGCATACCGATTTTTGTAGGGAAAGGACCAGAAGTTTCATTTAAAGTACAACCGATTGGTAGTATTTCTTCGACTTTTTCTTCTGAATTTATAAGTGCTGGTATCAACCAGACAAACCACCGAATTTATATGAATGTAATCGCAACTGTGAGTATGGTTTTACCGACTGCGAGTCGAAATATCACCACAAATAGCCAGATTTTGGTTTGTGAATCAATCATTATCGGCAAAGTGCCTGACACTTACTTAAATTCGGATAGTCTAGATGAAATGATGAACTTAATTCCTAGTTAATTTAGACAAAATTCATTGACAATGCAATCAAATTATAGTATAATAAAATTATCTAAATATGATGCGTTGAGAAAGACTAGTAACCAAAAACTACACTTTACAGAGAATTGAACATTTGCTGAGAGTTCAAGAGTCGTACTTTGGCGAATTCACTTTTTAGCACTTTTGCTGAAAAATACAGTAGGCAAAGGCGAGAAGCCTCGTTACGGCAAATTAAGCGCCCTTTTTTAGGGAATTTAGGTGGTACCACGGAGAAAACTTCGTCCTAATATTTTAGGCGGAGTTTTTTGTTTTAAAAAGGAGATTTATAATGGATAAAGAATTACAAGACATTTTGACCGATGCAGAAAATCGAGTAAGCAAGGTAAACGACAAGCAAGAACTAGTGCAAGTTAGTGCAACTTTTTTGGGTAAAAATGGTGCGTTATCTGGGTTGATGAAAAATTTGCGCAATCTTGCAAACGAGAAAAAACGCGAAGTTGGGGAGCAGTTAAACATTTTGCGCGATAAATTGACCAAGTTGGTAAAAGATAGGGAACAAGCGATTGAAGATGCTATTTTAAACAAAAAATTAGAAAAAGAAAAAGTCGATGTTACTATTCCAGTTGCGCCAGCACCTTATGGCACGATGCACCCTGTTGAATTACTTAAAAGAGAGTTGGTAGATTACTTTATCGAGAGAGGATTTGAGTTGAAAGACGGTCCCGATATTGAAACAGACTACTACTGTTTTGAGGCGTTGAATGTACCAAAAGAACACCCAGCGCGCGAAATGCAAGATACTTTTTACATTGATAATGATATTGTGTTGCGTACTCACACTTCTGCAATGCAGGTACGCACTATGGAGAGCAAACAACCTCCAATCAAAATGATTTCGACAGGTAATGCGTACCGAATTGATGAAGTCGATGCTACACACTCACCAATTTTTGGACAGTTGGAGATTTTAGTAGTAGATAAAAATGTCACTATGGCAGATTTGATAGGCACTCTCGAAGGGGTAGTCAAATATTTGTTAGGTGAAAAGACAGAGTTGCGTGTAAGACCAAGTTATTTTCCATTTACTGAGCCTAGTATTGAAGCCGATGCAACTTGTCCAAAATGTGGTGGCAAGGGTTGCGGATTGTGCAAAGACACTGGTTTTATCGAACTTTTAGGCGGTGGTATGGTACACCCAAAAGTTTTGGAAATGTCTGGAATTGATAGCAAAATTTACAAAGGTTTTGCAGTTGGTATAGGTCTTGATAGGCTCGCTATGATAAAGTACGGCGTGTCTGATTTGCGCGATTTATACGAAAATGACATAAATTTATTAAAGCAGGTTAAATAGGAGAGAAAAAATGATTGTATCTTATAAATGGTTGGCTGATTTTGTAGATTTAGCGGGAGTAAGTCCGCAAGAAGTCGCAAAAAAGTTTATTAGCATAGGTTATGAAGTTGAGTCTTTAAAAGACTTGTCAAAAGGTATGGAACGCGTAAAAATTGGGCGTATTATTAAATTAGCAAGACACCCAAATGCGGAGCGCTTGCAAATTTGTACTATTGATATAGGTAACGGCGAAATTGTGCAAATTTTGACTGCTGCTACAAATGTATTTGAGGGGGCTTTGGTTCCTTGCGCGCTTGACGGGGCTGATTTGCCTAATGGGGTAAAAATAAAGACTACAAATATGCGTGGCGAGGAGTCGCAAGGTATGCTTTGTTCTGGGGAGGAATTGTGCATAGATAATTCTGTTTACCCAAATGCTATTGTTGACGGAATAATGATTTTAGATGAGAGCGCTGTCGAAGGTCAACAAATTGCTGAATTTTTAGGTCTTGATGATGTGGTTTATGACTTAAAAGTGCTTGCAAATAGACCAGATTGTCAAAGTGTAATTGGACTAGCCAAAGAGTTGGCTGTTGCGCTAAATCGTAAATTTATTGAGCCAAAAACAAGTTTTGCGCAACACGAAATTGATGAAGATTTAAAAATTGATGTTGACACTCAAAATTGTCCTATTTATTATGGTTGTGTAGTCAAAAATGTCAAGATTGAGAGTTCGCCTAAATGGTTACAACGCAAGTTGAAACTTGTTGGTATCAATCCTAAAAATAACATTGTAGATATTACAAACCTTGTTTTGTGGGAAATGGGACAACCATTGCACGCGTTTGATTACGATAAAATTAGCAATCATCACATCGTTGTGCGCAATGCAACAGAGGGCGAGAAATTAGTTTGCTTAAATGATGAAGAATACACTTTAACCAGTGATATGACCGTTATTGCAGATACTGTAAAACCGTTAGGTTTGGCTGGTATTATGGGTGGAAAAGAATTTTCTATTAATGAAAACACCCAAAATATCGTGATTGAAAGTGCTGTTTTTGATAGAGTAAATATTCGCCGTAGCGCAAGAAAATTTGGCTTGCGTTCTGATGCTAGCGCAAGGTACGAAAGGGGAGTGCAACCTATATCAGCATTAGTAGGACTTAATCGTGCTTTGTCGTTAATTGAAGAACTAAAAGTTGGCGAAATTTCACAAAATATTATTCAAGTTGGCGAATTGAATGACAAGTTGCGCACGCTTGAATTGCCTTTGATAGAAATTAAGCGTACTCTTGGTATTGAGATTGACAGTAGCATTGTGATTGATATTTTGGAAAGGTTGGGTATTTCTGTTACTCAAAATGGTGATATTCTCACTTGTGGTATCCCTGCAATTCGTGCCGATATTGAACGCGATGCTGATTTGATTGAGGAAATAATTAGATTTTATGGCTATGAACACATTATGCCTACATATTGTGAAAATACAGCAAGTATTAGCGGTGGAATGAATACCGCTTTGCAAGCCGAACGAAATACAGTTGATTATATGCTTGCCACTGGCGCACATCAAGTACGCACTTATGGTTTCCGTTCTCCATTAGAGTTAGATAGGCTACTAATAGAGGAAAATAGCGAGTTGCGTGATTGCGTAAAAATTGCGAACCCGCTTAGCCTTGATTATAGCGTAATGCGTACACAAATGGTCGGCAGTATGTTAGATGTTATCAAATTGAACGCTAGCCGTAAAAACAAAGATGTACAGATTTTTGAAATCGGTAAGATTTTCAAAAATGTAAGAGATATAAAAGATAATTTGCCTATTGAAAACAAAATTTTAGCGTATGTAACAGCGCAAAATGTTGATTTCTTTGCGGTAAAATCAATTACGGAAATGCTTGCAAGCAAGTATGGGCTTACATTTACTTACAAGCCAAGCAATGTTTGTTTTATGCACCCTAATATTTGTGCAGATATTTGCATAGGGAATAAAAAGATTGGTTTAATAGGTAAAATTCACCCTCGCGTAACGAAGAATTTTGAAATCAACCACGATTGCTATTACTTTGAAGTTAACTTAAATGAATTACCAGCGAAAAAGAACAAAAAGGTAAAACCTCTACCAAAATTTCCAGCATCTCATAGAGATTTGGCGGTAGTTGTAGATGAAAAAGTGTTAGTTGGCGGAATGATTGAAACTATCCGCAAATCAGCGGGCGAAATTTTGGAAAGCGTGGAAGTATTTGATATTTATCAAGGTGAACAAGTTGCTAGTGGTTACAAGAGTGTTGCGTTTAACTTAACATTTAGGCGACACGACGCCACCCTTACACAAGAAGAAGTAAACGAAGCATTTAATAAAATTTTGAGCAAATTGGAAAGTACTTACCAAGCAAAAATAAGAGCATAAGGAGTGAAAAATGATTTATTTAGATAATTCCGCGACTACTCAAACGCGCAAAGAGGTGGCTGAGTATGTAGCAAAATATAGTGTGGAAAATTTTTTCAATCCTTCTAGCGTGTATCAGCCTGCCGTAAAAGTGAAACTTGATTTAGACAATGCAAGAAAATCAATTTTGCGCATACTTAATGCCGAATCTAACGGCAAAGTGGTATTTACTGGTAGCGCTACCGAAGCAAATAATTTAGTCCTAAATGGCTTAGCCAAGAAAAACAAAAAAATATTAATTTCGGCGGGCGAGCATCCTTCAATTTACGAAACTGCCAAAAATTTGGAAAATCAAGGTTATGAAATTGGCTATATTTCGCTCAATGCTGATAGTACTGTAAACCTTACCGATTTAGAAAATCAAATGAATGAAAATGTATGCCTAGTATCAATTATGCACGCAAGCAATGAAACGGGCGCAATCAACGATTTGGGCGCAATTTCACGAATTGTGAAAGGCAAAAACCCAAATTGCTTGCTACACAGTGATGGAGTACAAGCCTATGGAAAATTGCGTGTAAATGTGTCGCGTGACAAAATCGACCTTTATACTATGAGTTCGCACAAAATTCACGGACCAAAGGGTGTGGCTTGCTTGTATTTTAGTAACAAAGTACGCTTAAAACCTCAAATTTTGGGCGGTGGGCAAGAAAATGGTTTGCGCTCTGGTACGGAAAATCCTGCTGGAATTATGGGTTTCATCGTGGCAAGTGATATTATGTACAATGGTTTACAAAAACGCAATGAATATTTGAGAAGGCTCAAACAACATTTTATAAATGAACTCGCGAATACTGATTTGGAATATCAAATAAATGCAAAAGATGCAATCACATTAGACAATATTTTGAGTATTTCATTTTTTGGAGTTAGGGGAGAAGTGTTACTTCATTCGTTAGAAAAATACGGTATATATGTTAGCACTGGTTCGGCTTGTAGTAGCAAGCACATAGGCAATCGTGTACTCACAAATATGGGACTAACTCCTGAGCAAATGCAAGGTAATGTTAGGTTCAGTTTTAGCGAATTTGTCACAATGCAAGATATTGATTATACGATAAAAGCCTTGAAGCAAGAAATACAAAATTTAAAGGGTTAAAAAATGAATGTTATTTTAATTAGATATGGCGAGTTGTTTTTAAAGGGACACAACCGTAAATATTTTGAACAGGTTTTATATAAAAATATTTGCGAATCTCTCCAAAACTTTCAATTTACCTTAAAGAAAATAAGCGGTAGATATGAATTAAGCGAATACGATACAGAACAAGAAAACTTGATTATCTCTAAAGTTACCAAGGTATTTGGGCTTTATTCACTTTCGGTTGCTACAAAAATTTTGACCGAAGTCGAAGACATTGAAAATGAATGTGCAAAAATTGATTTGCAGGGTAAAAATTTCCGTGTAAGCACCAACCGTGCAAGCAAGATTTTCCCTATAAAATCTATGGAAATGAATATGCGTTTGGGTGGTATTATTTTGGAACACAACCAAAACAGCAAAGTTAACTTGCACACTCCTGAGGTAGAAGTTGTGGTTGATATTCGCGAAAATGGCTATACCTATATTTCGACTGATGTCGTTATGTGTGCTGGTGGTATGCCTTTGGGGAGTGCTGGTAAAGGAATGTTGCTACTAAGTGGTGGTATTGATAGCCCAGTTGCAGGATATTTTTTAGCCAAAAGAGGTTTGACTGTGGAAGCAATTCACTTTCATAGTTACCCATACACCAGCGAGTTGGCAAGGCAAAAAGTCATTTCTCTTGCAGAAAAAATGAGTGAATATCTAGGTCATATAAAATTACATATTGTTTCAGTGACTCACATACAAGAGGAAATCCACAAAAATTGTGATGGCGACTTTATGATTACTCTTTTGCGTAGAATGATGATGAGAATTGCTGAAAATATTGCAAAGAAAAATGGTGCTGGCGCATTGATAACAGGGGAGAGTCTAGGACAAGTTGCAAGCCAAACTTTGCAAAGTATCAATGTGACAAACTCGGTAGTAAGTTTGCCAGTATTTAGACCATTAATCGGTTTTGATAAACAAGATATTATGCAAGTTGCACACAAAATTGATACTTACGAAATCAGTATTCAACCATACGAAGATTGTTGCACCGTATTTTTGCCTAAAAATCCAGTCACAAAGCCTAGAATGGACAAAGTTTTAAATGAAGAAAGCAAATTGAATATTGAAGAATTATTACAGAAAAGCTTCGATTCCGAAGAAATTATTGAAATATAAAAAACAAAACATATCGCAAAAAACGATATGTTTTTTGTTTTAAAAATAGCAAATTTTATTACAAATGCCACTTTTTAGCAATGCTTTTGACCGAGTTCGTATCCAATTTTGTTTTAGTAGTAGGCTGAAATTTCACAATATTACTGTTTGCGATTTGTTCATTTTTGCTAGTTTTATACGAAACACGCAGATAAAAACTACAATTTTCGGCTGGAATAGGAATTTCAAAAGTAAATCGTTCGTTTTTACCCTCAAATTCGTGTAAAATTTCAGTTTCGCCGTTTTCTTCTTTTATTAATGCATAATTTAGATAATCTAAACCCTCCCAACTGAGTGAGAGTAGGGGGTTATTATTCGACAATGACAACACGGGAACGGTAATTTGTGAAAAGTTTTTGCTGGTTGTCGTTGGGGCATATCTTTTTGCAAAAATGTCACAAACCGTGTACATTTCAGGTGTTTCAGGACTCGCTAGTTCTATTTTTTGACTTGATAGTGAAATTGAGTCAAGTCGTAATTTTTCTACGCTTTCGGGTTGAATAAAATCTTCTTTGACTTGATATTTTTTGATAATTTCTTGCCATACATTCTTATTTAAATTTGAAGCAATAGTCCCGCCATTTTGCGAAGAAGTGAGATTATCTTGTGCATCTTTTGTGTTACCATACCACACACCAACTGTAAATTGTGGATTGTAACTAATACACCACGCATCAGTATTTGAACCATTATTTGTGCCAACAGTACCAGTTTTTGCAGATAGCGGAATACCCAAATTTGACAACTTTCTCGCCGTGCCATAGGTAATAGTATCTTTTAAAATATCGTTAATCATATACGCTGTGTCTTCGCCTATGATTTGCTGATAAGTATCTTTGTTTTGATATAAAATCGTGCCATTGTTGGTTTCAATGCGTTTTATAAAATTCAATGTAGCATATTTACCATTTCTAGCAAAAGTAGCATAAGCGTTTGCTATTATTTGCAAATTTTCGCCAAATTGAGTCGCACCTAAGGCAATGGCAAGATGATTGTCGTTATCAGTAAAATGCAGACCAAATTTTTTTGCATATTCAATAGATTTTGGAATCGTATTATATTCTAGCGTTTTAATTGCTGGAATATTTAGCGACTTTGCAAGTGCTTGGCGCGTGCTGACCCAACCAGCGAAATTTCCACTTGCGTTTTTAGGAGTGTAGCCATTAAAATCAGTTTTTTCATCATTTATGGGAGTAATAGGTGAGAGTTTATTCATTTCAAAAGCGGGGGCATAGCACAAAATAGGCTTAATTGTACTGCCGATTTGTCTATTTTGTTCGCAATTTCCCAAATATGCAACAACTCCATTTGTTTTGTTATCTATGGCAATTATAGCGTTTTCTATATCGCTATTTTCTATATTTTTCTTTAATTCATTTTGCAAACTTTTATCGATATATGTATAAATTTTGTAGCCTTTGGTTGAAACATCTGTTTCGCTTAAATTGAGTATTTGCATAGCCTCATCTAGTACTACTTTGTTAAAAATCTCCAAAGAATTTGTTTGATTTAGCGCGTTTAGCGGTTCATTTATAGCGTTTTCATATTCAGTTTGGCTGATTTTGTTGTCATCGAGCATATTTTTTAACACTAAATTTCTACGAGCGATACAATTTTCTTTGTTGAAAATAGGGGAGTACCGCTTAGGTGATTTAATCAACCCCGCCAGCGTTGCGCTCTCTGCCAAAGTAAGATTTTTTGCTGAGTGTCCAAAATAATTTTGTGTTGCATTTTCAATTCCGTATGAACTATTGCCAAAATAAATTACATTCAAGTATGTTTCCAAAATTTCTTGTTTGCTATATTGTTGCTCTAATTTTATCGCAAGATACGCCTCTTGAATTTTCCTTGACATTGTTTTTTCACTATTGAGATGTGTATTTTTGATTAATTGCTGTGTAATTGTCGATGCGCCTTCTTTTGCGTAACCACTAAAAATATTTTTTACACAAGCCTTCATAATTCTGCCTAAATTTATTCCGTTATGCTCATAAAATCGTTTATCTTCGATACTGATAAAACATTGTGGGGTATATTCTGGCAAGTCTTGTAACGAAATCACATTATTGCCTTTGGTTGAAGTCGTAACAAATTCTTCTTCATTTTTATCATAAATTTTCACTTGTGCTTGATAATTGTTGAGTTTTGCTAAATTCAAATTCGTGCCACCCTCGGTTTGCGAAATTATTATACCTACATACACAAAAAGGCACAATATCAAAAAAACTATTATGCATAGAAATATTATACTAATCTTTGCAATTTTCTTCATACAAAACTCCCAAAAGTATTATGTTACAAATTATAAAAATTATTATTTATTATTGATAATTTTTTCAAAATATTGTATAATTACATATAATTTAATTCTAAGGAAATACAAATGAAAAAATATTTTATTTATACTTACGGTTGCCAAATGAATGTTCACGAAACGGAAAAATTGGCAGGAATTTTACAACAAAAAGGGTTAAGCCTTGCAGACAAGGTCGAAGATGCAGATGTAGTTGTGTTTAATACTTGTTGTATTCGCGAGAGTGCGGAGCAAAAAATAATGGGCAATATTGGCGCAATCAAGCCTATCAAAAAGACAAAAAAAGATATGATAGTGGCTGTTTGTGGTTGTATGGCACAACAAAAGGAAATGGCAAGCAATTTACGCAAAAAATTTCCTTTTGTAGATATAGTTTTCGGTGCAAACAATATTGAATTTTTCGGCGAATACTTAGATACATATATTGCGCAAAAGAAATTTGTAAACAAAGTAGTCGAAGATGAAAATTACATAGAAAATGAGCAAGGCGTGCTTATGGTGCGCGACAATCCGCTGTATGCCTATGTAAATATTATGTATGGCTGTAACAATTTTTGTACATATTGCATTGTGCCTTATGTGCGCGGTAGGGAAAAGAGCCGTGACCCGATAGAGATTTACAAAGAAGTAAAGACTTTGATTGATATGGGGTACAAAGTAATCACACTTTTAGGACAAAATGTAAATTCTTACGGTTTAGATAACAGCACAAATGGCGTAAATTTTGCAAAATTACTTGATACTATTGCAAATTTTGAGGGCGATTTTGAACTTCGATTTATGACTTCTCACCCAAAAGATATAAGCGATGAAGTGATTGAAGTAATGGCAAGAAATAAGAAAATTAGCAAAACTTTGCATTTGCCTGTTCAGGCGGGGTCAAACAAAATCTTGAAGGCAATGAATAGAAATTATACAAAAGAGCATTACTTAGAAACAATCAAAAAAATTCGCACGGCAATGCCCAATATCACGCTTTCAACAGATATAATTGTAGGTTTCCCTGGCGAAACTGAGCAAGACTATCAAGAAACAGTTGATTTAATCAAAGAAGTAAAATACCACAACGCTTTTATCTTTATGTATAGCAAGCGCAGAGGCACGATTGCGGAAAAAATGGAAAATCAAGTACCGATTGCTACTAAGCGCGAACGCATACACAATTTGCTTGAAATAGAACACAAAATCAGTGAGCAATTATTCCAAGAAATGATAGGTACAACTCAACGCGTTCTGGTAGAAAATTGCGATGAAAAAGGCTTTACTGCCAAAGCACAGTGTGGTAAAGTGGTGAAATTATCAAACGAAGAAAAAATCAAAATTGGCACTTTTGTAGAAGCAGATATAATTGATTATAAAAAAGGGAACTTAATAGGAAAAGTAAATGGCAACGGAAATAGATAAGTCAAAACTTTCATCAATGATGAGAAGTTATGTGGAGAAAAAAGAACAATACCCAAACACAATAATGTTTTTTAGATTAGGCGATTTTTATGAGATGTTTTTTGAAGATGCGGAAACCGCCTCAAAATTACTCAATATTACTCTAACCGCGCGTGACTGTGGGGCAGGGCAAAAAGCGCCTATGTGTGGTGTGCCTTATCACGCAGCAGGTACATATATAGCAAAACTTACTGAATTAGGCTTGAAAGTGGCAATTTGTGAGCAATTATCTGAGCCTATAAAAGGTCAACTCGTTGAGCGCGATGTGGTGCAAATCGTTACACCTGGTACGGTTATGGAAGATAACCAACTCACAGCCCAGAAAAATAACTTTATTGCTTGCGTAAGTAGCGAACGGGGGACTATTGTCGGTCTTGCGTGGATTGACCTCACAACTGGTGAATTTTATTTGCAACAGTTTACTGGCGATGATGCCTTTTCAAGGCTTAGCGATGTATTGGTGAGTATCAGTCCTAGTGAAATTATTGCAGACAAAGCAAGTTGCTTTAATAGTGTCAATTTGCAATGTGTAAAAATGGATGTTGTACCTCAATTTAGTATGCACAAGGACAGTGCTTTTGATTATAACAATGCAAGAAATGCAATTTTACGCCAGTTAAATATCAAATCTCTTGACCAAATTAAGTGTGAAAATAAATCTCAAGCAGTTTGTGCTGGTGGTGCGTTGCTAAACTATTTGTTAGAAACTCAAATGCGTGACCTTAACCACATCAATTCAGTAAAAGTAGTCAACGATGGGCATTTTATGCATTTGGACATAAATACAAGATTAAACCTTGAAATTTGTCAAACTATGTTCGAGCGCAAAAAACGCGGGTCGCTTTTGTGGGTTTTGGATAAAACAGAAACTTCAATGGGGGCAAGGCTTTTGAATAGTTGGCTTGAGCATCCTTTGCAAGATGATGAAGAAATAAATGAACGACTAGATGCAGTAGAAGAATTAACGCGCGATACACTTGCTCGTGCAGATTTGCGTGAAGTGCTAAAAAATACAAACGACATAGAGAGGCTTTGCGGGCGTGTTTCTTATGGAAATTTAGGTCCAAAAAGTTGTGAGGCGCTAGGGGAAACTCTTGCAAAACTGCCAAGACTTAAAGAAATTATGTCACAATTCAATTCAAAACTTCTCAAAACTTGTACAAAAAATTTGTGTGATTTACAAGATACTGCTAGTGAGTTGCAACGCGCTTTTATCAAAGACCCGCCAGCCACAATCAAAGATGGCGGTTTTATCAAGGAAGGCTTTGATGAGGAATTGGACAAGTGCTTGCTTGCAAAGCGTGATGGGCAAAGTTGGATAAACGAACTTGAAGCACGCGAGCGCGAATTGACAGGGGAGAAGAAATTAAAGATAGCTTATAACAGAGTAAGTGGATTTTATTTTGATGTACCAAAATCTATTGCTGAGAACCTGCCTTTTAGATTTCAACGCATACAAACCCGCGCAAATAACGATAGATTTACCACATCGGATTTGAAAAAGTTGGAAGAAATTATCCTTAATGCAGATGAACAACGCTTGACACTTGAATTGCAAGTTTTTGATAGAATCCGCAAAGATTTACTTGCAAAACTAACAGAAATTCAACAAACTGCTAGGCAAATTGCAGTAATTGACTGTATTTTGTCGCTTGCAGATGTTGCGGTTGCGAACTATTATACTAGACCTATAATAAATAAAAATGTTAACGATTTTGAAATAATTGAGTCGCGCCACCCAGTGGTAGAAAAATTAATCAACAATGAGCGTTTTGTGCCAAATGACTTAACATTTAACGATGACCAGCGCACAATTATTATTACTGGACCTAATATGGCTGGTAAAAGTACTTATATGCGACAAATTGCTTTGATTGTATTAATGGCGCATATCGGCTGTTTTGTTCCAGCGAAAAGCGCAAGAATTGCAATAACCGACCGAATTTTTACGCGTATCGGCGCTAGTGACAACTTAGGAATGGGGCAGAGTACCTTTATGGTAGAAATGAACGAAGTGTCAAATATTATTAAAAATGCAACAAAGGATAGTCTGCTTATTCTTGATGAAATCGGTAGAGGTACATCTACTCAAGATGGGCTAAGCATTGCGTGGGCGGTGCTTGAATATATCGCAACAACTATTCGCGCGCGCACTCTTTTTGCGACACACTACCACAAACTTACTGAACTTCAAGGGAAATTACCAGGGGTAGTAAATATGCGCGTAACGGTTAGCGAATTTGACAATCAAATGTCATTTTTGCGAAAAGTGGAGTATGGTAGCACAAACCAAAGTTTTGGTGTTGAGGTTGCGAAACTTGCAGGTATTCCACAAACGATTGTAAACCGTGCAAAAGAGGTTATGAAAGACCAACAAGAAGTCGAAAACAAGGCTTTCGATATGGCGATAGAGCAATACGATTATAGCAATGTTGAATTGAAAGCCAAATACGAAATGCTGGTTGATATTTTGAAAAATACCGATGTCAACAACCTTACGCCTATCGAAGCAATTACAAAATTAGCCGAACTTAAACAAAAAATTAAATAGGGAGAATTTATGGCAAAGATAAATATATTAAAGCCTGAATTATTTAATAAAATTTCCGCTGGTGAGGTGGTCGAAAAACCTGCTTCTATCGTAAAGGAACTAGTAGAAAACTGTATTGATGCGGGAGCAACTAAGGTAAATATTCAAATTTACGATGGCGGTATTTCCAAAATTATAGTTAGCGACAATGGTTGCGGTATTGCGCCAGATGACCTAGAAACTGCATTTTTGCCACACGCAACAAGTAAAATTTCTAACGAAGATGATTTATACAATATCGCTACACTAGGCTTTCGAGGTGAGGCACTAGCATCTATCGCATCAGTAAGTGAGGTAGAAGTTATTTCTAAAACCGAAAATTCAAACGGCAATAGTATAAAAATTTCTGGCGGAAAAGTAATCGCAAAGGGTGAAAAAGGTTCACCAAATGGTACTTATATTTGTGTAGAAAATCTATTTTTTAATACGCCAGCACGCCAAAAATTCTTGAAAAAGCCCAAAAAAGAAGAAAGCGACATTACTTCGCTTGTGGTTAAATTGATTTTGGCAAATCCTAATGTTGCAATTAAATATACTGCTGATGACAAAGTAGTGTATTCGAGTTCAGGTCAAGGACTTAAAGATGCAATTTTTGCTATCTACGGAGCGCAAACTATCAACTCAATTATTCCTGTCGAGTACGAGAGCGGAAATTTTAAATTGTCAGGTTTTTTGGGCAAAACTACTTATTTTAAACCAAATCGTACATACCAAACAATAATGATAAATAATAGGTGGGTAGCAGATAGTATCGTAAATGTGGCATTAACGCAAAGTTATGAATCGTATATGATGAAACATTGTTTTCCATTCTGTGTAATTAATTTGACATTACCTGTAAGCGAAGTCGATGTAAATGTGCATCCAAGCAAACTCGAGGTGCGTTTTCAAGATTCAAGGGCTGTGTTTGGTTTTATTTATCACGCAGTTACTGAAACTTTATTTAATGATTTAACTAAAAAAACTAATGATGAAATTGAAATTGACACGCCAAAAATTGACCTTTTGCGACCAGAAGAAGTGCAAATTCAACAACCTACGCAACCCGAGCAAGCACCTCAACAATCACAAAATGATTTGGGAATGAGCATAATTTTTGACTCAAATCCTAATAGTGATTTTTTGGAATTGCACAGTTCGCAAGACTCAGTTTTAAGTGAAATAGTGATAGAAAAATTGACTTCCAGTTTACCAAAACAACCATTAGAAAATCTACAAACTGAGCAAGAAAAGCCTACTTTTATACCACAACCAACTCAACAACAACTCATAAAAGATGATATTGTTGATAAAGATGCATTCCTTTCTTCGCAAATTATAGGCAAGGCTTTTAATACTTTTGTGATAATGGAACAAGGTGAAAATCTATTTTTTATAGACCAACACGCCGCTCACGAACGCTTGCTTTTTGATAAATTTGTGTCACAAATCAAAAATAATGAAGTATCCACTCAGCCGTTACTTTTGCCTTACACCATTAATGTAAATCACCAAGAGGAACAATTTTTAAACGAAAATATCGAAATGTTGCGTTCATTAGGCTTTGATATAGAGCCTTTTGGCAGTCTAAGTTTCAAGGTTTCAGCAATTCCAAGTATTTTGCCTGATTTGAATGTGCAAAACTTTTTTAGCAATTTCCTTGCAAATCTAAACAATTATACTCAAATGAAAAGTATTGATTTAATTCGTGATGATTTAGCAGAAAAGGCTTGTAAGCACGCAGTGAAAGGTGGCGATGATTTGGACAAAGAAGAACTTATTAAACTTGTGCGTGGGGTAGGGAACGGTAATGTTACGATGCAATGCCCACACGGCAGACCGTTTTTGGTGAAATTTACACGAAAAGACATCGACAAATGGTTTAGAAGGATTGTTTAAATGCAAAAATTACTCATTATAGCTGGTTGTACAGCCGTTGGAAAGTCTGATTTTGCACTCAAACTTTCTCAAAAAATAAATATGGAAATAATTTCTGCCGATTCTGTGCAAGTTTACAAAGGTATAGAAATTGCCACTTCAAAACCAACTAAGCAAGAAATGGAAAAATGTAAGCACCATTTAGTCGATTTTGTTAGCCCTTTTGAAAATTACAATGCTTATAATTTCGTATGCGATGCAAAAAATGCTATTGATTTAATCTCAAAACAAAATAAATTGCCAGTAATTGTAGGTGGAACAGGCTTGTATATTGATAGTTTATTGTATGGTTTTGATTTTGCTGGTACTAAAAATAAGCCGATTTTTGACTTTAAATATATATTTTTTAATGATAACCGAGAAACTATTTACTCAAAAATCAATCAGCGCGTAGATAAAATGCTAGCAAGTGGACTGGTAAACGAGGTTAAAGCGCTCCGCAAAATCGGGGTTGCAAAAGATTGTCAATGTATGCAAGCGATTGGCTACAAAGAGATTTGGAGTTACCTTGATGGTGAGATTTCACTTGAAGATGCCGTAAATTTAATGAAAAAGAACACTCGAAATTACGCGAAACGCCAACTTACTTGGTTTAGACAAGAACAAGACAAAGAAGAATGGCTAGCTCGCGATAGCGAGAAATTAATTGATAATCTAGTAAAGTATTTTGCCGAATACAAAAAAAGCGTCTAAAAAACGCTTTTTCTTTATAAATTTAGTAAATTTTGACCCCACATTCAAAAAATTGGGGTAGTCGGTAACTACATATTCCTAATCAAACCAACAACTTTGCCTATAATTGATACTTCATCAAAATACATTGGCTCCATTGTAGAATTCTCAGGCTGTAGGCGATAGTGTCCATTTTCTTTGTAAAAACGCTTAATTGTAGCGCTATCTTCAATCAAAACAGCGACAATTTCACCATTCTCAGCAGTATCTTGCTTTTTGATAACTACTTTATCACCATCAAAAATTCCAGCCTCAATCATACTATCACCGCAAACATTGAGGATAAAAAGGTCAGTCCCTTTAAATAAATTTGCTGGCATATAAAACACATCTTCACGATTTTCTGTCGCAAAGATTGGTTGACCTGCTGTGATTTTACCTAAAACTGGGATAGCATTGTAATTTTTGATAATTTCAAGCGTTTGCTGATTATCTGGATTTTCTGTTGATAAAATTTCGATAGCGCGATTTTTATAAACGCTACGCTTAATTTTTCCTTGCTCCTCCAAATAATTTAGGTAGTAGGTGATAGTTGAGGTAGAATTTATATTTAGCGCCGTACACATTTCACGCACTGATGGTGGAAATCCGTGTATAGTCTTGTATTTTTTTATGTATTGGTACAATGCTTCGGTTTTACCGTGTATTCTTTTTTGCATTTTTACATATTCTCCTTAGCGTTTTAAATTATTTTATCATATTTTATGTAATTTGTCAAACATTTGTTCACGATTTTTATACATCGCGCAATTTTACCTTGTTCGCTGCCTCACGCCTAATATCTTCGCTCATCGCAGCATAGTGTTTTTTAGTAGTATTTATATCTTTGTGTCCCAAAACATCAGCTACAACATAAATATCTTGCGTTTCGCGATATAGGTTTGTGCCATATGTGCTACGCAATTTGTGGGGGCTGATATTTTTAAGTGGGGTAACGAGGCTACTGTATTTTTTAACCAAATTTTGAACAGCGCGTGTAGAAATCCTTTTCTTTTGTAACGACAAAAACAAAGCCCTTTCTTCAGGAGGCAAGTCTTTTATTTGCGCTCTATAATCTAAATACTTTTTGAGTACATCAGCAACTTCTTCTGAAAAATATAGCACAACTTGCGCGCCACCTTTGCGTATAACCTTAAAGCCATTTACATTAAAATCTATATCATCGACATCAAGTCCTACACATTCGCTCACACGAATACCTGTGCCTAACATAAGAGTAATGATTGCATAATCGCGCGACTCAGTGTGCTTGTGAAACGCTTGTTGGGTAGGGGTGAGCGCGTATCCAGTTTCAGCCATATCCAACAAATCTACCATTTCATCGACTTCAAGTCGCACTATTGACTTTTCGTGAAGTTTTGGCAAATCGACTTTGTCTGTGACATTTTTATCAATCTTTTCTTTCTTGAAATAGTAACTAAAAAATGAACGCAATGTAGAGAGTTTCCTAGACTTTGCTTTTTCATTATTGTGGTAAGTCTTGCCATTAAACTCGTACATATTTAGGTATTCCAAAAAGTTTTCAATCTGTGTCGCATCAATAGAATTTAAGTCCATTAGAGAAATTTGTTTAGGGTTGCGTCCCAAAAATTGGGGTAGCTGGTGACACAAATAATCAAAAAATATTCTCAAATCGTACGCATAGTTTAAACGAGTCAATGGTGTTGTTTGATTTTCTACGCCAACAAAAAATTCACTGCAAAAATATGGTAATTCTTGTTTTAACTCACGCAAACGAACGGTATTGTTATCGTTGCGTTCCACATAATATTTTTCTGACATACTTTAAACCTCTATGTAAATTATAACAAAAAAACGAACATTTGTAAAATAAATTTGCCCGCTTTTTGTTAATTTTTTTAACATCACTCTGTCTCAGCGCGTTCTAATAAATTTTATTGTATTGTATAAACCATTTGTAATAAAACGGTACGGTGGGGAGGGGAAATTTAACTCAAATTTTTATAAGCAACTCTGTGTGAGCGCATTTTAAATAGAAGCAAAAAATTTATCAAATTATTTGACACTATTTTAAAATCGAACATTTGAACATTTTAAATTTAGTACTATGCAATACTAAAAATTTATCACAATGTACGCAATAAACAACTCTGTGTCAAAGCATTTTAAATTTGCATTACATAAAGTGAACTTTTTTATGACAAATTTATTTGACATTAAACTTAAAAAGTTTTTGACAAATCTAATGATAAATTGCTCATCAATTAAAATTAGCTCTGTATAAACTCAATTTAAAATGCGCTGAGACAGAGTAAAAATTTTTTAATGAAGAGTAGTCCATTTAAAATTATAAGATTAATATAAATTCAAATGACTATAAAAAATCTAGACCAAACAAATTAAAGTTTGATAGACAATTAATACTTAAATGAATGATTTTATAATAAAGGATTAACAAATAAGAGTTTAAATTTAATAGAAAATTTGTAAAAAAACGCAAAATTTGGGTAATTTCACCTGTTTTTGACCCTAACTATGCGTAAAACTTGTATTTTACGCATAGTTTAAGCGAGTGTTTAGGCAAAAATTATTCTACCCCTATTCCCTAAACAAATTTAGCAAATAATCGCCTTTTTTTAGATTTTGTCTACGCGTGCGATAATCAGGCAACACGCTAGCAACGACTTTCCAAAAAAGTTCTGAGTGATTCATCTGTAATAAATGAGATAATTCGTGTACAACTACATAGTCGATTAAGTTGTGTGGCACCATTATGAGTCGCCAGTTTAGTGACACAAGTCCAGCAGAATTACACGACCCCCAAGAGCCACAAGCGTTGCTAAGGCGTAAGTTTTTTGGCTCAACTTGCATCAAATTTTCAAAGTAATTTACCCTACCCCACAAAATTGATGTGGCAACTTTTTTGTACCATTTTGTAAGAGCGCGTGGTAAATTTGTGCTAAACTTTTGTGGTACAATGCAAAAATCTTCCTCTAGGACTATATTTTTTGCTTTGTTGTCAAATACGATATGATAAACTTTACCACAAAATAAAATATCTTTGTATTTAAAAATTGAATTATTCAATTCCAAATTATTTAAAATTCGTTGTCTATGCAAATTTATCCAGTTCTCTTTTTTTGCTACAACTTCTTCAATTTGATTTACGGGACAAGAGCGAGGCGCTTTAATAATAACCTCCCCTTGTGGCGAAATTGTAATTGAAATTGACTTACGATTTGTACGAATTAAAACATCTATATTAATCATAAACACCTCATAGTTATGATAGCACAAATGAGTAAAATTTCAAAACAAAATTGTATAATTTTATGTAAAAATTTTTGCCAACATTAAATTAAGTCGCGTATGCACAAATATTTAAATTTTGGTCATATTTCAACTTATTGCTATATATTGCGTGCTATGCAATGCGTAGTACTAAAAATTTAGTGTATTATGCAATGCATAGTATATAATTTTAATTGACAAATATCGTAAATTCTTGTAAAATATGCACAATGGAGGCTAAATATATGATTGGAAGTCAAATCAACAAACTTGTATTGCAAGCACTTGAAACAGGTGACAAATACGGCTTAGAAATCATTAAAGAAATTGAAGATTTTACAAATGGTCAAGTTGTATTAAAGCAACCTAGTCTTTATAGTGCTTTGCAGAGATTAGAGAAAAAAGGTATTATTAGTTCCTTTTGGCAAGATAGTGATATTGGAGGTCGCAGACACTATTATTCACTAACAAATTACGGTAAAAACGAGTTGGAGAAATCCAAAAAGTTAAGTCAAAATTTTGAATTAAATCAACCACAGGCGCAAGAACAACAAATTGAGAAGCGACACGAAATTACTCAATCTATTGAACCTGAGCCACAAATTCAAGAGATTGTAATTGAGGAAAAGGAAGAACCAAAAACGCCTACCAAAGTTTTTGAGCAATACGACCCTAAAAACGAAAAAAGTGAACAACTAGGTAAAAGTTTTTCTCAAAAAATGCGCGAGTATAGCGAACCTGATACTTCAATTTTCGAATCACCTACCCCACTCAAAAAAGAAGTAGAGGTAAAACAAGTGCCTACTGAAACTCCTATACATAGTGAGAAAATTTACTACGCAAATGAGGAATCGCAAACTCAAAATATCGAACCAGTAAAATCAAGCAAAAACGATATTAACTACAAAGATATTTTAGGTGACCTTGATGCAGATTTACCTGAGTCAAACGAAATAAAACCTACACAAAATATTTTCACGGAGCAACAGCCTACTCAAGTTGAGCAAGTTGTAGAAAAGCCAAAGCGAACTCAAACTGAGTATTCAAAACAAATTGCACAAATTTTAAGGTCAAATACAAAAATCAAAGAGGAACGCAAGAGTATTCACGAATTAAATTCAAAGCAAAATCGTGATTTAATGGAAGAAATCAATCGGCGTTACAATCTCAACGGCAACTACAAAAAGACTACTGATGAGCAAAAAGCAAACAAAATTGCTACTAGCACTGTCGGTTATACCCATATTAAACAAGATAATATTACTGTCAAGCCTTACTCAAAGACTGATGACAAAATTTGTGGCACAAAAAACTTTTTGGATATAAACAAATTCAACCTGTGCCGTGCTGGAATTTTGACAATTATCTTTATGATTGAGTTGATTGTATCTTATTTCTGCCTAAAAGAACAAGGAATGATTTACCAACCACACGCATTTTTGTACATATTTTATGGAGTGCTTGCATTTGTATATTTGGGCGTAATGATGCTATTTACATTTAAAGATTTAGGCAAAAAAGTTAGATTGAAGGACATAAATTGGTGGTCAAACCTATTTTATAGATTTATTTTGACTGTCGTATTGGTTACTTTTGTGCTAGCAATTTGCTTGTGCATAGGTATGCAAAAACCACTCGAAATTGAGTTCTTTACTCTTTGGTATATTCCAGTTTTAGCAATCGCTAATATCTTTGTGTCTTGGATAGTGGGCATTATTCTTTATTCAACAAAGGCTTTTAGAGTTTAAAATGAAAATGAGTTTAATTTGATTTAAACTCATTTTTTATTATTCTAATTTATCATTATTAATATCTTTCGCATTCCTCTCCGATTTTTTAATCAACACTGCACTTTTAATATCATCTTTTGCATCAGTTTCAGTTTTTTCAGGTAAAAGCAAAGTTTTTGGCGCATTATCAACTAAAATTTGTTTTGCACTCTTTTTCCCAAATCGCCTAGAAAATTTTTCACTCAATTTTGTAACATACGCTTCGATTTGGTCTTTATATTTATATGAAAGCCAAAATGCAAATACAATTATTATAATTAATACAGCCCAAACAGCAAGCCCCCAACCGTGGTAAGGAATACTTACTGATAGATAACAAGTCATCACAATTCCTATCGGTCTAGTCAGTATAATTGTGATTAAGAAAAATCTAAAACTCATTGTTGTCATACCAGCGACTAAACACAAAATATCATCTGGGAACAATGGGAACAACATCATTAAAAAGAAAATATATTTCCCCTTATCAAACAGCAATGTTGAGTATTTTTTCATTTGTTTTTCGCCTATAATCCACGCTACTACACGCTCACCACATTTGTCACCGATTATAAACGCTACAATCGAGCCAAGCATAATTCCCGCCAAACTTAGCAAAGTGGCTATTCCTGGTCCAAACAACACAGACCCAGCAACCGTTGTAACCATTGCTGGTAAAGGAATGAATGTTACTTGCAAAAATTGTAATGCAAAAAACACTAAGTATTTCCACCAACCGATATTGCGTAAAGCCTCCTCCATCGCTGATGCATCGGTCAAGTATTTGATGAGGTCAAAAACTACAAATAAATAATAGCCCCAAGTAAACACAAACGCAATAACTATTATTACAAAATTAGCCTTTAACCAACCCATTTTTGCTTTACAAAAAAATATTATGGTTAACAAAATCAATATTGCCGTTGCTCCAGCAAAAAGCCACATAAACGCTTTGTGGTCGTGAAGCAAACCTAGATAGCACCAAATATCTAGTGCGGACATAAGCAAGATACCTATGAGCAGTGAAACCGCAGAGCGTGAAAAAATAGGTGCTTTTTTGACATCACCTAAAAATCTCACCTCTCCCCCATTTCCTTTTGGTTCGGCATTGTGATTTTTTAAATGTTTATCTTTATCATTTTTTGACATACTATTATTATATTAAAAAAGTTTTACAAAGTCAATTCACTTTACAAATTTTAGCAAATATGCTATCATTTATTTTAAAGAATTTAGGAGGATTTTGTAGATTGAGCAACAAAGTTTTAGAAATCGTAGGTTTAAGCAAATCTTATGGTGAACGAAAAGTCTTAAATAACTTGAACTTTGAAGTCTATGCTGGCGAGATTTTTGGCTTTATAGGTCCAAACGGAGCGGGTAAATCTACTTTGATACGCATAATTAGTGGTCTAACTGCGCCCACCAACGGTGAAGTATATATGTGTGGTATATCTGTGCAAAAACAATTTGAAAAGGCAATCGCTAACATTGGCGTAGTTATGGAAAATTGTCAACTTTATAGTTATATGTCTGGTAGGCAAAATTTGCAATATTTTGCGAGTTTAATAAAAGGTATCACAAAAGATGATATTGAACGCGTAATCAAAATTTCAGGGCTAGAAAATCGTATTGATGACAAAGTGCGAACCTATTCGTATGGTATGAAACAAAGATTAGGGCTTGCGCAAGCATTGCTAAACAACCCTAAAATATTGATACTAGATGAGCCAACAAACGGACTCGATGTGAATGGTGTTATTGAATTAAGGCGTACGCTAAAAATTTTGTCCGCGCGCAACAATATGGGAATTTTCATCAGTAGTCATATTTTGAGTGAAATGGAACAATTATGTGACACTGTCACTATTTTTGACCGCGGTAGCATACTTGAGATGCGCACAATGGACGAATTTCAAAATAACGGCAACGCGCAAAGAAAATTTCAAATTAGAGTGGATTATCCAAATTATGCAGGTAAAATTATTTCGTACAAACACGGACTTGATGTGGAATTGGCGGGCAACTCAATCATTATTCCATATGTACCAGAAAAGTACGACCAAATTTTAGACGACTTGAGGCGTAGAAATTTAACCATTTATGGAGCAAGTGTAGTTACCAAAAGTTTGGAAGATATTTATCTTGATATTTTAAAAGAACGCCGTTCGGGCAAAATTTCGTAGGAGGAAAATTATGTCAAAAATGAGTAGATTACTTCGTGGCGAATTAAATAAAATTTTGATGCGCCCTATTCTATATGTAATTACAGGGGTCATTGTACTGGCATTGTTTTTCTCAGTTACTCTATTAAATATGGAAAATAGAAGTACCAAAGAATACACTGTCGATGGCACAAGCAAAACACAATTAATGGCAAACTTCAATAGTAATGATACAATTAATAAAAATATTTCAGACAAAAAAGTAACTGATGCTTTTGATAAATTGTCATATTACAGCGAATTAAACGCTTCCCCAGAAAGCACAATTACTGCACAACTTAAAAATAAAATTTCTGATTGTCAAAACGCTCTAAATACATATGGTATGAATGTTCAAGAATTGCAAAGATTGGAAGAAACTCGCGCTAACGCTTCCCTACTTAACAACCGAAAAACTCTCATCAATTATCTAAACGATTTGAACGATATGATTGTTAATTCTGGAAAATCAGCAACGCCTGCCATACTTTTATCTCAAACAAGTTATGATAATTGCTTAAATCTCATCAGTGATGCATTATTTATCTTGAATGCCGAAGGCACTGACTTAAATTTGCTCGAAACTCATCTCATTATCAAGCAAAAAATCGACAAAGCCGTTGGTTATGCTGATATTACTGGACCTAATTACTTTGATAAAATTTTAAGTGTAGTTAATAACGATATAACAAACATTGTTTTATCAAAAGAATTGATTGAAAATTTAACAACACAACATACAAAAACTACTACTTATATGCAAAGTTGTTACAACCAAATAAATACTCTATATAATGATGCAAACGCTACTATTGAGCAATTACGAACTGAAATGGTGAAATATTTTTACTATGCTGAACAGTTTAATCAATTAGTAATTGATAGCATTTATTTAGAACCTGTAAGAAATTTTAACGACTCAAAAGCGCATACCTTTATGAGTTATGAAAAAGTACATATTTATGAAATAAATGAAAGAATTGCAAAAAATAACTATTTAATTACAAATAACTTAACTTCAAATCAATTTTCTAGCGTGTTCAGCCCTACGATGTCCTCTGGCGATAATGTATCTGCACTCGACCTTGTATATTTTGGACTAGAAATTTGCAGTTTCATTATCTTGATTTTTTGTGTTGTGCTTGCTGGTGGTATGATTGCTGGTGAACAAAGCAACGGCACTCTAAAAGTTTTGGCAACTCGCCCATTCTCGCGCAGTAAGATTTTGACCTCCAAAATTTTAGCAACCTTGATTTTTGGTACAATATTTATGGTATTTAGTGCGCTTGTGCTATTTATTATAGGTTACGCAATGTACGGACTCGATACCACTCCTATGCTCGCAGTGTTCAATGCAACAAATGTATTTACAATTTCACCATTCTTAATGATTTTGATTTATTTAGGACTCTTGATTGTCAAAATTTTATTCTATGTATTGCTCGCAACAATGATTTCTACCGTATTTAGGAGCAATGTTGGTGCTGTCGCAATCTCAATCTTTATTTACTTCTTGACTGCGTTATTTGCTGTATTGTTTGTAAATTCAGGTTGGTACGCATTTATGCCATTTGCTGGAATTGACTTCTTCAAATTCTTTGGTGGTGCGTTTGCAAGTACTACAACTAGCCCACTAAGTATTGCTCTTTCTAGCCCAATGTTCTTCAACTCCAACCTCATTATCAGCGGTGTAATGGTGCTTGCAACTACAATAATTATGCTTATTTTAAGTTACACAGTATTTAAAAAGCGTGAAATTAAATAAAAGTAAAAGAACTACAAACAGTAGTTCTTTATTTTTTAATACTATCAAGATACCTATCCACTTCTCCTCGTGCCAAAGCATCACATCTATTGTTGTACTCAACATTTGAATGTCCCTTCACTTTGTGCCAAGTTACTTTGTGGGTATTGACAAGTCCAAGCATTTGCTTCCAAAGGTCAACATTTTTGACTGGCTTTTTTTCAGCATTTTTCCAATCTTTTTGTTGCCAACTAGTAATCCAATCTTTGATAAAAGCATTTACCACATAAGCGGAGTCACTATACAAATCAATCTCACAAGGTTCTTTGAGTTTTGATAACGCTTGAATTACCGCAAGCATTTCCATACGATTGTTTGTTGTATCGTTTTCAAAGCCACTAAATTCTTTTTCCACACCATTAAAAATTAATACGCACCCCCAACCCCCAGGGCCTGGATTGACGCTACACGCACCATCAGTGTAAATTGTGACTCTTTTCATACTTACCTCTCTATTTATAGAAAAAACGGCAAATAACCGTTCCTTACATTTCTAGTAAAATGGCAGGGGAGCAGAGAATCGAACTCTGACCGATGGTTTTGGAGACCACTACTCTACCGTTAAGCCACTCCCCTACATTGATAAGTTAATTCTACTAAATTTATGACTTTTTGTCAACCATTTTTACACATTTAACCTATCAAAATTTGATTAAATACAAAGCATACGCTGTAAATTTTCGCCCGCAAACATTCTACAAAATTTCGTACCATATCGCTTTTTTACCATTTCCAACAGATGAGGTACACCATTATAGTCAATATCATAACCAACGGGGTTACATTCGCCAGTTGCATTAAAATCAGTACCTAGACCGATATTTTTTAAATCTAGATTTTCCAAAAACGAATTAATATGTTTTAAGATATCTTTATTTGTAGTACGCCTATCACTTAATAAAGTCGAGTACAAACATAACCCAACCAAGCCATTGCTTTGCATTATGATTTTCATTTGCTCACTATCAATCGCCCTAGGAATATTGTAAACCTCTTTACTGCTTGTATGCGTACAAAGAATTGGATATTTTGTTAAATCGGCAAACTCCATAAAAGATTTTTTATTCAAGTGCGCAGTATCAATTAAAATTTTATTTCCTTCTAAAATATTGATAACTTCCCTACCAAACTCACTAATACCATTTTGCCCAAAAGCACCGCCTGCTATTTTATTATCAAAATTCCAAGTCAACGACACGCAAAAAGGTTTCAATTTTATCACCTGTTCGAGCGTGCAAAAATTATCTACAAACCCTATATTTTCCATTGTTGGAACACATTGAGGCATATCTTCAATCAAACAAAATTTCTTATGCATATCATTTAATATTTCGCCAACAGTCCAGCATTTTTCTTGATTTTGGCTAACATAATAGGCCGTAAATATTTTTACGACCTTATTATTATTGCAAAATTTTGTTAAATAACTTTGTATTTCTGCTTTTGAGTGTAAGTTCATCAATAAATCATTATGAGCATCACAAATTTGCATCAAAAACTCCTATTTGGCGTATTCTACAGAACGCAATTCGCGAATGACATTAACCTTGATTTGCCCTGGATATTCCATTTCACTTTCAATCTTTTTGGCAATATCTTTTGCCAAAATCAATGACTCATCATCAGAAACAGCCTCTGGGCGTACGATGATACGAATTTCTCTACCAGCCTGAATAGCAAACGCTTTTTCCACACCGTTAAATGAAGAAGCAATTTGTTCGAGTTTTTCCAAGCGCTTTACATAGTTTTCAATAGATTCACGCCTTGCACCTGGTCTAGCACTCGAAATTGTATCTGCCGCTTGCACCAAGACCGCCTCAACGCAAGTAAACTCTACATCGCCGTGGTGCGCCTCGATACAATTAACAACTTTGTCATTTTCTTTGTACTTGCGCGCAAGTTGTGTACCGATAGTTACATGCGTACCCTCCACTTCGTGGTCAACAGCCTTTCCTATGTCGTGTAACAACCCGCCTCGTTTTGCGACCATTTCATCGCACCCCAACTCACTAGCGAGCATACCTGCGATAAATGACACTTCAATAGAGTGTTTGAGTACATTTTGTCCATAACTTGTGCGGTACTTCAATCTACCCAAAGTCTTGACAAGTTCAGGGTGCAAACCGATTACGCCAGTTTCAAGCACAGCAGACTCGCCCGCCTCTTTGATTTCGTGTTCAATATCACGGCGTGTCTTTGCCACCGTTTCCTCAATTCTTGCAGGGTGAATACGCCCATCTTGGATTAATTTTGTGATAGCAATTCGTGCAATTTCCCTACGGATAGGGTCAAAACCAGACAAAACAATCGCCTCAGGTGTATCATCAATAATCAAATCAATACCAGTTGCCATTTCAAGAGCCTTGATATTGCGCCCTTCTCTACCGATAAGTCGCCCTTTCATATCATCATTTGGCAATGGCACAGTCGTTACAGTCGATTCGCTTGTCAAATCAGCCGAATATTTCTGTATAGCATTAGATATGATTTCAGTTGCTAATTTGTGCGCATTATCCTTTGTTTCTTGCTCGATTTCGCGCAATTTAATGACAGCCTCGTGTTTTGCTTCATCTGTAATTTGCGCAATTAATTTTTCTTTTGCTTCCTCTTTTGTAAGACTAGCAACTTTTTGCAATTCCAACAAAATTTCAGCATTTTTCTTTTGTAAATTTTCTTGCTCGATAGCAAGTTTCTTTTCTTGATTTTCTAATTTTTCCTTAAAATTGTCTAACGCTTCATTTTTCTTGTCTAAACTTTGCTCGCGATTGTTAATAAACTCCTCGCGTTGCAAAAATCTGTTGTTTAGTTTTTCAATCTCAACTCTGCGTTCTTTGAGTTCGTTTTCTGTATCAGTTTTAATCTTTAATGATTCTTCTTGAGCAGACAAACGAGCCTCTTTTAAGATAGTCTTGGCTTCTAAATGAGCATCATCAATAATGCTAGAAGCAGAATTTTTTGCATTGTTTATTTTCTTTTTAACTATTGCTCTAAATACAAAAATTCCGACTACCGCGCCAACTGCTACACAGCCCAGTATCGTAACAATCAACAGTGCGGTACTCATTTGAAAACCAAGCATACCAACTAAATGGTTTAGCATTGGTTTATTTCCTCTCTTTTAATTTATTTTAAATCTACTTTGTAGATGAATATAAAATCATAAATTTTATATAAATAATTTTATTCTAATTTTTGGCAAAAGTCAAGTTATTTTTAGAACAAATGACAAAAATAGTATTTACATTTCAAATTTTATTTAAACAAAAAATGCATCAAGCACAAAACTTAATGCATAATATATTTATTCAATATTTGTTTCTTCGATTTCTATGTCAGCAGTGTTTATTTTAGGAGCAAGTGCATCTTTTATTTCATCTTCGATTTGCTCTTTAACATCAGGGTGTTCCAACAAATATTGCTTAACATTTTCTTTACCTTGACCTATTTTTTCGCCATTGTACGCAAACCAACTACCACTCTTTTGAATAATGTCATAGTCAATAGCCAAATCTAAAATACAACCAACTTGCGAAATACCTTTACCGTAAATTATATCAAATTCACAAGTTTTAAAAGGCGGAGCAAGTTTATTTTTTACCACTTTCACTCTCGTACGGTTACCAATAATTTCTGTACCATCTTTGATTGCATCAGCCTTACGCACATCAAGTCTAATACTAGAATAAAACTTCAACGCCTTCCCACCAGTGGTCGTTTCAGGGTTACCAAACATAACCCCCACTTTCTCGCGCAACTGGTTGATAAAAATTACACACACATTGGATTTATTGATATAAGCCGTAAGTTTTCGCATCGCTTGACTCATCAAACGCGCCAAAAGCCCCACATGCGCATCACCCATTTCGCCATCAAGTTCAGCCTTTGGCGTAAGCGCAGCCACAGAGTCGATAATAATCAAATCAATACTGCCACTACGCACCAAACTCTCCGTAATATCAAGCGCTTGCTCACCATTGTCAGGTTGAGAAATATAAAGAGAATTTATATCCACTCCTAAATTCCCAGCGTACACAGGGTCAAGAGCGTGTTCAGCATCTATAAAGGCAGCAGTGCACCCCATTTTTTGAGCCTCCGCCACCACATGGAGCGCAACAGTAGTCTTACCTGATGACTCAGGACCGTAAATTTCAATCACACGCCCGCGTGGCATACCGCCTATTCCCAACGCCAAATCAAGAGTCAAGCACCCAGTAGGTATCACATCTACAACTTGCCTTGCATTATCACCTAAGCACATAATGGCGCCCTTGCCAAACTGCTTTTCAATTTGCGCAATTACTTGTTCCAAATTCTTTTCTTTCTCGTTCAATTTCTTGCTCCTCAATAAACATTTGTTCTAATATTATACACTATTTTACGAAAAAAACAAAGCGTTTTTGCGTAATTTTACAAAAATTTTGTGCAAAATTAGATTTTTTAAGCATTTTTTGTCATATTCTGCATTATTTGAGAGCGAAAAATCAAAAATATGAATATCATTACTATCACAAATCATCACACTAATTTTATTATCTATTTGAGTTGCAAACACCAAAAATTCAAGGCGAAACGCATCTAAAATCTTTTTAGCAGACTCGAAATCGACAATACTAGATATAGCATCATTTGGTAAGAATTGAACAAAATTTTGTAGATTTTGCATTTCTTGAAACTGGTCGAGAAAACTTAATTCAGTTGCATCAATTAAAGCAAATTTTGCGCGCCTAAGAGGCATCAAATCTTCCACACATTCTTCAAGTGATAGCGGTTCATCACAGTAAATACAATCGCTAAATTCAATATTGAAATTGCGTTTAAAATCATCTACTTCCCTATCGTTAGTTGTATTTTTGGGAGTAAAGGTAAGATAACAAATATTATATTCAAAATAATATGAGTACTCGAAATCTTGCAAATTTTCTAAATTTTTCAGTCTAGCCACCAACTCAAACTGCCCTACTCCATAAAGGCTAAAATAAATCAAATTGTCCAAATTGTATAGGAGTAATAAATTTTCTCTATCCAAATTTTTTATTCCCGCAACCAAATCAACAACACTACAAAACTTGTTGTTTGCGGAGCAAATAAGACCATAATTGGTTTTTGCTGGCTCTGTTTCATAAAAATTTCGCAAAGCAGAATAAATATTTTGCAAGCACTCTTTTTCGCAAGCGCCTACACAAATTATTGTATTTGAGGTCAAATTTTTAGTAATTTCTTGCATAGAACAGTAGTTTGATAGCAAAGTAAAACCCTCAATTTGACATAAAGCGAAATTAAATTTTCTTGCTATCTCACGAGCAATTTCTGCTACTTCTAAATAATTTTTTTCTTCATAAAAAAGCACCAAATTTGCTTGCATTTATTCACCTTTATTTTGAGGTTTCAGCCTCTTTATCTTGTGTAGTTTCATCATTGTTTTGTGCTAAGTCTTTACTTTCGTTTTGCTCAGTTTTAAGTGAGTTTTTAGTTTCATTATCAACACTAACAATATCATTTTCTATGTCATCATCAAGTTTTTGGGCAGTTGTTTCTACAACCTCGCTTTTTATTTCGGTTTTATCTGTATTGTTTTCTTGTGTTTTATCGGCATCATCTTTTTGAGGCATAAAAACAAATTTATTTTTCAATGAATAGTCGATTGCAGACCAAGCAGTCACAAGCGTACCAGCACCCATAACTACATAAGCAATTACAGTTAAAACAGTATTGATTACATCACAAACAGCATATCCAGTATTTACAAACACACCTTGCGAGATAAACATAAACATAGGAATGTAAGTATAAGCCAAAATAGCCTTTATCTTACCGCTCCAAACGGCAGCAACCACAACACCTTTTGTGGCAGCAACTTGCCTAATCGCATTAATAATTGTGTCGCGCGTAAACATAACAGTAAGTGCAATAATTCCCCAAGGGTGCGCAATCGCGCCGTCAAGAACAATTACAAACAAACTGCAAGTAATCAACATTTTATCAGCAATAGGGTCAAGCAATTTACCAAGGTCAGTCACGAGTCCCCTACTCCTTGCAATTTTTCCATCGTAAAGGTCTGTCAATGCAGCCCAAATAAACAAAACAACCGCTACAAATTTCCCATAAGGAATAAAAGTCGCAAGGTAAAAAAACATAATTAATGGCACTAAACATATGCGCATCATTGATAATTTATTTGGCAAATTCATATTATTTCTCCTTTCAGGTCTAAGATATTTTCTGTGTCAACAATTTTCACTTTATAAAACTCGCCAACTTTAAGTTTTTGATTTTTTGGCACAAATATGACCGAATCCACATCAGGTGAATTGTATTGATTACGCAATACAAAATAATTTTCTTCCTCGCTATCACAAACACAATCAAAAATTGAGCCGATTTGCGATATATTGTTTTGCAAAGTTATATCTTCTTGAATAGATACAAGTTTCCTTAGCCTATTGCGTTTGGTAAATTTTGACTTTTGGTGCTTAAAACTGAACGCATCAGTATCGGCCTCGCGCGAATATTCAAAAAATCCAACTTGCGCAAATTTTGTATTGATTAAAAATTCTTCTAACTCTTTAAAATCTTGTCTTGTTTCATTTGGAAAACCAACAATTATACTTGTCCTCAATGCAATATCAGGGCATTTTGACCTGATTTTTTCTATAACGCTAATAGTATGCTCTTTTGTACTTGCGCGCATCATCGACTTTAATATAGGGTTGCTTATGTGTTGCAAAGGCATATCTAAATATTTGCATACCTTTTCATTACCCGCTATTTCATTAATCAACTCATCGGTAATAAACTCTGGATAGCAATAATGCAACCTAATCCAATGCAAACCATCAATTTTTGATAACTCTTGAATTAACTCAACCAAACGATGCTTTTTGTACAAGTCCTCGCCATAGCGCGTCACATCTTGTGCAACTAAAATCAACTCTTTTACACCATCGTTTACAAGCGATTTTGCCTCATCAATCAAGGTTTCAAAAGGTCGAGAAACATATTTCCCTCTAATCTTAGGGATTGTGCAGTATGTGCATTTATTATTGCAACCATCAGCAATTTTGAGGTAAGCATAGTGCTTTGGCGTACTCAAAATTCTAGGGCAAGTCGAGTTTTTACATTCTTGCATACCTTTAATATTATAAAAGTCATTTGTCGCTTTTATGATATCATTTTCACTATTTACACCCAAAAACACATCAACTTCTGGCAAAGATTCTTTCACTTCTGCCAAAAATTTTGCTGGTAAACAACCTACCACTATCAAAAGTTCACACTTACCAGTTTGCTTGAAATTTGCCATTTCGAGTATATTTTGTATGCTCTCAGCCCTTGCACTCTCTATAAAAGCACAAGTATTAATGATTATGATATTTGCTTCGCTTGCATTAGGTGTAACAGTCAAACCTGTTTCTTGTAAACGATATAAAATTCTCTCTGAATCTACCCTATTTTTATCGCAACCTAGTGAAACAAGTGCGACTTTTTTCCCATTTAAAATATTCACTTAATTTTTTCCTTTATTCATTTGAAAATAGTTCATTATATTTTTCTTCATCAATTAGAATCGTCCTATTTTTATTTGAACCGTCCATAGGTGAAATGAAATGCGATTGTTCCATTTGGTCAATAATACGGGCAGCGCGCGCATAACCTACCGAATATCTACGCTGAATTGCCGATATTGAGCCAGTACCCGCACGAATGAAATCAAGCAACGCTTTTGGCAAAATTGGGTCAAATTCCATACCACCATCGCCATCAGCACCAGTCCCGCCATCATTTTTAGATTTACCCTCCAAAATTCGTTCGGTACGCTCTGGGTCAAAGTCTGTTTCATTGTTATTTTTAATGAAATCGACAATTTTCAAGACTTCACTATTGCTTACAAACGGGCATTGAATACGCACAGGTTCAGGTAAGTTTTGTGGAGCATATAGACTATCACCACGACCGAGCAATTTTTCTGCACCACCTTGATTGATAATTGTATTTGAATCGGCAAAGTTGTTTACTGCAAACGCAATCCTTGATGGCAAGTTTGCCTTAATTGTACCAGTAATTACATTTACCGAAGGTCTTTGAGTAGCCAAAATCAAATGAATACCAGCAGCACGCGAAAGTTGAGCAATACGCATAATTTTTTCTTCCAAATCTTTACGCGCCATCATCATAAGGTCCGCTAACTCATCAACCACAATCACAATACGCGGTAATTTGGGTTCTTTCCCTTTGTAAACCGCTTCAAGCGAATTATATTCGTTTATATCCTTCACGCGCAAACGCTGGAATGTATCAAAACGATTATTCATTTCATCAATCGCCCAATCAAATGCATTTAATGCTTGTTTTGGCTGACAAATTGCCTCAGGAGTAAGCAGTTGTGGCAAACCATTGTAACTAGAAAATTCTACACGCTTAGGGTCAATCAAGATTAAACGCAAATCGTCCATACCCAATCGGTATATCAAACTAATCAATATTACATTTAAGCAAACAGACTTACCAGAACCAGTAGAACCAGCAACTAGCAAGTGTGGCATTGATGCCAAGTCACAAATTTTTACAGTGCCAGCAATATCTTTACCCAACGCAACAGTTAGAGGTGATTTGCTATTGTGAAATTCTGGCGAACCAATTATATCTTTAAGACCGATTGTTGCAATTTTTTCATTTGGCACTTCGATACCTACAAGGTTTTTCCCTGGGATAGGTGCCTCAATACGCACCCCGCTATATGATTGCAACATCATAGCAATATCATCACTATGTTGCGAAACTTTTTTAACTGAAATACCCGCAGGCATTTGAATTTCGTATCGCGTTACCGCAGGACCACTTGTAATTCCTACTACATTTGCAGAAATCTTGAAGCTCTCCAAAGTTTCTTCCAAAATTTGTGCTTTTTCCTTATATTCAGCCTCACTCCCACCTAATTTGCTGGACTCAGTAGTCAAAAATTCTAACGGAGGTCTTACATAAGGGCTAGGTCGCTTGTAAGTGGTAGTTGGGTTTGGAGTAGGCTTTGTCTGTTGCATTTCAAGTTGCGTCATCTTCGGCTCGTGTTGTTTTGGTTTAACTTCACTAGACAAACCTTTATCAAAATCAATCGGTGGCGCAACAGTCGGTGGTACTTCATTTATCATTTTATTCAAATTGTCCAAAATCGAGTCGCTAGGCTCTTTATCTTGTTCTACCTCCATATGCTCGGTCGTAGATTCAAACGGCTCCAAATTGAGATTTGTTTCAAATTTAGGTTTAATTTCTTGTGAAGAATTTTCATATTCCGTACTATTGCGCGTAACTGTAGCGTTTTGAGGTTTTTGCTCATAAGTCTTGAAGTTTTCAAAAGCGTTTTGCTTTGCTTGATTGATAAATTCTTCCAAAGTAACAGCGTTTTCACTTTTTTGAGGCTTTTCTTGCTTCTCGCCCAAAACTTCATCATAATCTGTACCAAAGACTTGTTCAGCCATTTTGTCGTTTTCACTTGCATTTTGAGTTCTATCAACAGTCACCAATTCTTTTTCTTTGTTGGCATCAAGTCCAATAGTCACATCTTCGTGCTTTTTAAATTTTTCAGCAAAACTCTGTCGCTTTTTAGTCTTTCCTTGCGCTAAAACAGCATTAGGTGCTTCTTGCGCTAGATATTTTTCTTTCTCCACTGGATAACTAATCGCACGCGTATTGATTTTTTTGTAATCACGCATTTTTAGGAAATAATCAACCATAAACGCGCCGCAAACTATCGCACCAATAGCCAAAATTATATATGAGCCAACATAGTTAAATAAAGTACCTAAGATATATGCAAATATACCAGCCACTACTCCACCAGCTGTCACTTTTGTAGCATAAACAGTGCTAAGATAAGCACCAAAGCCATTTGTATTGATAGGAGTTAACGCAACTTGTAAAGTACATATCAACAAGAAATATAGCACACACAAACTAATAATATAGTTTTTTGCAAGGGCGTATTTTTTCTTATTCAACATTATTACACCGACCAATGCAGAAACAACCAAAACTGGATACGCAGACAGTCCAAAAGCACCCAGCACAAACGAACGAATAAACGGCAAAAAATTCAGTACTATACATAACAATAAAAATACCGAAACAACCAAAAGTGCGATACCACCTTTGGCACGCTTGGAAAATCTATTTTTAGGTTCGCCCACATTCCTACTCGTGTAATTTTGCAAAATAACCTCCTATGTTTTTTGTGATATTAATTATATAATATCATTTTTCCCCAAAAAACACAAACAAAAACCCTATGCTTTTTAAGAATTTATATTCTTAAATAAATTATTTTCCTAACAAAATATTCAACACTTTTTCATCAAATTCTTTGCCAACAATAGCGACCGACAAATCATCAAAATCCACAAATTCGTTGAACGCATCATTCAAATCTTGTGTAGTTAGCGCATCAATTTCATTAAACCTTTCTTCTATATTAAAAGGCTTTTCTTTGTACAAAACACTATTAAACCCGCGTTTTGCTCTCGCACTCGGCATAATTCCGCCCAAAGTGTATGAAGTTTTTAATACATTTTTAGCAGTTTCAAGTTCTTCATCAGTAAACCCATCTTGCTTTGTTTCCAAAATTGTTTGCCTAATAGTCTTTAACACTTCTTCTGTATTGTTTTTATTTGAATAAAATATAATTCCATTTACACCAGCATCTTTAAACACTTCATCATAAGCGCTCACTACATAAACAAGTCCCTTTTCCTCACGCACTTTACGGAATAATCTCGAACTCATTATATCGCCCCAAACGACATTCATAGCGCGATATTTTAACATTTTAGGGTCGTTGTAATGTATGCTTTTAAAACAAATCAAGCAGTAGCATTGGTCAATATCTTTTTTTTCAAAATTAAAACGCTTTTGCAAATTTATAGTTAGTGGTGCAACATTGTATGTTACTGGAGTCAATTCTTCATCACAGTGACACAAGATATATTTTTCAATCATAGCCTCAACTTTTTCTTTTGAAACATTCCCACTAACACTAATAATTAGTCGGTTTGTCGTGTAAAATTTATCTCTAAACGCAACTAAATCAGCTTGATTCAATTTAGTCACAGACTCCACAGTTCCGCCCAAAGTATATTGATACGGAGTGCCTTGCAAAGCCACCTCAGCGCCCTTCATTCGCACCAAATCTTTGTAGTCATCAAGGTACATTTCTAGTTCACTGCAAACTGCTTTTTTCTCTAATTCTAACCCCTCTGGCTCATAAGTAGAATTAAAGAAACAATCACTATAAACATCAAAAATTGTTTCTAAATGCTCATTCATTCCCGTTGCATAATACATTGTCACATCGTTACCAGTAGAGGCGTTGTTTGCAATACCCAATTTATCAAAAATCAGCGTGATTTCTTTTGCATTTCTTTTGTTTGTGCCTTTAAAAAACATATGCTCTGCTAAGTGCGCGATACCTCTGTTGGTGTCATCTTCATCGGCTCCACCAACCGCGCAACCAAACACAACCGATACCGCTTTTGTACTATCATCAAAGTCGTAAACTAATCTTAAACCATTTTTGTATGTTTTTACCTCGTACATTTTAGTCACCTCAAAATTTTATACTTACATTATAGCAAAAAATGCGTTTTTTAGCAACTATTTATACTGTAATATTGCTACTTACTGGCACAACATTTAGGTTATTTTGTTTGCAATATTCTAGAATTTTTGGTAGTGCTTGCGCAGTTTGTAATGTTGGGTGCATCAATATCAATTCGCCATTGCCTAGTTTTTTAGTTGCTCGTTCATAAATTAAGTTTACATCTTTATCTCGCCAATCAATAGTATCCCTACTCCACATAATTACCTTGTAACCCAGATTATTTGCAGATTGTATCGTATAATCATTAAAAGCCCCCGATGGCGGAGCAAACAAGCACATATCTTTATCTGTGTATTGCTTTACTACTTTGTGCGTATCAAAAATTTCTTGTTGATTTTCGTTATAACTTAATTTACTATGGTCCTTATGGAAAAATCCGTGATTTCCTATTTCGTGTCCATCGTTTATGATATTTAAAAATTCTTCTGGATATTTAGATACCCACATTCCACCCACAAAAAAGGTAGTTGTTACGCCATATTCTTTGAAACTTTGCAACATACTCGGCAAATATTCGTTCCCCCAGTAAACATTCACCATAAGCGTGACATTTTTTTGCGAAGTATCTCCTCGATAATAAAGATTGCTATATACAGGGCTAAACACACTGCGCACATCATTTGTCATAGTAAGTGCAAACAAGCCTCCCAACATTAAAATAATCGAAAAATTGACAGCAAAAGTTTTGAATGATTTTAAGCGTTTCATATTTCCTCCTAATATATTTTATGAAGCGCTGTTATTTGTTATGAAATTAAATTAGTATCGCTTTCATTTGACAATTTTCTACAAATATGATAAAATTAAATCAAATTTAATATCGAAATTAGGAGTTAGATTATGATTGTAATGATTGTTGGAAGTACGGGTGCTGGCAAAGATACAGTTATCAATGAAGTATCAAAAATATTAGGCTCAAGCAATATTATGCGCTACCCTTCTTGCACGACTAGACCAAAACGCCCACAAGAAGTCGATGGCATTGATTATATTTTTTACTCCCTAGAAGAAATGCGCAACCAATGTAAACTAGGTAAAATGGTAGAGGTGAAAAAAGTTTACAACAATATTTACGGTACTCATATAGACTCAATCAATCACGCTTTATCTAACTCAAAAATCGCCATAAATGACTATGATGTTGAAGGTTATGCAAATGCAAAAAAGCGTATCAATTATGTGCGCGAAAAGCAACATATGAGTGCCTTGCCTATCGTTACAATATTGATTGATGCCCCTGATGAGGTGTTGATTTCTCGCGTAAAAGGCAGAAATGACAATACCGACATTTCTGGGCGAATTGCACAATTAGAGCGTGATAGAGTCATCAAATCATACTACAAATACGACTATCGTGTAAATAATGACAATTTAGCAAATTGTGTAAAAGAGGTTTGCGACATAATCATAAATGAATACGAAAAAAGCACAGGTAAAAAATTGCAATCAACACAAAAAGATACATCTTCCACAAAAGCAACACAGCAACCTGTACAAGTTCAAATGTAACAAAAAAACACTAGAGTTTGAGATTTTTCAAAAACTAGTGTTTTTATATTTAAATAGGAATTTTTATTGCTTTCATTAAGTTTAGCGGAATTTTATTTATCAATAATTTTATTACGCAACTGCCCGCAAGCGCCGTCAATATCATCAGCGATAGTTCTACGAATTGTGACCGATACCCTGCGTTTTTCTAGCAAATCTTTAAAATATTCCGCCTTTTTATGCGTAACAGTTTTTAAATCGCGCTCTTTTACTTCGTTTAAAGGTATCAAATTTATATGAGTAGGAAAACCTTTTACGAGGTTTGCAAGTTCTTCCGCACATTCTGGCGTATTGTTTACGCCATCAATAAGAGCATACTCAAACACCACACGCCTACCAGTTTTTTCAAAATAATGTTTTGCAGATTTTACAATCTCACTGACACTATATTTGTTTGCAATCGGCATAATAGTACGGCGTAATTCATCATTAGGAGCGTGCAAAGAAATAGTCAAAATCACTTGCAAATTCTCATCAGCAAGTTTGTATATATTGGGCACAATCCCACAAGTTGAAAGCGAAATATTGCGCGGTGAAACATTTAAACCTTCGGGACTAGACACTAAATGTAAGAATTTAACTACATTGTCATAGTTATCCAAAGGTTCACCACTCCCCATTAATACAATGTTCGTTATTTCACGATTTTTACCAGTTTTTCCGCCTAAAAGATTATTGACAACCAGCACTTGCGACAAAATTTCGCCCGCAGTGAGGTTTCGGGCTAACCCATTTAGAGTTGATGCGCAAAATTTACACCCCATACGACAACCAACTTGTGTAGAAACGCACAAAGTATTGCCGTACTTATACGACATAAGCACACCCTCAATAATGTTGCCGTCCCAAAGTTCGTAGGCAAATTTCTTAGTACCGTCCTTACTTTCTTGTACGGTATGAATTCTGAGCGGTATATCCTCAAATTCGGCAAGCAATTTTGCTTTTAATTCTTTTGAAATATTGCTAAAATCGCTGATTTTTTTACCTAAATTTACATTATCAAGTACTTGTTTTGCACGAAATTTTTGTTCGCCAAGCCTTGCCATTACCTCTTGCAATTCTTCTAAATTTAAATCTTGAATAATTTTCATTTTTGCTCCTAATTTTGCTTCAATCTAATTAATTATACCACCATAAGGCCAAAAAGTAAATAGTTATTTTATGAGGTCAAACACGACTTCTCGCGCAATCAAAATACCTGCAACGCTAGGCACAAAGGCATTGCTAGAAATAGTTTTTTCTTCAATTTTGATAGGTTTTTCAATCGAAAAAACACATTTTACTCCACTTATTCCCAATTCTTGCAATTTTTGCCTCATAATTTTTGCAAGCGGACAAGTATTTGTCATAGAAATATCACAAACTCGCAACTTCAACGGGTCAAATTTATTCCCAGCACCCATAGCCGATATTACTGGCACATTATTTAATTTTGCTTGCCTAATTATCTCAATTTTTGCATTAATATCATCGACCGCATCAATTATATAATCAAATTGTGTAAAATCTAAGTCAATATTATCTTTTCCAAAATATGCTTGAATTTCCGTTACTTTTGCATTTGGATTAATGTCTAAAATTCTATCCTTAAAGACCTCAATCTTTGGTTTACCTATTGAGGAATGAGTCGCAATAATTTGCCTATTTATATTTGTAATATCTACAATATCTTTATCTATAATTGTAAAATTCCCTATACCACTTCTAACTAAACTCTCAGCAACAAATCCCCCGACTCCGCCAAGTCCAAAAATCGCTACTCGCGCGGAATATAATTTTTGCAAATTTTCTTGTCCTATTTGTAATTCAAGTCTTTGAAATTCGTTCATATTTGCTCCATTTGTAAATTGAATAATTTTTTCGCATTTTCCTTTGTAACATTTGCTATTTTTGATGTATCTACACCAAAAATATCTGCTAGTTTTTCTGCAACAAATTGCACATTTTGAGGTAAATTTATTCCTTTTCGCATAAATTGCGCTGGCAACATACTAGGGCAATCACTTTCAATTAAGAGCCTAGAAAATGGCACATTTTTTGCTAGTTTTCTCAAATTTTCATTGCCTTTGTAAGTTATATTCCCCGCAAATGAAATATACAGCCCCAAATCTAATGCGTGTGCCAAATCTTCGTTATCACCATTAAAACAATGCAACATACCACGCAAATTTCGACCTTTGATACAATCAAAAAATGTAACAAAATCTTGTTTTTTGCGCAAATGTACCACAATCGGCAAATTAAGTTTTTCAGCTAAATCAAGTTGTGCTAAAAGAGTACTAATTTGTGTATTATATTGCATTGAATAAGTAATATCAAGTCCTATTTCGCCTATTGCCACGATATTTTTTGACTCAAACTCAATCATATTTTGTACTGCTAGGTCATATTCATTCGCAAATTCAGGGTGAATACCCAAAGTGCAAAAATATTTATTATTTGAAATACAAAAATCCAATGCAGTATGCAGATTTTCTCTTTTGTACGCAGAAACGATTACCGCTTCCATACCGCTTAAATCAATAAAATTTTTATCTATTTTATCTTCAAATAAGTGTGCGTGCGCATCAATAAATAAAGTCTTTTCCATATCCTAATTATATCATATAGAAAGATATTTTACCATAAAATAGAGGCAAAAAACAAAAAAGCGAGTAAATCTCGCTTCTTTTTTAACGAATACTAAGTTCGTTTTTCAATGCTCTAAACTTTTCAAGGTCAGTCTTTTCAAGGTAGTTTAACAAACCTTTACGCTTACCAACAAGTTTAAGCAAACCACGGCGTGTGTGGTTGTCTTTTGGGTGTGTCTTCAAATGCTCAGTCAATGCTGTAATACGAGCAGTCAACAAAGCAATTTGCACTTCTGGTGAACCAGTGTCGCCCTCTTTTCTACCGAACTTAGCGATAATTTCTTGCTTGTTCATTATTCGTTCTCCTTTATAAAATTTGCCCAAATCAAAGTAAAACGCGGAGTTAAACCGTAAAACTGTGATAAAGGTACTTTTTCATTGTATCACAAACTAGTCGTTTTGTAAAGATTTTTGCTCAAAAAACTTTCGCTTTTTATCCAAAACTTGCTCGATACCAAAAACATACTGCCCTAAATCATATGTATTTGTCATACTTTTGCGCGTGTGGTGTAAATTATTCACAATAGTAGTTTTTGCATCAGTACCACAACCAATAATTGTTGAAATTTCTTCGCGCAAGTCCTCCATATATTTGCAACGCTTGTTTGGCAAACAATAGCCGATATTTTCAAAACAACCGTTTTCTACTTCGGTACAGTACAAAAAGTAAGGCACATATCCGTGTTTTTGCATAGTTGCATTTACAAATTCCAGCAATTTTCGTTGCTCAGAAATTGCTTTTATATCAGTCAATTCATTATTATCTACGCTATATGGACAGTATCTTGAATAAAAGTCAATACAACTTGCTCCCAACTCAATCGCCAACTGAATATTTCTGCCCAACTGAATTTCGTGTTCATTTTGAACACCGACACCCAGTTCAATACTCAAATCAAAATCAAACTTGGCTATCAATTTGTAGTAATCATAAATATCTTTAAATTCGTATCTTCTACACAACTTTCTCAATGATACAGTGTTAAAAGTAAGTGCATTTACAATTATTCTATTGACATTGTATTTTTTGAGAATTTCAAGTTTTGATTTTGTGATAAATTTAGGGTTGCCAAGTTCGACGCAAATTTCACTCAAAGTATAGGTGCAAGCCTCCAAAATTTTTGCAATTTCAGGCTCATCAAGAGCAAGCAAATTGCCCGTAAAGCACACCGCTTTTACAAGATAGCACTTTTTCTTGATTATCTCACGCGTGAATTGAATTTCTTTCATCAAAGCATCAAAATAATACATAAACGCATCAGTGCATTTGCTTCTTTGGTACATTGTTCGCTTACAATTTACACAACGCCACTCACAAAAAGGCAAATTTATTGTCAATAAAATTTCATTATCGTTACGAACTATACCGCGTTCATTTTTCAAAGCCTCAACCAGTACTAACGACTTGCGAAAATCTAAATGCTTTTCAGCAAACAAAAAGTCACGCAAATCTTCTTCTGCAATACCATTATCGAGATATTTTTCTACCGCGTGAGTAGGAAATTTACTACGAAACTCCTCTGTCCAAGGTATTTTTGAAAAATCTTTTGGTTTTGGCATAACTTTGGGTATTCTTAATCTGGTCATTTTTTCCTCATTAATATGATTTCATAATTAATTCAAGTTTGTTGTAAAAGTGCGACTGTGTAAGTTGAGTAGGATTGGAACTTTTCATTGTGATAAAATAATTCCCCACTTCATTATTTACTTCCAATAGCCCCAACTGTTCAAAAGTCGCCACACAACACACAAACTGCACATAGTTGATATTGTGTTGAGTGCGTTTTAGTTTGTTGTAATAATTGTAATCATCAAACGCCACTTGACACATTTTGCTTGCTTTTTTTATTATATTAAAATATTCACCAAAAGTCTTACGCGAAATATCCAAATTTGCGAAAGGTGAATACAAAAATGGAGTTGCATTTTGCAAATAAATTGTTGCCGTACTATTTAAGTTGAAATTCACAATATATGCCTCATCTAGCACGCTATCCAGTAAAATTATACGGTTGTAATTCTTAAAATCATTGTCAAGCGATGGGCAAAGGCATAGTGTATTGTAGCCATTATTATTTGTAATGGTTAAATATTCGTAACAAATTATTTTAAAATCTTTTGCAAAATTATCCACAAAATCTTTGTAACTTTGCAAAGTATTTGCAATAATCAAAGTACCATATATGCTACTTTTGCTTTCTTTCAACAAATGCAAAAGTTCGTGTTTTTTGTATGAGGTGTACTTTGGCTTAATGCCTTGCGAACTCAAAGCAAGTTGCTTGATATACTCCCCGCCAATTCGTTCCGCCCCTACATTTGGCGAAGCCTCCAACTGCAAACGCTTGATGATACCCTTACAACTACTATTCCCCCTAAACACATCAACCCACAATTCAGCCAAACATTCTTTTTTACTACTTTGGCTAGCCAGGTTAAAGTATTCCGCACTGTTAAATGCAAGTAAATTTACTTGCGGAAGTTGAATTGTTAAGTGATTCGGGTTGTTTTTCATAGGGGTTACTGAACACTTTTCAAATTCAAGTCTAAATATAGGTGTAGGGTTTTGGCAACCGTAAGGCTCCAAAATTTCCAAACGCTTTAACCTGTCGATAGAAATTTCATCTGCATTTATATCTAAATCATATTGATAATAAGGCGCAAAAAATTCCTCAGGATACTCTTGCTCAACAATTTTGTTTAGTCTAGTCCTAAATTCATCTAATTTGTCCTCAGCAATAGTCATTCCAGCAGCCATCGTGTGTCCACCAAAACTTGTTAAAATATCACTCAACTGAGTAAGCAAACTATGAATATTCATACCTTCAATACTACGGCAAGAACCTTTGAAAAAGCCACCCTCTTCGCCAAGTAAAAATGCGGGTCTGTTGTATTCTTCAGCAATGCGCGCAGCAACAATTCCTAGAATACCTATACTCCAATTTTTCTTAGCAAGCACTATCACTTTTTGGTCGGACAAATTCACTTTTTTAAGTTCGTTGATGCAGTCGGCATACACAACATTGCACAATTCTTGCCTATCTGTATTGTAAACAAGTAATTGAGTAATCAATTTGCGAATTTCATTTTTGTCTTTTTCAACATATAGTTTTAGGCTATGATTTGCATCACCCATTCTACCAGCGGCGTTTAGTTTTGGAGCAAGTTTAAAACTAACCTCTTGACTTGTGAGTTTTGACCCTAGTTTCAATTCTTTTGCTAACGCAACAATTCCATCGGGATATGCACTAAGTGGCTTGTCTAAGCCCAATTTTACGATGATACGATTTTCATCAACAAGAGGCACAATGTCCGAAACGGTAGCAATCGCACACACAGGCAAATATTTCAACGCCGTATCACGCCCAGCCAAAGCCTCTACCAATTTTAGCGCTACACCAGCTCCGCAAAGTTCTCTAAAAGGATACCTTTGATTTGGTAATTTTGCATCAATTATAGGACATTTAGGCAAAATCTCAGGGCAATCGTGGTGGTCGGTCACAATTACATCAATACCAAAGCCTTTGATATACTCGATTTCTTCATACCCGCTGATACCACAGTCAACAGTTATGATAAGGTTTGGCTGAAATTGCTTTATCACATAATCAACCGCATCGTGCGTAAGCCCGTAACCGTCCGAATACCTATTCGGTAAAAAAGTGTCGCAGTTTAGCCCAACTTTTTTGAAATAATCAAGCAAAATATAAGTGCTAGTGATACCATCTACATCATAGTCACCAAAAATCAATACTTTCTCGTTATTAGTGATTGCTCTTTTTATGCGCGCTACAACTGTGTCCATTTCATTAAAAAGGAATGGGTCGTACATATCACATATTTGCGGGTTCAAAAATTTTTCTATACTTTCGTAAGTATTGAAGCCACGCAAAAGCAAGATTTCAGCCACATCGTGCGAAATCTTAAACTTTTTTTCTATTTCATTTGCAGTTAAAGTATTGTCTAAATTTACAATTTTTCTAAATTCCATAGTATATCCTTTAAAAAAACCTTCCTAAAATAAGGAAGGCAATTTTTTATTCTTCAACAGGTGTAGCGATTGCTTCAACGGTATTCTCCTCGCTCTTTGCCTTTGCCTCTTTTTCTTTTGCTTTTTGTCTAAGATTGTGCTTAGATTTTGACATCATAGCGGTCCATAGAGGCGCAGAAATAAAGATTGATGCATAAGTACCAGCAAGCAAACCAATCAAAATAGGAATTACAAATTCACGCATTTGTGGCACACCTATGCAAGCCAACATAAAGATTGATGCAATAGTAGTTACAGAAGTATTGATAGTTCTGTTTAGAGTTTGTCTTACGGACAAGTCCGCAATTTCCCTATTACTGAGCGAGTCAAGACTAGGCTTGCGCATATTTTCACGCACCCTATCAAAAATGATAATAGTGTTGTTAATTGAGTAACCAAGTACGGTAATAATTGCCGCTACAAACGCACTATTGATTTCAATTTGGCAAATACAAGTCACTGCACACATAATTAGCACATCGTGGAACAATGTAATTAGCGCAGCAACACCACTCAAAAATTCAAATCTAAACGCAATATAAATCATAATGAATATAAGCGCAATTACCACAGCAAGCAAAGCGTTTGTCAACAATTCACTACTTGCAGTAGCACTTTTTGACTCAGCGTTTACAATGGTATAATCAGGGAAAGCCTCACGCAATGCGGTAGCGATAGTCGTATTAATTTCACTCATCTCACTATCGGTAGAGCCTGCTTTGTTTTGGTACTGAATAGAAACTGCCTTTTCACCGCTTTCCCCCTCAGTTTGAATAAGTGAAACTCTTAGACCATTTGCGGTCAAAACTTCGTTCGCCTTATTTTTGATAGCATCATATTCGGCGGTAGTTATATCAGTATTGGTTTGCACTTTGATGATATTACCACCAGTAAAGTCCATACCGAGGTTAAAACCTTTGCAAGCGAACACAATGATACCGACTAAAATTACAGTCAAACTAAATGCCCAAAAGTACTTACTCCATTTTGAAGGGGTAAATTTTTTCTTGGCTTCTTCATACTTGTTATGCGAGTTCATTTACATTATCCTCCCTTCTCAAACTGTACTTTTTGGCATCTGCCATATTGAGTGGATAATAGAGATTTAACAATCCACGAGTAATAATAATAGATGAGAACATACTCAAAACTACACCGATGAGCAATGTAATTGCGAAACCTTGGATAGAACCAGTACCCAACAATGCAAGCACAAGCGCAACTACGATTGTAGTAATGTTTGAGTCCAAAATTGCAGGCAAAGCGCGTTTAAAACCAGCACGCATAGAAGGCGCTATACGCTTACCTAATGCGTATTCTTCTTTGATACGCTCAAAAATTATGATATTACCATCAATCGCCATACCGATAGACAAGATAATACCTGCGATACCAGCCAAAGTCAACTGAACAAGCGGAATTGCTTGCAAGAAGAATAGCATCAAAATAGTGTAGAAACACAATGCAATACAAGCCATTACGCCCATCATACGATAACGCCAAATCATAAATGCAAAGATTAATACTAGCGCAACTGCACCAGCAATCAAGCCGTAAAGTAACGCGTTGTCACCCAAAGTCGCACTAACTACTGTATTTTCCAAAAGTGTAAGGTTTACAGAGAAAGTACCACTCAAAATTTGTAACGCAAAATCCTCCGCTGCTTGATAGTCGTCCATACTACCAGAGATAAAAGTTGTACCCCCCGCAATAGCACTATTTACAGTTGGAGCAGAGAATAATTCGCCATTTTTAAAGATATAAATTGATTTGCCTTGTTGCTCAGTAGTCAATTCAAAGAATTTTTGCGCACCCTCAGCATCAAAAGTAATGGAAACACCATATTCAAGTTGCCCAGAAGAATTTTGTTGCTGACCCGCTTGTACTGATTTTATGTTTTGTCCAGTCAAAACAGCCTCAGCAGTGGCGCTATTTTCCTTTTTAAATTCCAAAGAAGCAGGCTTGCCTATCAAGTCAAAAATCTCCTCAGGGTCGGAAACATCAGGCACTTCCACACGGATACGGTTGCCTTGTTGAATAGAGATAACAGCCTCGGTATACTCTTTTGTAATCAGGTCAGAAACACGCTGTTTTGTAGCAATCAACTTTTGGTCAAAATCAGCATCATCGCCCTCTTTTAGACTAGAAGCCTCGTAAACTGCTAGCACTCCGCCCTTCAAGTCTAGACCAAGTTTGATTGAATTTGCAAAACCATTGTAAGTATAATTTGTACCAGGGATATTAAATTGACCAAATGCCAAAATAATTCCGATAATTAAAAATATACCAATAAAAATAAATCGTTTAATTGATGTAGCCTTATTCATTAAGTAAACTCCTTGTAGTTACTTGTCATTATAATATAAAACGGCAATCAAGTCAATTATTTTAACCGCTTTTTTCAAATTTCGTTGAGATTATTTCCAAAAAATACGAATTTTATCAAATTTGTAATAAAAAAATTAGTGAAAACATACATTTATAAAAAACTTTGGAGGAAAAATGGTCGAAAGTTCAAAATTATCAATGAATAGCAAAAGTACAAATATTTTGGGTATGCTAAAAGGCGTATTTTGGGCAATAGCCTTTTCACTACTATGCGTGCTGGTGTTTGCCTTTGTGATTAAGTTTACCAGCCTCAACGAAAACGCAATTTCGCCTATCAATCAAGTAATAAAAGTGCTGAGTATTTTGTTTGGTTGCTTTATTGCAAGTAAAAAAATAAAATCTAACGGCTGGCTTTGGGGGCTGATAATCGGTGCATTATATACAATATTTGCGTTCCTCACTTTTTCTATACTTGATGGCGAATTTCGCATATCGCTAAATCTCTTAAATGACCTCGTTTTTGGCTCTATTATCGGCTTAATATCAGGAATTATCACCTTTGCAATGCGAAAATAACACAATTCAAAAAGAATGACACTTGTCATTCTTTTTTGGTTATTGATTTTTGCTTTTGTCATTGCGAACCCCTGCAAGGGGTGGGCTGGCTAATATCTTGTCGTTTCTACTTTACCTCCGTGTACTGCCAGACTTTCCGTACCTAACGGTACTTCAAGGGGCAATCTCTTTCTCCTAGCCTATAAAGTTATGGTCGCCTGTGTCGGTTGAGGAGTTTGTACCTGCGGTGTTTTGTATAAACACGGCGGTAATTTTTGTGTCATAGGCTTGCTTTTTGGTTAGTCTAATACTTGCTTTTGTGCTAAGAGTATTGCCGTTGCTATCTATCCATTTTTCAAAAACATAGCCTTGTTGGTTTGCAGTTGCATAGAAAATAATTGTATCGGTATCGGCTAAATCATCAAAATTATCACCAACGACCCCCGCCGTTCCGCCATATGTTGCGGACACATTTATACCAGTTGGACCACCGCCCGCGCTTGCGTTATTTTTGAGCGTTGGTGCGGTGTTCGCAAAGACAAGTTTTATCGCAATATTTGCACGCGGATACACTACCGATAGGTGCAAAATAGTGCCATCTTCGTTGATTTCATAGTGAATGTTTGCCGAAGTGCTAGAATAGTCTAGTATTCCACTACGATATTGCATAATTTGCGCTGGTTTGTCCGCAACTTGCACGCTGTAAATATAGTAGCCACTTGCTGGCACAATATAATAGTCTGTTTGGAACATTCCAGTGGCACATGAGTCGATATTTATGCTCGTGTCGCTCGTAATTGTTAACCCATAACTCGCCCGAAATACGGCGGTATAAGTTAAATTGCCCGTAACTGTAAGTGTTAAGGTTTGTGAGGTTATCTTGTTTCCCCCACTATCTTCCCAGTACTCAAATGCATAGCCAGTTTTTGGATATGCGGACAAAGTTACAGCCGTTCCGCTTTCGTAAGTACCCGCACCATAAACCGTGCCGTAACTATCGTTATTTGTATTTAATGTAACTGTACAGCCTTGTTTGAAATATGCTACACAAGTTGTGTCTTTTGTAACCTCAAAAGAGTGTGGGTTAAAGTTTACCCTCGTTCCGCCTACTGTCCAGTAGTCGAAAATATAGCCAGATTTTGGGGTTGCTGTGATTGTGGCTAAATCGCCATTTCTGTAATATGTACCCGTGTATGCGCCACTCGAAGTTACAGTTCCTTGACTACTATTACTCGAAGAAACAGAAACTTGGAGCGTCGCGTAAGACACGGCAGATTTAAGATTTAAGTGGAGCGCAGGACGAACAGCGAAGGAATCATTCACAAACCTGCTATTGCTGCTAGACCCAGAGGGGTCCACATCATACGCACCGTACGAACTACTGCTACTGGAAGAGCGCGACCACGAGTAAGTACCACTTATTGCGCGTTCATTTACACTTAAATTCCATATACCTGGGTGAGCATCTTCGTAGCCTAATTCTGATCGACTTGGTAGCCATACATAATCATCGCCCCACTTGTTGTAATTGGTCTTATCTGAATAGTTATAGCCCGAGTAACCACCGCCTATACCTATTGCTTCGTTATTTAATCTATAACCAGTACCATTATAACTACTACCTTGTGAAGTTGTTTGGTAACCTATGTATTTTGGTTGTACCAAATGAGATGTCAAACCATATGTACTCATTGTGAATTTTGCATATTTGTTACTTGAACTTTGTGAAGCACTAGAAGATAGTGCTGAGTTACTTGTCGCATACTGTCCACCATTATTAAGGGTAACAGCGCGCATATAACTCGTACCATACATATTTGCAGGGTATGAGCCAACTGAGGAACTGCTGTGTTTTCCCCAAACACTTGTATCGGTTGTATCATTTAACAAAAGTGTTGCCACTTTCGCCCCAGTACTCTTGTGAGTAGTTAAGTACACTACTTGCCACTCCAAACCTCCCAAAGTGACTACAATAGATTGACTATTTGTTTTATTATTATAGGTGTACCCACGAATTGTACCAGCATCTACATTGCTAGCATTTACACCATCTATTGTACCTGATGAAGATAAATATATTAATAATGTGTTTAAATTTGTGTTGTTAAACATTTTTGCATTACTATTCCACAACTCACCAACTTTGACATAGGTTGTAGTGCTAGACTTATACGCATTTGTATTTTTGCTGATAAGTATAACTGGCAACATTGATAACGCTAATATAAGAATGAGAATTAAAGAGGTCACTAGATGCAAGCGCTTTGATTTTGAGGTTTTATTCTCCTCTTTTTCTGCAAAAAGTTGCAGGTTAAAGAGATTACCGCGGTCACTGCGTTCCCTCGTAATGACAGGTACTATTTCTTGATTTTTCTTATCTAAGCCTTGCTCTGAATATTTATAAGACTTTACACTGCCTCTTGTCATTGCGAGCGTAGCGCGGCAATCTCTTGCCAAATTATACTGCTCAGACTGGACATTGTGTAAAGTTTCCTTACTTAGTAATGATAGGTTAAGAAAATTATGATAGGTGTTATACTCTCTTGCAAAACTTTTTGAGATTGCCGCGGTCGCTACACTCCCTCGCAAAGACAAAAAGTTTTGCCATACAGCATTTTTA